>CALWYQ010000188.1 GCA_944385815.1 uncultured Oscillospiraceae bacterium | reverse complement strand
ACGGGGAACCTCTTTTCCTGCGCCTGCCTCGACCGGGAAGAACTGACGAAAGAACTGCGCCGCCTGAACAAGAAGCTGGTGCCCAAGGGCATCCGCATCCTGCCGCTTCGGGTCCGTAAAGGCCGCGCCTTGATCTATGCCTACCGTCCCAACGCGCTGGAGAGAGATCTGGCCGATCACCGCGCCAGAGCGCTGCTTATGGAATACGGCTATGTGCCGGAAAATCCCAACGGCTGCGTAGTCCGCCTGATCCGCCGGCTCCGGAGCGAGGGGGAATTCCCCCATGAGATCGGCCTGTTTTTGAGCTATCCCCCGGAGGATGTGCTGGGCTTCATCTGCAATCGGGCGTCCAATTCCAAATGCGTGGGCTGCTGGAAGGTCTACGGCGATGAGCAGGCGGCCAGAACCATCTTTGAGAAATACGAGAAGTGCAGCAAAATCTACTCCCGCCAGTGGCAGAAAGGGAAATCCATCGAGCAGCTCACCGTGGCTGGTTGATGTTTCCACCATAACAAAATCCGGAAAGAAAGGTAGCTTGAGTTTTATGAGTAAGGTTGCAGTTGTGTATTGGAGCGGCACGGGAAACACCGAGGCCATGGCCGCGGCGGTGGCCGAAGGCGCCAGGGCCAGGGGCGCCGAGGTGTCTATACTCACTGCCGCGGAGTTCTCGCCGGAGCAGGCCGGCGAGTGCTCCGCCATCGCCTTCGGCTGCCCGTCCATGGGGTCGGAGCAGCTGGAGGAGAGCGAGTTCGAGCCCATGTTCACCGCCTGCGAGGGAAAGCTGCGCGGAAAGAGCATCGCCCTGTTCGGCTCCTACGGCTGGGGCGGCGGCGAGTGGATGCGCAATTGGGAAGCCCGGTGCAGGGCCGACGGCGCCGATCTGGCCTGCGAGAGCGTAATCTGCAACGATGCCCCGGACGATGACGCTTTGGCGTCCTGCCGCGAGCTGGGCGCGTCGCTGGCCTGACAAAAACACCGCAGAAGGCAGGAGGCGCCCGTCTCCTGCCTTCTCTCTGTTTCCCCACGGCCAGCACAGGCAAAACCCGATCCGATCCCGGAGAAACAGGTCGTGAGATCATGCTGGAGGAATATCTGTTGCGCCGGGGCCCCGGCGCGGCCGGTACCCGCGCGAGATCTCACCGCGCGCCTGCTCAGGCAGCTCGGGAAAGGACATGGGATAAGGTCGCGCGGGTACAGCTCTCCGCCGGTTATTGACCGGAACTCCCGGGCGCCATGCGCTTGCCGGTGACTTCGCCGCTTGGGCAGCTGTACCGGATTATTCGGGTTGGGGGCGGTATGTTGTGTTGCATGGGGTTCCGGGCAGGTCCTTGCGGCTTATTACGGCAATGGTAATGGCGAAGTGGGTCGTGCCGGCGGTATTCAGGGCGTAGACCCGTTCGCCGGGGTCCGGGGAGTATTGGAACTTAAGATAACCGTTTTCGTCAAATATTACAGCCTCGACCGGGGGCAGATCAGCCATGAGCGGCCGTGCAAGCGTCCTTATGGACGCAACGAGCAGGTCTTGGCCGAAGCTGAATTCTTCAAAGTACCAGATGCCCGGGCAGAAGCTGCCCATAAAATCCTGCCACGCATCCTCATCCTCTATTATACAGGTCCCGACGGAGCTAAAGCGCGCATATGCGTCCGTGTCCTCAAGGCCTATGGCGGTAAAGCCCCTGTACAGTATGCGAAAGTCCACTCCGCCCTCATCCGGCGTCCGGGCCGGGCCGGTTTCCTCAGGCGGCGCGGCTGACGCGGCGGGCGGGCTCTCCACGTCAGTTTCAGTAATCCCGCAGCCCGGCGCCGCGAGAAAAAGCAGGCAGAGCAGCAAAAGCAGAGCTCGCGCCAGCTTCAATTGATATCACCCGCCCCTTCCGCCGTAAGGGAGCGGGCAATCGACAGGGCCTCGCCCTCGCCCAGCTTCTCGCATATGACGCTGATAAAACGCAGGTTATCCAGATCCGCCCATGTTATGATGCAGCGATCACCCTTGTCGATTTTCAGGCCGTCCCAGCCGTGGACTGAAATCACCTCTACCGAGTCCGCGTTTTCCGTGTCAAGGCTGTGCTGCGCGTTGTTTGCGTCCAATATCTGCACGGCGAAGGAGCTGCCGCCGTTCTTGTAGAGGGCAAATTGCGTTTTATCGGTCACGCCCTCGCCGGCGGGCTCAAAGCCGTCCGGGATATATGTCAGCTTGTACCCTCCCAAATCGACGTCCGCATTCGGCTCAATCACCGGCTCCTCGGGGCCTTCGGTCAGGGTCAGGGTGGTTTCAGGGCCGGAGATGGAAATCAGGAGCTTCAGGGTCCCCGTCCTCACCTCCGGTATCGCGGCATAGGCGGAGGTAAACAGTATCAGGGCGAGCATTGCCGCAATAGAAGCCCTGGCGAAAGCCTTGGATGCGCCCCCGGCCAGACGTTTCAGCCTGCGCTTTGCTCCGGCCCGCCGGATGGTGCGAAGGCAGCGCCTGTCCAGCTCGGGAGGCACCTCAACGGAGCCGCCGCCATCCGCCTCCTCCAATTCCTCAAGCAGCCTTGCGCCTTCGTATTCGGCCGCTTTCTCCATAAACAGGGCGAACAATGCGTCCTCATAGTTATCTACGAGCTGTTCATGCCGGTTCAAAGCCGATTCCCCCTTCCCGCAGGATTTTCAGGGCCTGACGTCTTGCCCTTGTCAGCTTCATCCTGATGCTGTCGGGCCTGCAGCCGTACTGCTCGGCCAATTCGGCGTCGCTCAGGCCCAATAAGTATTTCCCGGCGAGCAGGCTCCGGGTCTCCTCTGGGAGCGCCATCCACGCTCTGCCGAATTCGTCCATGCTAAATATGAATTCCTTCATCGGGTTATAACGTCTTTTGCTTCTGTGTAACACAGAATTGC
>CALWYQ010000187.1 GCA_944385815.1 uncultured Oscillospiraceae bacterium | reverse complement strand
AGGACGGCCTTCTCGGCGTTGATGACGATGACATAGTCGCCGCAGTCAACGTGCGGGGTGTAGTCGACCTTGAGCTTGCCGCGGAGCAGGTCGGCCGCGAGAGCGGCGGTCTTGCCCAGGGGCTTGCCGGCAGCGTCGAGTACGTACCACTTGCGGACGACGTCGTCCTTCTTAACCATGGTAGTGGACATTTCGTGTGCCTCCAGTTATATAAGATAAAAACTTTGACAAAAGGGGCGCCGGCACGTAAAATACCTTCAGCGCGCTATAAATTTATACCACCCGCGCGCGGCCTTGTCAACACCAAATTTGATTAATACGGCACTATCTCGATTATGCTCGCGTATGCTCTCGCATGCTCGCGTATTCTCGATTCTGATTTTTAAATTTCCGGGGGAGAAAAATGGACTTGAACCGCTTTACAGGCTTTGTCCGCCGCTGCGCGGACGACTACGGCATGCTCATGCCCGGCGACCGAGTGGCCGTCGGCGTTTCGGGCGGGAAGGATTCGATGGCGCTGCTGGCCGCGCTCGCGCATTTGCGGCGCTATCACCCCTCGCGCTTTGAGATAGAGGCAATAACCATAGACCTCGGCTTTGAGGGCATGGATTTTGCGCCTGTCGCGGAGTGGTGCGCGGCGCGGGAGATACCGTATACAATAATAAAAAGCGACATACGCGAGATAGTCTTTGACGTCCGGCGGGAGGATAACCCCTGCTCGCTCTGCGCCAAGCTCCGCCGCGGCGCGCTCAACGACGCCATAAAGGTTCGCGGCTGCGGCAAGCTCGCGCTCGGCCACCACTTTGACGACGCGGTGGAGACCTTTTTGATGAACCTGCTGTTCACGGGGCAGATCGCCTGCTTCAAGCCCATGACCTATATGTCCCGCGCGGACGTAACGCAGATACGCCCCATGCTCTACCTCGGCGAGGGCACCATAGCCGGCTTTGCGCGCGGCGAGGGCCTGCCCATAGTCCCCACCACCTGCCCGGAGGACAAGGAGAGCAAGCGCGCGGAGATAAAGGCGCTTATAAAGCGCCTGCAGGCAGACTACCCGGATATAAAGGACAAGGTGTTCGGCGCGATGCAGCGCCTGCCGCTCGACGGCTGGGGCAGGGAATAAGGAGGGGGCGCCGCCCCCTCCTTTTCTTACGTCTCGGTAAAATAGCTGTTCATGTCCGTAAAGCGCTGCAGCACAAGGTTTTCCTCACGGAGCTCCAGCTCTATCGGCGCGGGGCCGAGGGCGGCGCGGAGGCGGCCCGTGAGCTCCGGGCCGTATTCGCCGGGGCGGAAATAGGCGAGGGTTACGTGCGGCGTGAGCGCGTAGCCGAGCCTTACCGCGCCCTCGAGCGCCTCATAGAGCGCGGAGAGCCGCTCATGGCCGGGCGCGCAGCACGGCTCGAGGCCGAGGACTATGCTGGTGTTCACCATGTTGAAGGTCCAGGTGCCGCGCATGGCGATGGGCCCGAACGGGCCGAAGCGGCGCAGTATCTCCCGCGCCCTCGCGGCCGCCCCGGGCATGAGCGCCCCGGCCTCAGCCGGGTCCGCGCTGTTCGCGAGGTCGTGCAGCGTTACGTGGAAGCTCTCCTCGCGCAGCCTTTCCGCAAAAAGCTCCGGCGCGGCGGCATAGATCCCGTCGCGGAGCCGCGCCAGGGCGGACCTCACGCCCTCCGGCAGGAGGAACACAAGCGTGTTGCCGTAAAAGGGCAGCAGCCGTCCCTCCGGCGAGACCTTTTTGGCGAGCCCGGCGGCGGTGTGCAGCCGGCCGTCCTCGGGCAGGCTGCGCTGTATGTAATCATAAAGCAGGTTGAGCACGAAAAATCACCCCTTATGGAAGCATTTTACCATGCCGCCGCCCGCGCCGCAAGAGGCGCGCTTTTTCGCGCCGGGGCGGGGCTATAATGGCCGGGCCTTTGAAAGGAGGTACGGCTTATGAGAAAAGCTATGAGCATCCTTGCCTGCTTCTGCCTCGCCTGCTCGCTGGGCGTGGGCGCGCGGGCGGAATGGGAGGCGGACTACGGCGCGCTGATGATAGACGCGGCGGCGTCCGGCGATAACGCCGCCGGCGAGCGCTGGGCTCGCCTGAGGGACGAAAAATTGGACGCGCTCGGCCTCGGCCTTGCGCGCGTTGACTATTCCGAGCTTTTGCTCCTGGCGCGGGTCATACACACCGAGGCGGGCAGCTGTTGGCTCCCCGACGAGTGGCGCATGGCCGTCGGCGAGGTGGTTTTAAACCGCGTCGCGAGCGCCGAATTCCCAAATACGCTCGAAGAGGTCGTGTTCCAGCCTGGACAATACGCCGGAGCTGCCGACCGAGAGTGGTTCTGCTCCATCGTGCCCTACAGGAGCTCGGTCGAGGCGGCCTGGAGGCTTTTAAACGGCGAGCGGGTGCTCAAGGACAAAAGCGTGGTTTTTCAGTCCACGGAGCGCCAGGGCTCCGGCACCGCCCTCGAGCTGCGCGACAGCCTGTACGGCAGCACGTATTTCTGCTATTCCCTCCACCCGGAATTATACGCATAAACCCAGGCCGCCCCCC
>CALWYQ010000186.1 GCA_944385815.1 uncultured Oscillospiraceae bacterium | reverse complement strand
GCGCGCGTTATGCGCGCATAGCCGTCCAGGCCCGTCCAGAGAGGGAAGACGAGCAGCATGAGGCATACGTATTTGTCGGTGACATAGCGCTCCAGGCTTTCCATGCGAACAATTTTAGCACAGCGAGCCGCGGCGCGCAAGCTCGCCGCTTGCGCGGCGCGGCGGAATATGCTTTAATTATTGCGAAACCAGGCTGAGGTGATACGATGTACATAGATACGCACGCGCACTACGACAGCTCAAAGTTCGACCCCGACCGCGGCGCGGTGCTCGGCTCGCTGCCCGCCGCGGGCATAGACGCGGTGATAGACCCGGGCTGCGACGAGGCCAGCTCGCGCGCCGCGCTCGCCCTGGCGGAGCGCTATCCCTTCGTCTACGCCGCCGTGGGCTGGCAGCCCGAGGAGTGGGAGAGCTGGGATATGTACTCCCCGGCCGTGGTCCGCGAGCTGGCCGCCCACGCCAAGTGCGTCGCCATAGGCGAGATAGGGCTGGACTACTACTGGGACCGCGAGCACAAGGAGATCATGTACGAGATGTTCGTGACCCAGATAGAGCTGGCGCTGGAGCTGGATAAGCCGGTCATAGTCCACGACCGGGACGCCCACGCCGACTGCCTGGACATAGTCGGGCGCTACCCGGCCCTGCGCGGGGTGTTCCACTGCTTCTCCGGCTCGCGCGAGATGGCGGAGGAGCTGTTCAAGCGCGGCTGGTACCTGGGCTTCGACGGGCCGGTTACGTACAAGAACGCGCGCAGGGCGCTGGAGGTGCTGGAGGCGGCCCCGCTCGAGCGCATACTGCTGGAGACGGACAGCCCCTACCTCCCGCCGGCCCCCTTCCGCGGCAGGAGGAACGACTCCACGCTGCTCAGGTACGTGGCGGAGAAAATCGCCGAGGTCAAGCGCGTCCCCGTCGAGGAGCTGGCCGCGGCGTCGAGCGAGAACGCGAGAAGGCTGTTCGGGATACCCGCGCCTCCCGCTTTGCGGTAAAAACAGGCCCGGCGCGCCATGCGCCGGGCCTTATAGCGCCTGAGAGGCCGCCGGGGCCTTTCGGACAAGCGGAAGGGAGGGCGTGAAGCCCTCCCCTCGATTTTTCCCGCGTGCGCCGCCTTGCTCACCTGCCGCCGGCGGGCTTGTCCAGGAGCTTGGCGTGGAGCTTGATATTGTCGAGAATCAGACGGCGGAAGTCGGTCAGCTCGCCGTCTATGAGGTCGGTCTTTTGCAGCATGGTCACCAGCGGGCCGTACATGAAGATGAACAGGTCCTCCGTCTCAATCCAGCACTGGAACTCCTTGTACGGGATAAAGCTGCGGGCCGAGCGCATACCCAGCTCGCTGAACACTATCTTGATGCCGTCCTCCGCCAGGAACTGGTCCTTGCCGCGCAGCAGCTTTTCCGCGTCGCGGCTGTAGTGGTCGCGCCGGCTGTAGATAAGGCCGAACACGCCGGCGGCGGCGAGCACAGCCCCGAAGGCGAGCATCAGCGTCTCCGCGCTGTTGCGCGCGAACACAACCAGGCACAGCGCGGCGAGGGCGAGGGCAACGCAGCTCATGGCGACGGTCAGGCGCTGGCTGCGCCGGTGGAAGCCGCCCTTGCTCTGCGGCATGGTGCCGCGCTGCTTCTTGCTGCGGTACTTGAGCTGGGCCAGCAGCTCGCTGCGGCGCTCCAGCGCGCGGGCGACCTGCGGCTGGTACCTGGGTATGTCGTAGGCCGTGAGCAGGAAGGTAAAACTTTGATTTTCCATGGGCATCAGTCCGCCCTTTCCTGAGCTTCGATGAGTATGACGTTATGCGTGAGGTCCACGCTCTTGAGCGTGCCGCCGACGCTCTTGCGCGCGCCGAGCATATCCGTCAGCGTGACGACGCCGCCCTCGACCGAGATGCCGGCGACGTAGTTCATGAGCGGGCGGCGCTCGCCGCCGACGAGTTCATACGCGTCCGAAAGGCACATGGCTCACTCCCCCTTCAGCAGCGCGAGGGCCTCGGCCAGCTTCTCGTTGCAGTGGCCGAAGTAGTGGACGGCGTCGCTGACCAGCGCGGCGGCCTCGCCCCTGCCCTGGTCGGCGAGGGCGTGGGCGATATTGTGAAGCTCGTCCGCGTGGCTGCGGTTGTGGTCGAGCATATAGGTCATAAGCGCGAGGGTCTGCTCTTCGCTCAGCGGCGCGGCGCCGTCGTGGCTGTGGGCGTGATGCGCGGCGTGCTCGTGCGCGTGGTCGTGGCCGCCGGCGTCATGGTGGAGATTGACTTTGTTGCGGGGCATGGTATCCCTCCTTTTGCGCCATTATACTACGCCGGCGCGTTTCGCGCAAGGGTACATATGCCAGCGGCCCCGTTTATGCCCGGCGATTAGTTCAGCAATTTGAAATATGCAACAAATTCATTTGAGAAAAACGCGTTTTTGTCTTGTAAATTGACTTAAAATATGCTAACCTTTTGTCAAGCGTTCTAAGCTTCTTTAACAAAGGGGGGCTGCGTATGAATGAGCGCAAAGCCAGGATAATCGCCCTGGCCGGCAAGGGCGGCGTGGGCAAGACCTCGCTGGCCGCGGCCATAGTCAGGGTGCTGACGGAGGACCGGCCGCAAAGCCGCATCCTCGCCATAGACGCCGACCCGGCTGTGGGCCTCTCGACGGCCCTGGGCGTGACGGTGTCCGGCACGCTGGACGACATCCGCCTCGCCGTCATCAAGAGCGCCGAGGACGGCCGCCCGCGCGAGGCGATAGAGATGCTCAACGAATCACGTTTCCGCATCTTTGACACGATGGTGGAGACCAAGGGCTTTTCCTTCCTCGCCATAGGCCGGCCGGAGAACGAGGGCTGCTATTGCAGCGTCAACGCCTATCTGAAAGAGGTCGTGGGGATGCTGGCCAACGACTTCGACTTCGTCGTCATAGACGGCGAGGCCGGCATAGAGCAGATCCAGCGCCGCGTCATGGAGAAGGTCTCGCACCTTATCCTCATAACCGACCAGAGCCGCAAGGGGACGCACGTGGCCGAGACCATCAAGGGCGTCGCCGACGAGATGGTCATGTACGACGAGGTCGGCGCCATAGTCAACCGCGTCACCAATCCGGAACTGAACCAATACATACAGATCGCCGGCGTGCCTATCCTCGCCTTCATCGACGCGGACGAGCAGCAGGCGGCGAACGACATCCGCGGCATGAGCGTATTTGAGCTGCCGGCGGAGAGCAAAGTGCTTTACGGGGTGAGGGAAGCGCTCCGTAAGATAGAAATCTTATAGTCTTATAAGAGAGGTGTGATCATTTGAAGGACTTAAAGCATTTAATCTACTTTGAGAACCTGCTCGAGGACGCGAATAACGAGCTTATCCGCAAGGCCCAAGAGGAGGGGATGCTCGCCTTGGGCTACACCTGCTACCATATGCCCGAGGTGCTGCTCAACGTGGACAACTGCTTCTCGGTGCGTATGCGCGCGCCGAACACCGGCAGCATCGACGTGGCCTCCTACTACATGTCGAACTACACCTGCGAGTACTGCAGGGCGCTGCTGGAGCGCGCCATCGAGGGCGGCTACAACTTCCTCGACGGCCTCTGCGGCGTGGACGCCTGCGCGCAGATGAACCGCTGCATGGAGAACATCGAGCTGCTCAAGTGCGTGGACAAGCCGAACTTCTTCGTCACCCACGCCGACATCCCCTACAAGTACACGGACTACACGCTGGACCACTATGTCGTCCAGATGCAGAACCGCGTGCTCAACACCATGCACGAGAAGCTCGGCGTGGACGTCTCCGAGGCCGCGCTGCGCGAGGCCGTCGAGCGCCACAACGAGGTCTGCAGGGTGATGACCGAGATAAGCGAGTTCCGCAAGCTCGCCAACCCGCCCATCACCGGCTATGAGTTCCACATCATCAACATGGTCAGCTACGTCTGTCCGCAGAAGCTGATCCTCCCGTACCTGCAGGAGACCCTCGCCGAGATAAAGAAGCGCAAGCCCGACCCGAAGCCCTGGTACCGCTGCCGTGTGGGCATCGTGGGCAGCGAGGTGGACGACCCCAACCTCACCCGTATGCTCGAGGAGCAGGGCGCGTTCATCTGCTTCGACCGCTTCTGCTTCGGCATGTTCCCCGGCCGCGAGGTCATAGAGCTGAACGACGAGGAGAGCGTCCTGCGTCAGATCTGCCGCCACTACCTTGTGACAAGCGAATGCCCGCGCTTCATGTCCAACGAGAAGATAGAGCAGCGCCGCCAGACTGCCGACCGCCTCGCCCGCGAGTACGAGGCCGACGGCATCATCTACGAGAACGTCAAGTTCTGCGATTTCTGGGGTTTCGAGCGCGCGCTGGCCAGCCACATACAGTTTGAGGAATACGGCCACCCCGTGCTCACTATAGACCGCCCGTACAACGCCAAGACTTCGGGCCAGCTGCGCACCCGCTTCCAGGCCTTCGTGGAATCTCTGGAAATCAAACGCATCCAGCAGGGCAAGGAGGTCAAGTAAATGCTTAAGAACAACATCAAGTGGCTGAAAAAGAACCTCCCCGGCGACCTCAAGATATGGAAGGAACTGATTTCCGAGGTTGACTGGAAAGAGTTCGGCAAAAAGCAGAAGAACAAGCTCCAGCTGGACAAGCAGCGCATCGCCGAGGAGATAAGCGACTTCAAGGCCCTGCCGCTCAAGGAGAAGTGGGACCGCGTTGTGAACGGCGAGCGCCAGCTTGGCCGCCTGTACCAGAAGGGCGCCATAGCCTTCACCCGCCGCGAGTGGAAGGGCGTGGAGAGCACCGCGCGCGACTTCCAGAACTGGCTGGTCATCTGGCGCGACATGATAAAGATGGTCATGCGCGACCCCGTGAGCATCATGCTCGGCCTCTTCGAGTACCGCTGGTTCAGCTCCTACCTGGCCTGCCCGGCCTTCTTTGACCGCAACACGCTCGGCTACCGCGGCAGGGCCGTCACCATGAACCGCCTGCTCATGGCCGACGTGTACCGCTACACCGAGAACTGCGTCGCCAATCTGCTTATGGCCGACAAGCGCATCGGCGGCAACGAGAAGCTCAACTCCAAGATCATGCTCTTCGACGAGATGACCATGGCCCAGATGATGGCCGGCTTCCCTGGCCTTATCGGCCTGCCCTGGCAGCTCATCCCCGTGTTCCTTGTCTCCGAGCTGGACCAGCTGATATGCATCCCCTACATCGACGCCGTCGAGAGCTACGGCCTGCCGGCCGACACCTGCCCGGTGCCTACCAGCGAGTGCGGCTGCGCCATAGTCGACGCCCTCCCGCACTGCGGCCAGGGCTTCATATCCACCTCCACCCCCTGCGACGGCTCCGACATGGCCACCAGCTTCCAGGAGCGCCGCATCCAGAAGCTCGGCATCCCGACCTACCCGCTCACGCTGCCCGTCCGCTACGACGACGAGGACACCGTGGACTGCGGCGCGGCGGATATGCAGCACTGCATAAAGTGGGTCGAGGAGATCACCGGCGAGAAGTGGGACTGGAACCACTACTTCGAGGCCATAAAGCGCTTCAACGAGCAGACCAAGATGGAGATGGAGAAGTGGGAGATGAACTCCACTCCGTATCCGCAGCTGATAGGCCCCTGCTACGAGCTGTTCCGCAAGTGGAACTACGAGATGGACGGCGGCTTGAACCCGAACGTCATGAAGACCTTCTACAAGGTCCGCAAGCTCATGTACAAGAGCTACGACGAAAAGTGCAACCCCTACCGCCATCCGATGAAGTACCGCGCCGTGGTCTGGAGCTGCCCGAGCCACTACTACGCGAACTTCTCCAACTGGCTGGCCAACGCCTGGGGTATGGGCGTCCTGGTCGAGATGGAGAGCCTGAACTTCACCAAGCAGCTTGAGACCGAGGACCACGAGGAGGCCATCCGCGACCTCGCCCGCCTCTACGAGCGCATGGTCATGCGCAAGCACACCAACGGCGGCTACGTCCACGTTTTGGACGAGCTCTGGAAGGTCTGCGAGCAGTTCAACGCAAACTTCATCATCATGTACCAGCACGTCTGCTGCAAGACCATGGCAGGCCTGCAGGGCCTCTTCGACGAGCAGGCCCGCGAGCGCGGCCTGCACCTCATCTGGGTCGAGCACGACCTCATGGACCCGCGTACCGTCTCCCGCCGCGACATGCGCGCCAAGGTCTCGAATTACATGCGCGCCATTATCCAGGCAGAGCCGGCAGACGAGAGCATCATAGAGTTCGAGGACGACATCACCTGGTAAAATCAGCGTTTTTCCGCCATGCTTCGCCTGCCGCGCTTTGCCTGGCGAAAAATCTCCCGCTGATTGGCGAACCCGAGACCCTTTGTATTATTGAATTTAGAGGAGGAAAAGATATATGAAGTACTACGGAGGCTGCGACGTCGGCTCTACCTATACCAAGGCCGTAATCCTCGACGAGACCGGCAAGATGGTTGCGAACACCACTATCCGCAGCAAGATGAACAGCGAGCAGAGCGCAACCGTCGCCATGAAGGAAGTCATCGACCAGGTCCCCGAGCTCAATTCCAGCAAGGACCTCGCCTACCTGATAGGCACCGGCTACGGCCGCAACAAGGTCCCCTTCGCGGATGAGAACATCTCCGAGATCAGCTGCCACGCCATGGGCGTCCACGTCACCGACCCGAACGTCCGCGCCATCATCGACATCGGCGGCCAGGACGTCAAGGGCATCAGCATAGACAACGACGGCACTGTCAAGAACTTCGCCATGAACGACAAGTGCTCCGCCGGCACCGGCCGCTTCTTCGAGGCTATGGCCAACGCCTTTGAGATGAGCCTTCCCGAGTTCTCTAACCTCAGCCTGACGGCAAAGAACGTCATCCCCATCACCGCCCAGTGCACCGTCTTTGCCGAGAGCGAGGTCATCACCCTTGTCGGCGAGGGCAAGCCGACGGACGAGATCGCGGCCGGCATCGAGATGGCCGTCGCCAAGCGCTGCTTCGTCATGGCCAAGAAGGCCGGCGCCACCGATTCGATAACCCTCACCGGCGGCTGCGCCAAGAACGAGGGCCTCAAGCAGGCGATAGAGCACGTCCTCAAGCTCAAGGTCATCAACCTCAAGACCGACCCGCAGCTCATGGGCGCTCTCGGCGCGGCTGAATATGCCCGTCAGAAAGGCATTGCCAAGGGCGCGTAAGCGCAGAAAGGAGTAATCCATGAAAAAGGGCTGCATTTTCGGCAGGATTTTTAAAACTCTTCTGGGCCTGCTGGCCGCCACGGTCGGCGTGCTCTTCACCATATACTTTTTGAACCTTGATATGAAGCTTGTCGGCTGGCTCTACACCGTACTCAACAAGTTCCACGACCGCAAGGTCAGGGACGTCCAGTTCTGATGGAGCTTTACGACAGCACGATCCGGGAAATACTTGGGCGGATTGAGGCCAATTCGCCCAGGGCCTGGCCCTTTGAGGCCGGGAAGGCCTGGCCGGACAACGGCGTGAACGAGCTTGTGCTCACGCGCGACGCGGCCTTTGAGCTGGGCGGCGGCTCCCTCCCCGCCAGCAACTGCACCTGCGTCACGACGGACGGCAGCCTTGTGCCAGAGGACAGGATTACCCTTGTCGGCCCGGACCTCGGCGCCATCCGCGCGGACTCGCCATTTGCGAGGATAGTCCTGCTGCACGTTAACTCCATAAGCGGCGACGACCAGGAGGCCTTCCGCACGATACGCGACATGGAGTTCGTGAAGTATCACGTGTTCCCGCAGGGCTACATGATGCGCATCTCGCCGGAGAACGGCCGCGAGCAGGTGCGCGTCGGGAAGCAGGCCGTAAAGCGCGGCATAAGCTTCAGGAACATAGGCGACAGTTTTATCAAAAAGTATAAGGAAAACAAGCTCATAGACCACGTCCACATCATCTTCGCGACCGGCGACAGGGCCCTGTGCAGGGAGCTTGCCGACACGGGCAAAAAGGTGGACGCCATAACGATGACCCTCAATCACATCATGGACGGCCTTTCAACGGACTGCTCCATCTGCGCCTTCAAGGAAGTCTGCGACGAGATAGAAGGCATGAAGGAGCTGCACTTCAAAAAAGGCTCAGGCCCGATGCAGTTGTGATCAAGGCAGCAAAAAAGACCGGCTTTGCCGGTCTTTTTTGTTTATTCCTCAACGCTGCCCCGGGCCCATTTGTAGAGCTCGACGTATTTGTTGAGGCAGGCGTTTTCCTTTTCCAGCATGTAGCTCCTTTTGCCGCAGGTAAACTCCAGCCTACGGCCGCCGGAGAGGATCTCGGGCGGGGTCATCTCATGGAAGAGATAGAGCTCGCCGGCCATTTTGAAGCCCTCGGCGCTTGAGGAGAGCGGGCCGGTGAAGAGCTCCGTTTTTTCAAAGCCCTCGCCTATTGAATAGAGCGTGACGCCGTCCTCGCCCGGGAAATCCCCGGCGCCGAAGCGCTTGCGGTATTCGCCGAGCTGTATGGCCTCCCAGTCCGGGCAGCTGCGCACGATGTCCCCCTCGCCGTGGAAGAAGCCGCAGTCGTCCATCCTGAGCTCATAGCCGCAGGCGGAGCATTTTATCACCATGCCCTCGCCCTCAACGGAGAGCGTGTCCAGGCCGCGGCATTTGGGGCAGACGTCATAGTAGCGCGTGATGTCGCGCGCGCCGTGGCGGAACCTGAAGCGGGCGCGGCGCTGCTCCTGCTCGGCGTAGGCGTCAACATAGAGGTCGGCGCGTATGTGCCCGAGCACCTCCTCAACCGTCATCGCTGCCAGCTCGGCGGCGCTGTATTCGTGCACTATGCCGGCGGAGAAGAGCCTGCCGCGGTTCATGTAGTTCTGCCAGCGCGGCTCGATGAAAAAGCCGCCGCTCGCGCGGAAGGTGACCACCCTGCACCTGACCGCCTTGCAGAGCTTAGCCGTGGCGGGGGCGATATAGGTGCTGCGGCCGTTATGGCTTATGCGCCCCTCGGGGAAGAGCAGCACCGCCGAGCCGCGGCGCAGCCTGCGCATGATGTCAACAACGCCTCCGGCCTTGCTCGTGCCCTTGGTGACCTTTATGGGGTTGAACCACCTGTCAAAGTATTTGCCGAAAAGTCCCATGGCGGTCACGTGGTCGCTCGTGACAAAGTAGATATGGTTCGCGATGTGCGAAGCGACGTCGGTGAAGTCGAGGTCGTTGGTGTGATTGGCCAGTATGAGCACGGGCTCGGAGTATTTTACCGGGTGCTTGACCCACACACCGTAGGCGAAATAGGCCACAACGCGGAATATCGGGCGGAAAAGCGTATAAATTCGCCTGTAATAGGCGTCGTCCCTGCGCTTTGCCCCGCTCACTCCGTCCAAACCTCCTCAGGCTTGCCGGCGTAGCGCTTTTTAAAGATGCGGCGCCGGAAGAGGAAGGTGTTGTAGACGATAAAGAGCAGCGTGTAGACGCCGAGCATGATAAAGGTGTTCGTAAGGCTGCTCGCGGCGAAGCCGAGCGTCAGCAGCAGCGGGGCGAGGAAAGGTATGCTCGGGAAGTTCTGCAGCACGATGTTGCTGCTTGCCGGGGTGACATAGTCCGGGTCTATCTCGCGCAGGAGTATCATGCCCGTGGACACCGTGCCGGTGAGGGTGCCGAAGTTGGTGAGGAAGCTCTCTATCTCATAGTTCTTGTAGGTGTTCTTCGTGGCCTTGCGGACATAGAAGAAGGTGATGACCGTGCCGATGCCGCAGGTGGCGATGAGCAGGTAGAGGTTGGTGTACACGTCCT
>CALWYQ010000185.1 GCA_944385815.1 uncultured Oscillospiraceae bacterium | reverse complement strand
AACAGGCATTGCGGATTATTTTCCCCGGCTCTGGAAAAGATATTCGCAGACTGTAAAATAAAAGCTCTTGACAGTCGTGGGGCTATCGTGTATAATACGTAGGCTCGGTTATTCCGGGCAATGCTTTGCGTGGAGGGTTCGCCGTGAAGAAGGACACCGTATATCTCACCATGCTCCTCGACTATTACGGTGATCTGCTCACCGACAAGCAGCGGGAGTACTTTGACCTGCACTACAACCAGGACCTGACCCTTGCCGAGATAGGCGAGGCCAACGGCATCTCCCGCCAGGGCGTCTGGGAGATAGTCCGCCGGGCCGAGGCCGCCATGCGCAACATAGACGAAAAGACCGGCCTGGTCTGCCGCCGCGGCGAGCGCCGCGAGGCGGCGCGGGTCATAACCGAGGCCCTGACGCCCCTGCTCGGCAGCCGGGACGAATCCGTCGCGGACGCGGCGCGCCGCTCGCTCGAGGCGCTGGCCGTGCTGGACAATTGAGGCGGTGAGTTAAATGGCGTTTGAAAGCCTTTCGGAAAAGCTCTCGGCAACGTTTAAAAAGCTCCGCGGCAAGGGCCGCCTTTCGGAGCAGGACGTGGCCGAGGCCATGCGCGAGGTGCGCCTCGCCC
Organism: uncultured Oscillospiraceae bacterium; assembly: GCA_944385815.1. GTDB lineage: Bacteria > Bacillota > Clostridia > Oscillospirales > Oscillospiraceae > Scatomorpha. Next base: position 2,954 of record CALWYQ010000185.1, on the reverse strand, counting down.
TGCTCGAGGCCGACGTCAGCTACAGGGTCGTCAAGGACTTTGTAAAGCGCGTCAGCGAGCGCGCGAAGGGCGCGGAGGTCTTGGAGAGCCTCACGCCCGCGCAGATGGTCATAAAAATAGTCAACGAGGAGCTCTGCGCCCTTATGGGCAGCGAGAACCGCAAGCTCAACATCTCCCCCAGGGCGCCGAGCGTCTGTATGCTCGTCGGCCTCCAGGGCGCGGGCAAGACCACCAACGGCGCGAAGCTCGCGGCCTACATGAAAAAGCAGGGCAAGCGCCCCCTGCTCGTCGCCTGCGACGTCTACCGCCCCGCCGCGATAAAGCAGCTGGAAACCGTCGGCGCGCAGCTCGACATACCCGTTTTCCAGCAGGGCCAGGGCGACCCGGTCGAGATTGCGAAGGCGGGCATAGCCCACGCGAAAAAGTTCGGCAACGACCTTGTATTTCTCGACACGGCCGGCCGCCTGCACATAGACGACGCGCTCATGGACGAGCTCAGGAACATCAAGGCCGCCGCAGAGCCGGCCGAGATACTGCTTGTAGTAGACGCCATGACCGGCCAGGACGCTGTCAACGCCGCCGGCGCCTTTGACGCGGCGCTGGACATCACCGGCGTCATGCTCACGAAGCTTGACGGCGACGCGCGCGGCGGCGCGGCGCTCTCCGTCACGGCCGTCACCGGCAAGCCGATAAAATTTGCCGGCGTCGGCGAAAAGTTAGACCAGCTCGAGCCCTTCTATCCCGACCGCATGGCCGGGCGCATCCTCGGCATGGGCGACGTGCTGAGCCTTATCGAAAAGGCCGAGCAGCGCCTCGACGAGCAGAAGGCCGCCGAGCTGGCGGAAAGGCTCAAGCAGAACAAATTCACGCTCAACGACTACTACGACCAGCTCCAGCAGCTCAAGGGCATGGGCTCCATGGAGGACATAGCCGGTATGCTCGGCGTGAACGCCTCGGCGCTCAAGGGCGCGAAGATGGACGAGAAGGCAATGAGCCACATCGAGGCCATCATCCTCTCCATGACGCCGCGCGAGCGCGAAAACCCCGGCATCCTCGGCAACTCGCGCAAAAAGCGCATCGCCGCCGGCAGCGGCACCACCGTCATGGAGGTCAACCGCCTGCTCAAGCAGTACGACACCATGCTGCAGCTCTTCAAGCAGATGAACGGCCCCGGCGGCAAAAAGATGAAGCGCATGGCAAAGCGCGGCGGCTTCCCCGGCCTCGGCGGCCTGGGCGGCGGCATGTTCCCCGGCATGTAAAGGCTTGGACCCGTCACGTACGGTTTCAATACACAGAACTCTTACGGAGGTGAAATGATAAATGGTAAAGATTCGTCTGCGCAGGATGGGCGCCAAGAAGGCCCCCTACTACCGCATCGTCGTCGCCGACTCCCGCAGCCCGCGCGACGGCCGCTTCATTGAGGAGATCGGCACCTACGATCCCCTGAGCGAGACCAATCCGCTTCGCGTCGACCTCGAGCGCGCCAAGTACTGGATTGCCAACGGCGCCCAGCCGACCGATACCGTCAGGGGTCTCCTGAAGAAAGCGGAAGCGTGAGGCGTCCCGCCGGCCTGCCGGCGGGGCGACCCGGGTGTGTGAAATTTGGCACACATAAGGAGTTAACTTGATGAACGAACTACTGACCTACATTGTACAGAGCCTCGTCGACAAGCCTGACGAGGTCTCGGTGACCGAGCGCAAAGGCGACGGCGAAACCATCTTCGAGGTGCGCGTAGCCGACGGCGATATGGGCAAGGTCATCGGCCGCCAGGGCCGGATAGTCAAGGAAATCCGCGTCCTGATGAAGGCCGTAGCCCAGAGGAAGGGCAAGAAGGTCTCCGTTGAAATCGTGGACTGATTCCTCACCGGCGCGGGCGGGGCTCCCCGCCCGCGCATAAGGCGCTTAATTTGAGAGGCGGGGGTTCCCGCCTTTTTTGGTATGGTGATACGATGAAGGAAAAATACATCGAGGCCGGCGAAATAGTCAACACCCACGGCGTACGTGGCGAGGTCAAGATAATGCCCTGGACGGATACGCCGGAGTTCCTGCTCGGCATAAGGACGCTTTATATAGACGGCGCGCCCGTGCGCGTGCTCGCCGCGCGGGTACACAAGGGCGCCGTGCTCGCCTCGCTCGAGGGCGTGGAGGACGTAAACGCCGCCATGCGCCTCAAGGGCAGGCGCGTGAGCATAGACCGCGGCGACGCCCACCTGCCCGCCGGGCGGTTTTTCATACAGGACATAATCGGCGCACGCGTTGTGACCGAGTCCGGCGAGGAGATAGGCACCCTCCGTGAGGTCATAGACGCGCCCGCCGGGATGATATACGTCGTGCGCGGCGATGCGGAGCACCTTATCCCCGCCGTGGACGAATTCATACTGCGCACGGACGCGGACAGCGGCCTTATAACCGTGCGCCTTATCGAGGGGATGTAAATGGACAGGCCTTACCGCATAGACATCATGACGCTCTTCCCGGACAGCATGAGCCGCGTCCTCGGCGAGAGCATCATAGGCCGCGCCGAAAAGAAGGGCGCGGTGGAGATAAACTGCGTCCAGATACGCGATTTCACCGAGAACAAACAGATGCAGGTGGACGATTATCCCTACGGCGGCGGCTGGGGCCTTGTTATGATGGCGCAGCCGCTCAGGAGCTGCCTCGAGCACATCCTTGCCCAGGCCGGGCCGAGGCGCAGCCGCGTCATATACATGTCCCCGCAGGGCAGGCCCTTCAATCAGGAGGAGGCCAGGCGCCTGAAGCGCGATTACGACCACCTTGTGCTGGTCTGCGGCCACTATGAGGGCGTAGACGAGCGCTTTATCGAGGAGTGCGTGGACGAGGAGATATCCCTCGGCGACTTCGTGCTGACCGGCGGTGAGATCGCCGCCATGGCCGTGGCCGACTGCGTATGCCGCATGGTGCCCGGCGTGCTCGCCGACGAGGAGTGCTACAC
>CALWYQ010000184.1 GCA_944385815.1 uncultured Oscillospiraceae bacterium | reverse complement strand
AGTACGAGGCGCTGGGCATGGTCCTCAACGACCCAATCAACACCTATCTGCGCGGAAACCGCGCGCGCGGCGTTACCAGCGTCGACCGCTGGGGCACGACCATCATCTGGCCCGAGGACGCGCCGGGCGCCATGCCCTACCACAGCCCCGAGCTCACCGTGCTGAAGGACATCACCCGCTGGCGCGAGACCGTCCATGCGCCGGACCTCGAGGCCAACTGCTCCGGGGGCTGGGAGGCCGCGCTCGCCGCCGCCGATGCCGTGCGCGGCGAAAAGCTTGTCACCGGCTTTATGGGCACGGGCATGTTCGAGCAGTGCCACTTCCTCATGGGCTTTGAGGACACGCTCTCCAACCTCTATGAGCACCCGGACGAGATGCACGAGCTCATCGACTACATCTGCGAATACCGCATGAAGTACGCCGAGCTGCTCATAGACAGGCTCCACCCCGAGGCGATACTCTCCCACGACGACTGGGGCACCAAAGACGCGCTCTTTATGAGCCCCGACATGTGGCGCGAGTTCTTCAAGGAGCCGTACCGCCGCTTCTATGGCCTCATCCGCTCGCGCGGCGTAATTGCGATACACCACGGCGACGCCTACCTCGCCGACATCGTTGAGGACATGGCCGAAATAGGCGTCCAGTGCTGGCAGGGCGTCCTGCCGGAGAACAATATACCCGAGCTCCAGAAGCGCCTCGGCGGCAGCATGGCGCTCATGGGCGGCATAGGCGCGGCCATCGACCGCGCGGACGCCACCGAGGAGGAGATACGCGCCTATGTGCGCCGCGCGCTCGAGGAATACACCCCCGGCGGGCACTTCATCCCGAGCATCACCTATGGCCTGCCCGGCGCTGTGTTCCCGCAGGTCGACGCCGCGATAGACGCGGAGATCGCCGCCTGGAACAGCGGCCTGCACCTGCACAGCGCCCCGCGCGGCGTCGTCCGCCGCGGCACGGCGAGGCCCGCCGCAAAGGCCGCCGCGGCCCCCTCCGGCGAGGCAGCCGCCGGCGGCACGCTCGAGGGCATAGCCGCCGCGCTGCGCAAGGGACGCAGGAAGAAGGTCCTCGAGCTTGTTGAAGCCGCCCTCGCCGAGGGGATCTCCGCCTCCGAGGTGCTCTCGGACGGGCTTGTAAAGGGGATGCAGCTCCTTGGCGACGATTTCAGCGCCGGGCGCGCCTTCGTGCCCGAGATGCTTGTCGCGGCGCGCGCCATGAACGCGGCCACCGAGCGGCTCAAGCCCCTGCTCGCCTCCGGCGGCAGCGTCAGCCTCGGCCGCGCCTGCCTGGGCACCGTGCGCGGGGACATGCACGACATAGGCAAGAACCTCGTCAAGATAATGATGGAGGGCAGCGGCATCGAGGTCATAGACCTCGGCGTGGACGTCTCGGCCGAGCAGTTCATAAACTGCGCCGAGGACAATGGCTGCGACATCATCGGCTGCTCGGCGATGCTCACCACCACGATGGACGAGATGCGCCGCGTGGTCGAGCTCGCCAATGACCGCGGCATCCGCGGCCGGGTCAGGATAATGATAGGCGGCGCGCCCATTACGGAGGCCTACTGCGAGGCCATAGGCGCCGACTGCTACACTGCGGACGCCGCACAGGCCGCGCAGGCCGCCGCAGCATACCTCCGCGGCTGAAAGCGGGGCGGCGTTACGAAAATCGTGCAGAAGCGCCTCGCCGACGGGCAGGCCGTGACGCTCAGGCTCGGCAGCTATAAGACCCTGCGCCTCACCGTCCGGCCGGACGGCAGCGTGCTAATAAGCGCCCCGCAGCGCGTTGGAGTTCGCGCCGCGCTGGCCTTCGCCAATGAGCGCCTCGGCTGGATAACGGCCCGGCAGGCCGAAATGGCCGCCCGCGCGGCGCTCAGGCCGCAGCTCCTGCCCGGCGAGACCGCGCCCCTCTGGGGCAGGGGCTATGCCATAGCCCTCGAGCCCGGCCGCTGCGGCGCGCGGCTCGAGGGCGGGCGCATAGTGCTGAGCGTGCCCGAGGGCGCGGATTTCGCCGCAAGGCGCGCCGCGCTGCTCACGCTCTACCGCGCCGAGCTCGGGCGCGCCATACCGCCGCTCATAAAAAAATACGCCGCCGCGCTCGGCGTAGAGCCGCCCGCGTGGCAGCTGCGCGACATGCGCACGCGCCACGGCAGCTGCACGCCGGCGCGCGGCACGGTGCGCTTCGCGCTCAGCCTTGCCGCGAGGCCCGGCGAGTGCCTCGAGTACGTCGTCGCGCATGAGCTTGCGCATCTCCGCGTCCCCGGCCACGGCGCGGACTTCCACGCCCTGCTCAGGAGCGTGTACCCGGACGAGGAGGCGGCTGTAAGGCTGCTGAAGGCATAAAAAAGTCCCCGGAGATATCCGGGGACTTTGCTTTTAATACTGCCTTTCGTAATTGGCCTGTATGGCCTTGACAAGGCTTGTTATTATGTCGCAGGTGGGCGTCGGGACGCCGACCTTGCGGCCGAACATGCTTATTGCGCCGGTGAGGGAGTCCACCTCGGTCTGGCGGTGCTTCTGCGCGTCCTGGGCCATGGAGGGGTAATAGTCGCCGAGGCCCTTTATGAGGCGCGGCATCTCCTCCTGCATGTACTCCCATATGCCCGGGATGCCGAGCGCCGCGGCCACGTCGGAGGCCTCGCGCCATATGTCCCAAACAAGCTTGACGCCGTCGGGCGTCTCGTAAACCTCGCGTATCTTGAGCCGCAGTATGGCGCAGACGGTGTTGAAGCCGGCGTTGGAGGTGGCCTTTTTCCAGATGCGCTCGCGCACGTCCTCATAGAACACCGGGCGCAGGCCGCCGGCGGCGAAGGTCTTTTCAAGGTACTCGCCGACCTCGCGGGTGCGCTCGTTCATCTCGCAGGGGCCGAAGTACATGTTCTCCGTGCCGGCCGAGGGCTTGCTGACGCAGACGCCCGGCTCGGGCAGCTCGGTGCCCATGTTGCCGCAGCCGAACATGACGCGGCTCGCGGGGAAGAACTGCTTTACTACCTCCTCGTTGCCGAGGCCGTTCTGCAGCGTGACGACGACCGTGTCCGGCCCGGCGAGCAGCTTTGCGCTCTCGCAGGCGGCGGCGGTAGTCGTGGTCTTGACCATGATTATGACGATGTCCATCACCGGGAGCCCCTCGGGGCCGGTGGCGGTGTGGAAGCCCGTGACATGGAAGTCGCCGTCCGGGTTGTGGAACATCATGCCGTCGGCGGCGACCTTGTCCATATGCGCCTTATAGGGGTCTACAAGGTACAGCTCCGCACCGCCGAGGCGCAGATAGCTCGCGAACACGCTTCCGGCCGCACCGGAACCTACCATGGCTATTTTCATCTTGCTTCTCCTCCCATTTTCATTTATTCAAAAAAGATACATACAGTCTATAACGCCGCGGCCCCGTAGTCAAGCAAAATCTGCAAAATTCCGTTTTCGCCCGCTGAAGCGCCGTTATATTTGTAAACATGTTAATCATCCGCGAATCTGCGGCCGCTTGTTAGAAAATAGACAATTTAAATCGCTAAAACGGGCGTTTTTTTACTTGACTTTTCCGGCTTGGAAGTTTAATGTATTCTTATGATGCTGTACGGAATCCGCAATTTTTATGCGCCGGCTCCGTATACGCCGCCTCCGGGGGGAGGACATTTGACAGGAAAGAGGGTCAAATATGGAAAACACTAAAAAGAAAGGCCTGCCGGTGTTCATAGGCGTCGCGTCCGTCTGGATGGGCACGCACTTCGGCCCCGGCGTGGCAAGCGGCACGCAGCTGAACCAGTACTACGTGGGCTTTGGCATCCCCGGCATCCTTATGACGCTTGTCGCCATGGCGCTGCTCGGCTTTGCTCTCTACTGCTCGATGGAGTTTTCGCGCCTCTATCACGCCTACGACTATGAGAGCTGGGTCACCAAGCTCTTTGGCAACAAGTATGTGGTCATCCTCTTTGACCTCTCGTTCTTCGTCACGATAATCTCCGCCGCGGGCGGCAGCCTGAACGCGATCGCCCAGCTGCTTCAGGATTTCTGGGGCTTCAACTACTGGGTCGGCGTCGGGCTGGTCATAGTCGTATCCATGCTGCTGTGCGCCTTCGGCGCGGAGCTGGTGCGCAAGAGCTCGGCCTACATGATGTTCGTCGTTGTGGGCGTGCTGCTGCTCATCATGGTGCTGGTCATCGCCGCGGGCGACGCCGACCTCAAGGGCGCCATCGCCAACCAGGCGGAGAACCTCGGCGCCGACCTGAGCGCGTCCAACTGGCTCAAGGCGCTGTGGCAGGCGATAATCTACGGCAGCTTCCAGGCGACGATCGTGGCGAACATAGCCTCCGTTGCGGACACCCTGCCCGACCGCCGCGAGAGCAGGCGCTCCGCTATAACCGGCTACCTCGCCAACACGCTCCTGCTGCTCATCCTCTGCACGATGCTCTTCAGCTTCACGAACGTGTACGCCGTCACGGATGAGGACCTGCCCTTCTACTCCATCCTCGCGCGCCTCGACATGGGCTGGCTGACCACGGTGTACATCATCGTCGTGTTCATCGCCGTCATCAGCACGGTCGTCGGCTTCGCCTTCGCCGGCGTGGCCCGCTTCGGCAAGTACTACCGCCCGCAGGGCAAGAAGCAGCTCGCCCACCCCGTGCGAGACGCGGCCTTCGTCCTCGTGCTGCTGGCCGCCTGCGCCGCGATAAGCCAGGTCGGCATTATGAAGCTTGTCAAGTACGGCTACTCGCTCCTCGGCTACATCAATCTGCCCGTCATAGTCCTGCCGGCCCTAATAATCGGCGGACGCAAGATAAGCAGGAAGTACCTCAAGGAGCACAACGTCCCCGCCCCGGGCGTCCCGGGAAGCTGGTGCCGAAGGCGATGACGCCGTCGCCGTTGGCGGTGTAGATATTCTGGAAGAGGCTTTCGCCGGAAAAAGCGCGGGAGAACATCTTGCCCACGCCGCCGCCGCGGGTCTCC
>CALWYQ010000183.1 GCA_944385815.1 uncultured Oscillospiraceae bacterium | reverse complement strand
GGAACGACGAGGCCATCCTCAACGCCATGAAGGGCATCGCCGAGGCAGAGGGCGTCAAGAACGCCGCCGTCATGTGGCCCGAGCGCATCGCCGTCTCCGGCACGCAGGTGACGCCCGGCGGCGCCGTAGAGATAACCCGCATCCTCGGCAGGGAGGAGGCCCTGCGCAGGATAGACCTTGCCATCGAAAAGCTGAGCTGAAAGCCTGAATAAGCCGGAAGCGGAATGATTTGTTCATTCCGCTTCCTTTTTTATGCGTTTTAATGCGTCCCGTCGGGCTTGTCCGGCACGCTTATTATCGTGAGGCCGCGTCCGCCTCGGCTCCCCCCGACGGTGAGGGCGCGCCGCGCGGCGAGGTACATGGCGCGGAAATGCTCCCGGTAAAGCGCTTCGAAGCGCCCGCACTTCTCATCCTCCGTCATGCGCACCATCACCTCCGATTTTCTGCGGTTTATGCTTAAATTATAGCAAATTACGAACAAAATTCACGGAATTTATTTTCAATTTCCAAGCCGCCTCACGCCGCCGCGGAACAATATTAATTAATAAGATGGGGCGCGTCAGGCAAGACTATTGCCGGAGGTGTTTTTATTGAAAAAATCTACGGCTGTAACCGTATTTTGCCTTATGGGCGCCGTTATCCTCGGCCTTGCGGCCTATGCTTGGCGGCTTGATTCGCGCACCGCGCGCTACGGCGCGGTGGAGGGGACGCGCTCGGACGCGGCGGCGGGCGAATTTGCCGGTGCGATGGCCGGCCTCGACAGGAGCCTGCGCGAGGCCTCCTATGCCACGGACAGCGCCCTGCGCAGCGTGCTGTGCGCCGAGGCGGCGGCGGAGGCGGCCTCGGCGGTGACGGCGCTCGCGGCCCTGCCCGCCTCGGCGGCGGAGTTAGACACGCTCGCCAACTATCTCAACGGCGCCTGGGACTACGCGCTGTGCCTCTCGCGCGAGGCCGCCGAGGGGCGGCCCTTCTCCCACGCCGAGCGCGAGGCGCTGCGCTCGCTCTCCGACGCGGTTGAGGAGATAAGCCGGGAGACCGGCGGCATTTACGCCGCGCTCGACGCGGGCGAGCTCACGATGGACGCCTACGGCGAGGACCCGGCGTCCGGCAGCTTCGGCGGGGCGCTCGCCGAGCTTGACGCGGCGCTCGCGGCCTTCCCGGAGCTCAACTATGACGGCGCCTACGCCGCGACGGGCGAGACGCCCGCCCTGATAGAGGGCGCGGAAAGGATAAGCGAGACAGCGGCTCGGCAGAAGGCGGCGGACTTCCTCGGCACGGAGCGCTCGGCGCTTGAGCCGGCGGGACTTACCGGCGGCGAGCTGCCCTGCTTTGTGTTTGAGGCTGGGGACAGGCGCGTGTACGTCACCGAGACGGGCGGCGAGGTGCTCAGCATAACCGGCGGCTGCTCAGGCGGCGAGGCCGCGCTCGGCATGGACGAGGCGCGCGAGACGGCGCTCGCCTTTGTTTCGGACCGGCTCGGCGGGGAATTTACGGTGCTGGGGGGCGAAAACCGCGGCGCCGGCTATGCCTTCACGCTTGCGCCGGTTGAGTCCGGCGTCCTGCTGCTCGCGGACACGGTCAGTCTCACAATCGACGCCGCGACGGGGGAGGTCTGCGGCTACGACGCGGCGGAGTATATAGCGCACCACAGCTTCCGCAGCTTTGAGACTCCCATTGAGCAGAGCGCCGCCGCCTCGGCGGTAAACCCGGAGCTTACGCCCAATTCCGCCGCGCTGGTGCTCACGCGCTCGGATGGGGGAGACGAGACGCTCTGCTGGCAATTTGACTGCACGGATGGGGACGGACGCCGGGCTTTGGTGTGCGTTGACGCCAAAAGTGGGCGGGAGGTCAAAATAGACGCAGCTTAGTCTTGACGAATTGCCCGAAAAAGAGTAATATTATGTTAGCTTTCTGTGCATATCCGGTCAGAGCGGGCACAGTCAGGATATTTTACTCTTTCCTTAGAACGGAGGGGCTCCCATGAGTTTCATTCCACACGTTATCTGCCGACGCTGCGGCCGGCAGTTTTCCGGGCTGAGGGCGCGCTGCCCCTACTGCGGCACCCGCCGCGTGAGGCAGAGCCAGCGCGTGCCGGCCTCGAGCGCGAGCACCGACCCCGGCTCCGCCGCGGGCGAGCGCGCCGAGAGCAATGCGAGGTGGCAGCTCATCTTCGGCGGCATACTCCTGCTGGCCGTCATACTCGCCGTCGTCGTCCTTGTGAGCATCAGCCTCAACAGCTCCACCGAAAACCCGGTGACCACCGTCCCGAGCTTTGCACCGAGCACCGCAACCGTGGCCCCGCAGACGCCGACCCCGCCTCCCACGGAGCCGCCTGAGGTGGACAGCGTAGCTATCTACTATGATAACGAGCCCGCCCCGGAGTATGGCTTTACGATGAGGCCCAGGTGGAACGGCCCGGGCGAGACGCTGACCATCAGCGCCCAGGTTTTCCCGCAGACCATCCCGAACATCGCCGCCGGCGTGACCTGGTCGAGCAGCGACGAGAGCGTTATAACCTGCACGCCCAGCGAGGATAACCCCCTGGTCTGCACCCTGACCCAGGTGGGCAACGGCAACTGCATCATCACCTGCACCGTTTACGGCGTGAGCGCCACGCTGCCCATGTCGGCATACGACCTGCCGGAGGAATAAGAAAGACGCGGATCCGCCCGGATTTTTCCGGGCGGATTTATTTTTGCCCCAGATATATTTCAGCTGTGTGACATTTCGCGAAATGCCTTGCCATATCATGATCCGCGTGGTACACTGACATAAAGATGGGGGACTGTAACCTTCTCCATTGTGCAACACGACAGAATTCGCCGCGGATTTCATGGGACGGCGGGGGTGGTGAGAAATGCGCGCGTCCGGCAAAAAACCGAGGAACATTAGCCTATACATATCGTCCCATATACGGGACAACAATTAATAAGGAGGTTTGGAAATGAAAAAACTTTTAGCAGTCCTGCTGGCTCTCTGCCTTGTGGTGGGCATGGTGCCCGTGCTTGCGCTGGCCGACGAAGGCGAGGCCGCGTCCTCTGACGAATTGTACTATTATTGGGACAATTGGGAAGAGTTCTTTGAGTCCCCGTACTATGAGTACTGGTATCTCGGCGGCTGGAGCGACGAGGACGCCAGGTGGGAGTACCTCTACTCGCACTACCCCTGGTGGGCCGGCCAGCACGAGTGGTGGGGCAAGGCCGCGTATGTGAACGGCCAGGCCTACGACACCTTTGACGCCGCCCTGGCCGCGGCGAAAACCGCCAGCGGCGCGACCATCTATGTCGCCCGCGACGTCAGCCTCAGCTCCGACCTTGAGCTTGAGGATGTCAGCCTTGTCGGGCCGCGCCGCGGCGTCTCCTTCTATGGCGACAATGTCGTGGTAAAGGGCGGCAGCGTCACGCTCAAGAACATTTCCCTCAACGCGGCTCTTGAGGTCGAGGGCGGCACCGCCTGGGCCGACAACGTGGATGTATACTGCGCCGCCGCAGACGTCAACGTAGCGGCCGGCGCCACCTTCTACATGTACGATAACTGCGGCATCGACTACATAGCCGCCGCGAAGGGCGCGACTGTCAGCACCAGCCTCACCGCCTATGCCCAGGCCGACGGCAGCACCGTCTACACCGATGACGTCACGGCCTTCGGCGTGGCTGTCGCGGGCGGCAAGGTCTATGAGACCGTCGCCGCGGCCCTCGCCGCCAATGACAGCGTGAAGGTCATAGCCAGCGTTTCGGAGAACATCTCCGTTGCCGCCGGCAAGACCGTCACCATTGCGAGGGGCGTCACCGTCAGCGGCAGTGTCAGCGGCGATGGCACCGTGTACAACTACGGCACGATAAGCGGCGTCGTCAGCTGTGACAGGGTCTACAGCTTTGTCGACATCGGCACTGTACCCGCCGGGGCCACGGTCACCGTCTGGGCCTCCCGCGACGGCTGGCACGACTGGGATTGGCGCTACCACAACTGGTACTGGGCCGACAGGTACGCCGTCAACAACACCGGCGTGAACGGCGAGTATCTGCTGAGCGACGGCTGGTACTGCTACCGCGTCGCCGCGAGCGGCTACGAGACCGAGTACGGCTGGTTCAAGGTTGAGAGCGCCGCCAAGGCCTTCACCGTCAGCCTCGAGGGCACCCCGTCCCACCGCGTGTCTGTTGACTACGCCGCCGGCGGCAGCGCAAAGGTCGAGGACCTTTACTACACTGTTGGCAGCTATGTCTACATCACCGTGAACCCCTCCGCCGGCTACCAGCTTGACACCCTCACCGTAAAGATGCCCAACGGCTACACCGTCGACGTCGAGTACTACAAGACGAACACCTACCGCTTCGTCATGCCGGACACCAACGTCACCGTGACGCCGAGCTTCAAGTTCGTCAACACCCCCTTCGCGGACGTGCGCACGACGGACTGGTTCTATGACGACGTCTGCTACGTCTACTGGAACGACATCATGGACGGCGTGAGCGCCGCGGCCTTTGCCCCCGACGCGAATACCACCCGCGCCATGGTCGTCACTACGCTCTACCGCATGGCCGGCAGCCCGGCCGTGAGCGGCGCGTCCAAGTTCACCGACGTCGCCTCCGGCTCCTGGTACGCCAGCGCCGTGGCCTGGGCCTCTGCCAACGGCATAGTCACCGGCCGCAGCGAGACCGTGTTCGACCCGAACGCCAGCGTCACCCGCGAGGAGCTCGTCTCCATGCTCTACCGCTACGCCAAGCTCCGCGGCTATGACGTCAGCGTAGGCGAAAGCACCAATATCCTCAGCTATAAGGATATCTCCAGCCTGAGCGAATACGCCATCGCGGCCATGCAGTGGGCCTGCGGCGCCGACATAATCGACGGCACCGGCAGCGGCTACCTCAGCCCGAAGGGCACCGCCACCCGTGCCCAGCTCGCCGCCATGCTCACAAGGCTCGCCGGCTGATAACTCCACAGCGTAAAGGCTCCCCGAAAGGGGAGCCTTTTTTCACGCGCGGGCGCGGCAAAAACAAAATCGCAGCCCAGCGAAGCGGCTGCGGTTTGGCAAGGAGGAGCAAGGGAGCGGGCGGATGACGCCTTTTTTGCCGTAGACAAAAAAGGCGTCGGAGCAAAGCGGACTTTGCTCCGACGTGGTGCGCGAGGCGGGACTTGAACCCGCACGTGCGTAGTGCACACTAGAACCTGAATCTAGCGAGTCTGCCAATTCCACCACTCGCGCATTTGCAGTGCT
>CALWYQ010000182.1 GCA_944385815.1 uncultured Oscillospiraceae bacterium | reverse complement strand
GGGCAACCAGATCAAATACTACGAGGATCTGATACGGCGAAACGGGGCGTGGACATTCGTACCCGGCTACATCGACGAGGGCCTCTCCGGCATCTCGACGAAGCGGCGCGAGAACTTCAACCGCATGGTGGACGACGCCGCACGGGACAGGTTCGACCTTATCATAACCAAAGAAATCTCGCGTTTCGCGCGCAACACGCTCGACTCGATACGTTACACGCGCGAGCTTCTCGCAGACGGCGTGGGCGTGTTTTTCCAGAACGACAACATCAACACGCTCGACGAGGACAGCGAGCTGCGGCTTTCCATCATGTCGTCAATCGCGCAGGACGAGCTGCGCAAGCTCTCCAGCCGCGTGAAATTCGGCCACCAGCAGGCGATAAAGCAGAGCGTCGTGCTGGGCAACAGCCGCATTTTCGGCTACAAAAAGGACAACAAGCGGCTCGTCATAGACGAGGAGCAGGCGCCGATGGTGCGCGAGCTCTTCGAGCTCTACGCCACGGACGAGTACAGCATGAAGCAGCTCGAGACGCTGTTCTGGGAAAAGGGCTACCGAAACCTGAACGGCAAGAAGATTGCGCACTCGACTATGTCGAACATGATAGCCAATCCCAAGTACAAGGGCTACTACGTCGGCAACAAGGTCAAGGTCGTGGACATGTTCACGAAGAAGCAGAAGTTCCTGCCGCCGGAGGAGTGGGTCATGTTCAAGGACGAGACGGGCGAGATAGTCCCCGCTATCGTCAGCGAGGAGCTGTGGGAGCAGGCCAACGCCGTCTTGCAGCGGCGCAGCGAGGACGTCAAGAACCGCCGCGGCGTATGCAACCACGCGAACCTGCTCACCGGAAAGCTCTACTGCGCCCACTGCGGCGCGCCGTACTACCGGCGTGAGTCGAAGGACAAGGACGGGCGCGTAAACAGCAAGTGGGTGTGCTCGGGGAAAATTAACAACGGGCGCGACTCCTGCCCGAGTTTCGCCATCTACGAGGACGAGATAAAACCGCTGCTCTTTGAGGTGTTCCGCGACACGCACGACGCCTCGGAGGAAATGCTGCACGAGTACGAGCGGATGTACGCCGCGATGACCTCGGACGTGAACCTCGAGGGGCAAATCGCCGACCGCGAGGGCGCAATCGAGCTGGCGCTCAAGAAAAAGGGCAAGCTGCTGGAGCTGACGGCGCTGGGGCAGATTTCAAACGAGGACTTCGCGGAGATGACGCGCGCCTGCAATGCGGAGATAAAGGCCGCCGAGCACGAGCTCGCCGAGCTGAGAGCACAGCGCGACGACAGCGAGGAATTCCGGCGTCATATGGAGAAGATACGCTCCACGCTCCGCGCCGCAGAGCGGGAGGCGAACGCGGGCGCGATAACGAAGGAGTTTGTGGACACCTTCGTGGACAGGATAATCGCCACGCCCGTGGACGAGCACACGATGCGGCTCGACGTGAAGATATTCACCGGCGAGACGACTGCCAAATACCTCGAAAAACTCGCGCGTCGTACGGGTCACACGTTTAAGAAGATGATCGAGGCTTACGAGAACGGCATGAAGTGAGGCCTTTGCTTCGGTGAAAATTTTTGCCCCGTCTGCAAATGCGGACGGGGCGGATTTTTTTACAGCTTCAGCTCCTGCAGCGCGTCTACTATGCGCTCGAACTCCATGGCGTGGCTGGCCTTTACGAGCACCGTATCGCCGGGGCGCAGATATTCAGGCAGGGCGGATATCAGCTCATCCCGGCCGGCAAAATGCTCTCCGCCCATAGCCGTGGCGGCATCGCCGGCCGTAAGCAGCAGAGCGGCCTTCTCCCGGGCCCTGAGGCCCACCGCGCGGTGCATATCCTCACTGCCGGGGCCAAGATTGAGCATGTCGCCCAAAATGCAGACAAGCCTACCGGGCAGGTCTGAGGCCGAGTCGATGGCAAGGGCGGCGGAATCGGGATTAGAATTATAGCAGTCGTCAACTATCGTCAGGCAGCGCGTTTTTATAAGCCTGGTGCGGTGGCCAACGGGCGCGTATTTTGAAAGCCCGGCGGCTATCTGCACGTCGCTTAGCCCAAGCTCAATGCCGACGGCCGCGGCGGCGAGCGCCGCGAACACAAGCTGCCGCCCGAAGGCGGGGATCTCGGCGCGGATGCGCCTGCCCGGAGCGAAAATATCAAAGCCGACGCCGCCATCCGCCGTAACGGAGAGAGGGCCCGCGTTTATGTCCCCGCGCCCGGCGGCGCTATACATAAGCTTGCGCTGGACAGGAGAGAGAGCGGCAAGGCGGGCGTCGTCGCCGTTTACTATCACAAGGCCGTCCGGCCTCATCTCGCCGAGCAGCTCCGTCTTGGCGCGAAGGACCCCGTCGAGGTCGCCGAGCGTGCTCAGGTGAGAGCGGCCGATGAGCGTATACACCGCTATGTCCGGCCGCGCCATCCTTCCGAGGCGCGTCATCTCGCCGAAGTCGCTTATGCCCAACTCTATGACGGCGGCCTCCGTCCCGCCGTCCAGGCGGAAGAGCGTCAGCGGGACGCCGAGCTCGTTATTCAGGTTGCCCTCGGTATAAAGGACCTTGTATTTCTCGCCGAGGACACGCGCGCAGAGCTCCTTGGCCGTGGTTTTGCCTGAGCTGCCTACAATGCCCACAACCGGCCCGGAAAACCGCCTGCGGCATTCGGAAGCGAGGGACGCCATGGCCGCCGTCACGTCCGGGACTACGATGACGGGGCCCTCTACCCCCTCTGGCACGCGCTCGGCAAGGCAGGCCGAAGCGCCGGCGGCAAGCGCGCGCGCTATGTATTCGTGCCCGTCCACACGCTCGCCGCGCAGGGCGCAGAAGAGCTCGCCAGGCCTGACGGCGCGGCTGTCTATAACCCCGCCGGTCACGGGCGCGCCGCAGCCGCCGCCATGCAGGACTCCGCCAGTGATATTAACTACATCGGAAACGGTAAAACCGGTCATTTTTCATCCTCCTCAAAGGCTGAATTAACAATTTCTGCGCAAAGCTCCTCATATGTCATGCCGGCCGCGGCCGCCTCCTGCGGCGCGAGGCTTGTCGGCGTGAGGCCCGGCAGGGTGTTAAATTCAAGGAACCAGAAGTGCCCCTCGCCGTCAAGGATAAAGTCCGCCCTTGCGAGGCTTTTCAGCCCGAGAGCCTTATACGCCGCAACGGCGCAGGCCGCCAACTCCCGCTCCGCCTCAGGCGGGATCGGGGCAGGGGAGAGCTCCACGGCCGCTCCGGGCTGGTATTTCTCCCTGTAGCCGTAGAAGCCGTCGACGGGCCGTATCTCTATGCTCGGCAGTGCGCGGCCGGAGAGCACGGATATCTGGATCTCGCGCCCGCTGATAAAGTCCTCTGCAAGCACGCCGCTGCCTGAACGCGCCGCATTTTCAATCGCCGGGATTAGCCCGGCCCTATCACGGACAATTTCCACGCCGAGGCTCGAGCCGGAATCGACCGGCTTGACGACGCAGGGAACGGGCAGCCCGGCAGCCGCCGCGGCCGGGTCGGACAGCTCGCCGCCGTGGAAATAGCGCCAGTCGGCCGTGCGCAGGCCGATCGAGCGCACTATAAGCTTGGCGGCGTGTTTGTTCATTGCCAGGGCGCTCGCGAGATAGCCGCTGCCGGTATAGCGTATGCCGAGCAGGTCAAAGGCTGCCTGGACCCGGCCGTCCTCGCCGCACTGGCCATGCAGCGCAAGAAAAACAAGGTCCGCGTGGCCGCAGAGCTCGAGCACGCGCTCGCCAAAAAGGCTCGCCGAGCTCATGGCCCGCGCCGACCGCACTGCCTCAAGATCCGGCCCTGCCGTGCCGACGGCCCCGGGCTCGGGCAGAGGCAGGTCAAAGGCCGCGTCAAGAGGGCCGTCATAGCCCTCCAAGCCGAAATACATATCCACAAGCACCGCGCGGTGTCCGAGCGATCTCAGCGCCTCGGCGGCGCGCCTGCCGCTGGAGAGGGAAACGTCCCGCTCGGGAGACAGCCCTCCGCAGAGAACCACAATATTCAAGGTCATACCCCCTCGAATGAGATTCAACCATTATATCACGCCAACGGCGAATACCATGTCGCGCGAAGGGCCGCCGGAGCTTTCCGGCGGCCCACAGGCGCAGGCTGACAGCTTTTAGAAGGGGAGGCCCTTCATACCGGTCAGCTTGCTCATATTCGCGCTGCTGGCCTCGTCGATCTTGCGCATAGCCTCGTTGACAGCGGCTATTATCATGTCCTGCAGCATCTCAACGTCGTCGGGATCGACCGCGTCCGGCTCAATCTGCAGCGCGGTGAGCTCATGCCTGCCGTTCACGGTGGCCTTAACCGCGCCGCCGCCGGCGGCCGCTGTGAAGGAGCTCTCCTCTAACTCAGCCTGCATCCTGGCAAGCTCGGCCTGCATCTTCTGGGCCTGCTTCACCATATTGGCCTGATTCATGCCGCCCATACCGCCGTAGCCGCCGCGGAAACCGCCTTTTGCCATGTCAATTACCGTCCTTTCCTATGAATCGTACCGTATCCTTAAACCTGCGCAGCTCGTCAAGGCTGCGCTTCATGCCGTCGCTCAGCATCTCCACCGATACGCGGATCTCGCGCCCGGCGGCCGCCGAGGCTGCGGCGCGTACTTTATTCAGGTTTTCGCCCGAGCTCAGCGCGTTGTAGAGGACGCCCTCGGAAAGCCGTATATACGCCGTATCCCCGCACAGCTCGCCCTCGGCCGCGCTGCCGCGCAGCAGGCGGGTATAGCCGAGGGGCATGTTAACCCTGGTAACGGCGTCAAGGAAGCGCTCCCAGAAGCCCTCGTCCCCGCCGGGCAGGGGCCCGGCGCTAACAGGCTCAGCCGGCGCTGCTTCCGGCGCGGCGCTCACAGGCTCTGCGCGCCGTTCAGGCTCCGGGGACGGAGGAGCGTATACGCCGTCCGCCGGCGGGGCATCGTCGTCATCCCAGGGGGGAGGCCCGTCGTCCTCAACCGGCGCCGGGGCATCGGCAGCAGGCTCGGAAGGAGGCGCTTCATCCGCGGCTTTATCGCTGTGCGCCGCCTCCGGTGCGGCGGGACCCGGCGCTATGCCGCCGGCCCTGAGCTCCGCAAGCCCGGCCTCGACGCGGCTCAGGCGGGCGGAGAAGCTCTCCGCGTCGGAGCTGAGCGAAGCGTCGCAAAGGCTCAGGAGGCAGAGCTCCGCGGTAGTCCTCGCCGAGGGGCTGTCCCGCAGCGCGCTTATGGCGCTCTGGCAGACGTTCATGCTGCGCAGAAGCTCCTGGCCGGTAAAGCGCCTCGAAAAGCGGCTGAGCGTCTCGTCGGTGTAAACCCCTGTCAGCAGCGTCCCGCCGCCCTTCGGCGCTACGCTGAGCAGCAAAATGTCGCGCATAAGGCTCATAAGGTCGCCGAGCACGCCGGCAGGGTCCTTCCCGTCGCGCCAGAGGGCGTCGAAGGCGGACAGCGCCGCGGCGCCGTTATGCGCCGAGACTGCCTCGAGCAGCTCCACCGTGCGCGCCGCCCCCGCGGCGCCGGTCGCGTCGAGGACGCACTGCTCGTCGATTATCGCGCGCCCGGAGCACTGGTCAAGCAGGCTGAGCGCGTCGCGCATGCCGCCGTCGGCAAGGCGGGCAAGTATGTCTGCCGCGCCGGACGTCAGATTGAGCCCTTCCTCGGCGGCGACGTATTTGAGCCGCTTTGATATCACCTCAGCGTCCAGCCGGCGGAAATTAAAGCGCTGGCAGCGCGAAACTATCGTCGCCGGCACCTTGCGCAGCTCGGTCGTGGCGAGGATGAACATCAGGTGCTCCGGCGGCTCCTCCAATATCTTCAGCAGCGCGTTAAAGGCGGAGACCGAGAGCATATGCACCTCGTCCACTATGTACACACGCTTTTTTACCGTGGCGGGGGAGAAAACCGCCTCGTCGCGCAGCGCGCGTATATTGTCCACGCCGTTGTTGCTCGCCGCGTCGATCTCCACAACATCCATAATGGTGCCTGCCTCGATCCCGAGGCAGGCGGGGCAGCTGCCGCAGGGGCTTCCGCCGACGGGGGATTCGCAGTTGACCGCGCGGGCGAGGAGCTTTGCGCAGGTGGTCTTGCCCGTGCCGCGAGTGCCTACAAATAGGTAGGCGTGGCTTGTGCGCCCGGCCTCGACCTGGCGCTTGAGCGTTTCGGTAATGTGCTCCTGCCCCCAGACATCGTCGAAGGTCCGCGGGCGGTATTTGCGATAAAGCGCCTGGTACGTGACGTTCACCACCTTATTTATAAATCTCAGCGCCCGTCCGTTTAAACAGACGGGCGCGGCCCTTTGCAAGACTGCACACCCTCAATCGAACAACCGGCACGCCCGCTTTCGCGGCAGCCTGCTCGGGCCCGATGGCCCCGCGGCACACGTAAGATCCTGCTTAATGCTGCTCGGTTCCCCGCCTGACATGGTTCACAGGCATACGTTGCGCGGGATCGGGCCTTCAACGCCGCTTACCGTGGGCTGACGGCACACCGTATTGTCCTCAATCGGGAATCAATCCCCGCTGCAGCGGATTGCGGGTTACAGGGCACCGCTGGCTCCCCGACTGGTGCAGCCTTGCAAAGAGCCGCGGCAGTATTATACCTCAAAGAAAAGATTTTAGCAACCACGAATTTTACTCTTTACAAATCAAAAAAATATGGTATAATAATCGAGCGCGAACGCCGAGGGGCAAAGCGCAATATGGGCCTGTAGCTCAGCTGGGAGAGCGTTCGGTTCGCATCCGAGAGGTCGAGAGTTCGAGTCTCTTCAGGTCCACCACATCGCCGCGGACGGTATACCGTCCGCGGCGATTTTTTGCCTCTCATACTGCGGGAAAATGAGAAACTGCTTTCTCAATGGCTTTCACGGCGCACTGTTCTGCGCTGCTGCGCGAGCCGATATCGCAAAATAATATGTGCAATATTGCTAATTTACTGGTGTAATAATTGGCGAAAATAAACTTATTGGCAGGTGTAACGGTTTCGTATTTTTG
>CALWYQ010000181.1 GCA_944385815.1 uncultured Oscillospiraceae bacterium | reverse complement strand
ATGACGCCGGGGAGTATGTAGGTAAAGTCTATCGTGGACGAGCCCGCGTCGAAGATGGCGACGCCCCTTGTGAGCCCGGCGGCCTGCGCGCTTTTGGAGCAGACGGCGTCCATGACGGCGGCGTTGGACTCGGGCTGTATCACGATGTGCCCGCAGCCGGTGGCATCGCGGAGCAGGCCGGCGTAGGCCTCCATATGCTCCGTCCAGTCCGGCGAGGAGGGGCAGCCGGCGCAGAGCACCAGGCTGCCGCTTTCCGCGGCCGTGGTAAAGGCGGAATTAGTGCTGTTGGCGCTGAGAAGCTCCGCCCAGACCTCCGCTATAAAGTCCTTCAGGACCTCGCCGTAGGTCCTGCTGTCGGTTATATTATCGCCCCAGCGGGCGGGCTTTATCTTGAACTCCTTTATGCCGTCCGCCCTGGCGCTCCTGCCTGTTTTTACGCCGCTGCTCCCATAGCTTATCATGCTGGCGATGACCTTTTCGCTCCCGGCAAAGTACAGCGGGGCGGTCTCCCAGCTCCCGGCCGCGTTCTTATACAGGAATGTGGCGCAGGTCTCGCCATGGCCCACGTCGAGGCCGACGAAGCAGGGCTCTGCGGCCGGCACGGAGGCGAGGCGGTCCCGCAGCCCGCTTTCCGCCCTGCCGGGGGTATATTCCTCGTTCAGGTAGTAATACTTGCTCATCCTTATTCTCCCTCCCGCGGTATATACTGCGGCGCGTAGGGCCTTAAAAGCCCCTCAACGGCCCTCGCCGAGTAGTCCCGCAGCGCCCTTAAAAGGGCTTCTGCGTCCATGTCCTCTATCCCGTCTATATCCGTCACCGTCTCGCGCAGGGCTAAAAGCCGCGTCCTGTCCGGGCCGGCATAGGGCTCCGCGCGCCCAAAGGCCAGACGCTCGGCCCGGGATACGGCCTCGGCGTTTTTCCTCAGCCGGTTTTTGAGCGCCGTGAGCGCGGGCTGGAGCCCGGCGCCGTCCTTCCCGGCGCGCAAAAGCGCCCTGCAGCGGTCAAAGTCCGGCCCGGCGGAGACGTAGCCCACGGTTTTCCACAGCGCGGCGCTGTCCTGAAGCCGGAGCGGCACGGAGTGCAGCTCGTACTCGAGCCCGCCGAGCTCGCGCTCGAGCGATGCAAGGCGGCTGAGCATGGGCAGCACGCAGGAGTTATAGCCGCCGGCAAGCAGCGCCTCCCTGTCCAGACCGCCGGCGCGGCGGCAGAAACCGGCGAGCCGCCCGGCGCGGTAGGCTATCCCGCCCTCGGGCAGCAGCGCGCCGTCGATCGCGCGGGCGTATTTCCAGTCTAACTCACGGCGTATCTCGGCGGTTTTGCATCGCCGCAGGACGGGCGTCACGCGCTCGAGCCGCGCGAGGTTCCGGGCGTCGAGGCGGCGGAGGCTGAAGAGCGGGTCGAGCCCGTCCGCGGCCTCCTCCACAAGCCCGGCCGCTCCGCGCAGAGCCTTCGACGCCGTATACAGGGCGCCGCCGGCGGTGTCCCGGAGCTTATTCAGGGGAAGCTTTTTCATAAGACCCTCCATCAGGATACAAGAGTTCGGGCGGTTTCTATCACGTCGCTATGGCCGCATTCGTCCGCGCCGCGCCCCTTGCCGGCGCGCGCAAGGGCGAATCTGAGGGCCAGCCTCCCGCGGGCGGCGAAGGCCCCGGCGGCGAGGGAGGCCGCGAGCGGCGCGAGCAGGAGCGAGGCGAGCGCCAGCAGCGGGACGCCGCTCGCGGCGGCCGCCGCCATCGCCGCCACGGCGCCGAGCGTGATTGCGACGCCGGCGGCGCAGCAGATGAGGTTCGCGAGCGCCGAGCTGAGCGCCCCGCTGTCAAGGGCCTCGCCGACGCACTGGAGGTCGAGATCCGTGCAGACCCTGGCGGCGGCCTCCGGGAGGCTCAGCTCACTGTCCCTGCCGAGCAGGCAAGCTGCGGCGAGGCATTTGAGCTCGAGATTGCCGCTTGTGAGCTCCACCATCCCGACTATGCGGTCGTCGAGGCGCGGCAGCCTGTGCAGGAGCCCCCGGCACTGCCGGAGCGAGAGGTTGAGCGCGTAGAGCTCGCCGGCAAGCAGCTCCACAAGAGCGCCCTCGCCGAGGCCTTCAAGCCCCAGGGCCTCGTCCGCGTGGCTGCATATATAGTCCATGCCGCCGCGGCTGAGCGCCTCGAGCCTCAGCTCGCCGCTGCCCGCGGCCCTGAGCCCCAGCACGGCGTGCCGGAGGAAAAGCGGCCTGTCGCAGCTCAGGCCCTCAAGGGCCCCGCGTATCAGCCCGGCGATTTCCTCCCGGCTCCCGGCCTCGAGCGCCTCCCGGCCCAGGGCGAGGCGGCGCTGGCAGGCGAGCACCTCGCTTTTGATGTCCTCCGCCAGGTCATAGCCCTCGAAAAAGCTGAGCCCGGCCGCCTGCGCGCAGTCGGCGATGCAGCCCTCGAGCGAGCGGCTCCCGTCCCTGACGGCTCTGTACCGCTCTCGCAGAAGCTCGATGTCACTTATGTCCAGGAGCTCGGAAAAATATCTGTAACCCGGCATGTCAGCAACCCTCACACATGGGCTGAAAGCGCCGGCAGGGTCAGTATATGATGTCAACGAACGGGTCCTTTATCGTCCGATCGTCCTCGTCCCCGGGTTCCCCGTCTCCGCCGCGGGCGGAGAGAGCGCGGGATATGGCCACGCCCGCGCTGCGGCCGAGCCCGTCGAAGCCCTCGAAGCCGCCGGAGACGGCCGCGCCGAAGCCTATGACAGACAGATAGGAGATTACAACAACGCCGAAGGAGCCGGTCGCAGCGGCGGCGCTCAGGAAGGCGATGCTGAAGCCGATAAACGCGACGCCCAGCGCGGCGGCGATTATATTCGCGGCCGCAGCGCCTATCTCCCCGGCGCGGAGGGCGGCGCTCACGCTCTGGAAATCGAGGTTGCAGCAGGCCTCGGCGGCGGCATCGGCTGCACTGAGACCGCTGCGCGAGCACAGCAGCTGCGCGGCGGCGAGGCACTTGAGGCTGAGGTTCCTGTCCTCAAAATCCGCGGCGCTCACAAAGCACTCCTCCTCGCCCGCCGGCGTGAAGCAGAGCTTCCTGCACTGCCTGACGGAGAGGTTGGCGGCGGCCAGGCGGTTCGTGAGCCCGTCCATGAGCTCCTGCTCGTCCCTGCCCTCGAAGGGGGCGAAGTACCTGTCCGCGTTTTTGAGGGCATAGTCCATCCCGCCGTTTTCGCGTATCACGGCGGCCTCGCCGGCGGCGCCCAGGCCGCCAAGTATGCCGCGCAGGCTGGGGACGCGCCGCCCCTCGGGCAGCTCCTCGACCCACCTGCGGACTATTCCCGCTATCTCCTCCCGGTCCCGGGCGTACAGCCCGGCCTCGGAGGCGGCGAGCGCCGCGTCGCACTCGCGCACCTGCTCCATAAGCTCCGCGGCGCTCAGGTCCAGGCCCGCGGCGGAGAGCCTGCCGTCTATGAGAGTCTCGAGCTGCGCGCCGTTTTTGAGGGCCTCGCGCATGTCCGCAATCTGGTTGACGTCATGGGCGGTGAAGCAGCTCTCATAGTACATATCCATATTGTTGTTCATCGTTATTCCTCCCGTAAAGCTTTTGTGAGAGGATTATAGCACCGCACCGCGGCGATCTCATGGTTTTGCGCGGACAGGATTTTATTTATAAAGATTTTTTCCGCCCTCGCCGAAGCAGAGCTCATAGGCGCCGAATACGTCGTCAACATCGTATATCCCGTTCACAAGGCAGCCGAGGCAGACGAGGTCCACGAGCGTGGCAAAGACGCAGCTCACCCTGCCGAGCATATCCTCGCCGCCGGGCCTGCTGAGATTGAAGGCGATGCAGAGCTTCAGCAGGGTCTGCTGCGAGGTGCGCTGCCGCCTCGCGCCGTCCGAGGCGAAAAAGGGGCTGAGCTCGTCGTCGGAGAGCTGGTAGTCTATGCAGAAGCCGCCCCTGTCGAGGCCCTCGAGCCGCCCGGCCACATAGTCCCTGAGCGGGCCGGCCTCGATCACGTCCGGCGAAAAGAGCGCGTAAAACGCCGCCGCCTCATCTCCGCCGAGCCCGAAGGCCGCGGCGATCTGCCTGAGCGTTTTTGAGCTCGGCGCGCTGAGCAGGCTGAGGAAGCGGTTCCGCGTGGAGCGCGCGACCCCGGCCGCGGCGAGCAGCCCGGCGGCCCTGCCGCGGTCGCTGCCTATATACGCATTGAGCTTTATCTCGCGCTCCTGCCTGAGCAGGTTCAGCGACTGCACAAACACGCTTTTGTTAAAGGCCATGAGCCATCCGCCTCCCGCCTGTAATTGTAAACATTTTACCATGCTGCCCGGGCAAAGTCCATAAAAAAGCCGCAAAACGCAAAAATCTGCGCCCCGCAACCGCCGGTTGCCGGATTTTAAAGCCGGCTTGGTCGACAAGCCCGGCCGCGCGTGGTAAAATACCTCTGAAAGGAAGGTGCGGCCATGAGCCTCGGCGAAAGGATAGCCTCGCTGCGCGCGGGGATGGGCATGTCGCAGGGCGAGCTTGCCGGAAAGCTTGGCGTATCGCGCCAGTCCGTCTCCAAATGGGAGACGAACGGCAGCGTGCCGGAGCTCGACAGGCTCATACAGCTTGCGGACATCTTCGGCGTCACGCTCAACGCGCTCGCGGGCCGGGAGAGCGCCCCCGCGCCGGAGCGGCCGGCGGCGGCCGTCATAAAGCGGCCTCCGGCCCGGATAATCGCCGGCGCCGCGCTGCTCGCCGCCGGCCTGCTCTGGTCGCTGCTTCAGCTTTCGCTGACGATGACGCTGCCGGTGCTCGGGCTGTATATGGCGCTGTGCGGCGCGCTCTGCCTGCTGATAAGGCGGCACGCCGGCCTTGTGATAGGCTGGCTGACCATGGCGGCGCTGATGCTCTTTACTTCGAGGTTCACCTCCGTGCGTATGCTCGGGATATTCCGCCGCGGCTATCTTGAGAACGCGCCGGCCCTGGCCCCCATCCTCGCCGCCGCCATGTGGCTCTGCCTTGCGGCGCTGGTCTTTTTCACCGTCCGCGCCGCAAAACGCCCCCGGAAATAAAAAAAGGCCCCGCGCCGGGGTTTCCCGGCGCGGGGCTCGCGCTTTGTTATTCTATCGCTATCGAGTTGTGGCTCTCTAACTTCTTCACGTCGGCCTTGGGGACGGAGAGCCTGAGTATGCCGTCCTCATATTTGGCGCGGATGTCCTCGCCCCTGATGTCGCCGACATAGAAGCTGCGCTGCATCGCGCCGGCGTAGCGCTCGCGGCGGATGTAATTGCCTTCCTTGTCCTTCTTGTCCTTGTCGAGGCCCTTCTGGGCGCTGATGGTCAGGTAGCCGTCGTTGAGCTTGACGTTTATGTCCTCCTTGGCGAAGCCCGGCAGGTCGATGTCCAGCTCATAGCTGTCGCCGGTCTCGCGCACGTCGGTTTTCATCAGGTTGCGGGCCTTGCGGCCGTACAGGGCGTTCTTAGCGCCGCGGTTCATGTGGCGGAACTCGCGGTCCAGCTCGCGGTCAAGGTCGTTGAATTCATCAAAGAAATCATCAAAAAGGTTTTCACCAAAAATGCTCGGCAACATAAGTCATTCCTCCATTCATAATTACCACTGTTGCCGCCCGGATCCCGCCGGGTGCATTGCTTAACGCATTTCCTGAGCTCTCCCGGGGGCCTCGCCGGCCTCCCTTCAAGTTCAGCTTTATTATAGCGCGAAAATTAGCACTGTCAAGCGGCGAGTGCTAATGTTAACAAAGAACGCGATTTTTGTTCACAACTTATGCGATATTCTGGAAAAGCGCTGTAAAATCCGCGCTTTCCGGCACAATACGGCTTGATTTTTTGCGGGAAACTTAGTATTATAGGCAGCGTTGGAATTTTAGGAGGCTCTGCGTTGAAAAATCAGGCTGTGCTTTTTGACCTCGACGGCACTCTGCTGCCGATGGACAACGACGAATTCACCCGCGGCTATTTCAAGCTCCTTGCGGCGAAGCTTGCGCCCTATGGCTTTGAGCCGGGGGCGCTTGTGGACGGCATCTGGGCCGGCGTGGCCGCAATGGTGAATAACGACGGCTCGCGCACGAACAGCGAGGCGTTTTGGGACTGCTTTGCGCGCACTTTCGGGCAAAGCGCCCTCGATCACCGCCATGTTGTGGAGGAATTTTACGCCGTGGACTTCAGGGCTGCGCGGCGCTTCTGCGGCTTTGCCCCGGCCGCGGCGGAGACGGTGCGGCTTGCGGGGAGCCTCGGCCTGCGCTGCGTGCTGGCGACGAACCCGCTTTTCCCCGCCGCCGCCACGCTGGAGCGGATAGGCTGGGCAGGGCTTGAGCCCGGCAGCTTTGAGCTTATCACGACCTATGAGAACTCGCGCTTCTGCAAGCCGAATCCAGATTACTACCGCGAGGTGCTCGCCCGCTGCTCGCTTGAGGCGGGTTGCTGCCTGATGGTCGGCAACGACGTCGGCGAGGACGCCGAGGCCGCGGAAAGCGCCGGGCTGCGCGCCTTCCTGCTGACGGACTGCCTTATAAACCGCGCCGGGGCGGATATCTCGCGCCGCAGCCGCGGCGGCTTTGACGCGCTGAAGGAATACCTGCGCGCCTTCGCGGCGGAAGCCTAAATGCTGGAATTTGAAAAATTCATAAAAAACACTTCAAATTTCCCCGGGTTTGTGTTAATATTTATATAAACCAACCGGAAGGGGTGTAAACCATGAAGTTCACGTTCACTGAAAAGAAAATGGACGTCTCGCAGGACCTCCGCGCGTACGCCGAGAAGAAAATCGGGAAAATCGACAAATTCTTCAAAACGGACAGCGAGGCCTTCGTGACCTTCTCCACAGAGCGCGGCCGCTTCCGCGCCGAGGTCACGATAAAGAACAACGGGATGTTCTACCGCGTGAGCGAGCTTACCGGCGACATGTATGCCTCCGTTGATTCCGCCGTTGCGAGCATCGAGAGGCAGATACGCAAGAATAAGACCCGCCTTGAAAAGCGGCTTCGTGCAGGTGCGATAGAGCGTGAGATCAAGCCCTACCAGGTCGCCGGGGATGACGCCGGCGAGGAAGAGTTCAAGGTAGTCCGCAACAAGAAGTTCTATATTGCCCCGATGTCTGTTGACGAGGCGATACTGCAGATGAATCTGCTCGAGCACGAGTTCTTTGTTTTCCGCAACGCCGACGAGCACGACGATTTCTCCGTGGTCTACCGCCGCAAAAACGGCGGCTACGGCCTGATAACGGACAATAAGGACTAAAACGAAGCAAAAAGCTCCCCTTTCGGGGAGCTTTTTTGTTTTGCCGGGGCTTATCTCTTGCCCTTGTCGTAGGGGATGCCCTCTGCCTTGGGGGCGCGGGAGTTCTTGGAGGTGAAGGCGAGGACGATGAGGGTGATGAGGTAGGGCAGCATCCGGTAGAAGTGGGCGGGCAGGCCGAGGTTGGCGAAGAGGAAAACGCCGCCGATGCTGATGCTGGTGTAGCTCGAGGCGATGCACTTGAACATGCCGAAGAGCAGCGAGGCGCCGGCTATGTTCAGCGGCTTCCAGTTGCCGAATATCATGACCGCGAGGGCGAGGAAGCCGTAGCCCGCGACGTCGCCGGTGGCCATGCAGTTCGAGGTGGTAAGCGCGTAGACAAAGCCGCCCATGCCGGCCAGCGCGCCGGATATGGTCGTGCCGGCGTAGCGCATTTTGTAGACGTTGATGCCCAGCGAGTCCGCCGCCTGGGGATTTTCGCCGCAGGCGCGCAGCCTCAGGCCGAAGCGCGTTTTGTAGAGGATGATACTGAGGATTATGAAGAGCAGGATGCAGATATAGGTGGCGAGATAGGTCTTGTCAACAAAGGTGGAGCCCAAAAAGCCCATCTCATCCGTGCGGCCGTAGCCGAACATGGCCTTTTTTATCATAAACCAGCTTGCGGCGTCGCCGCTGGCCATCTGCAGGGTGTTCTGGTTGGCGATGATGCGGATGAGGAAGAGCACCAGCGCGGGGGCCATGAGGTTCAGCGCCGTGCCGCCTATGGTCTGGTCGGCGCGCAGGTTTACCGAAGCGAAGCTCAGAAGCAGGGAGAAAATCGCGCCCATTACGGCCGCAGCCAGCATGGCCAGCAGCTCGAGGCCCTGGAGGGCGAGATAGTTGTCCGCGGCCTTGGCGGCCTCGAAGAACTCCGTCTGCTGCACGATGTTGATAAAGAGCACGCCGATGAACGCGCCGAATATCATGATGCCCTCGAGCGCGAGGTTGATGATGCCGCTGCGCTCGGCAAAGACGCCGGCAAGGGCGACGATCATAAGCGGGATGGCGTAAATAAGCGTCTGCTGAATGAGGAATGTCATTTCGCCTCGCCTCCCTTCTCAGCTTTGGCTTCCTCCGGCGGCGGAACCGGCCTGTCCTCCGGGGCGGCGGCCCTGGCCTTTTTGCGCTTCCTGCCGCCGGATATGAACATCTTTATAACCAGCGAGAAGGCGCTCAGGTAGACGATGGCCGCGATGACCACGTCGGTGATATACTCGTTGAAGGGCGTGAGCGCGGTGAGCTGCGTGCCCGCGATGTCGAGCATGGACATGAAGATGCCGGTGAAGATGACGCCTATCGGGTTGCAGGCCGCGAGCAGGGCGACGGGGATGCCGTTAAAGCCCGTGTCCGGCAGGCTCTGATAGGTCTGCCAGTAGAACTCGGTGTTGCCGGAGAGGTAGTAGAGCGCGGCGCCGCCGCCGGCGAGCGCGCCGGCTATCGCCATGGAGAGGACTATGTTGCGCTTGTCCTTGATGCCGGCGTAGCGCGCGGCGTGGCGGTTGGAGCCGCAGGCCTTGAGCTGGTAGCCCAGGGTGGTCTTGGACATCAGGATGTACATGAGGATGGCTATGACTATGGCGATAAGTATGCCGGCGTTGACCTGGGAGCTCGGAAAAATCTCGTCGAGGCCGAGCTTGGGCGTCACGACGTTATTGTATTCCGTGCGGTAGACATAGCCGCTCTTGGTGCCCTCGACAAGGTTTTTGAAGTTGCTGGCCTCAAAGGCCCAGGTGACGACGTTGGCGGCTATCCAGTTCGTCATAATGCTCGCGAGGACCTCGTTGATGTTGAGGTAGGCCTTGACAAAGCCGGGGATGGCGCCCCAGAGCGCGCCGGCCGCCATGCCGCCGAGGAAGGCGATTATCCAGATTATCGTGGGGGGCACGGTCTCGCTCGGTATGCCCAGCGCGAGCATCAGGCTCGCCATGGTGCCCATGAGGTACTGGCCGGGCGCGCCGATGTTGAAGAGGCCCGTCTTGTACGCCACGGCGACGGAGAGGCCCGTCATAATGAGCGGCGTGGCGCGGAAGAGCATGTTGCCCACGTTCGTCGGGTTGAAGCCGAAGCTCAGGTTGCCCGCCGCGTCGCGGCCGGTGGAGAGTATGCCGAGCGCGACAAGGCGTATGCCGTCCCAGGTGCTCTTGCCGGAGATATTGTCGCTCACAAGGCCGACAATCAGCACTATGATGCCGCCGAGGGCGAGGCCTATCAGGATGGAGAGGATGGACGACAGCACGGTGCGCGTGCCGTCCCTGCGGTATATTTCGCCGAGGCGCTCTTTCATGCCGTGGCCTCCTTCCCCTGGCGTTTCGCGCCGGCCATGTAGAGGCCGAGCTCCTGCGCGCTGGTTTTTTTCGGGTCGAGCTCGCCGACGATCTCGCCCTCATACATGACGAGGATGCGGTCGGAGAGGCTCATGACCTCCTCTAACTCGAGCGAGACGAGCAGGACGGCCTGCCCCGCGTCGCGCTCGGCTACAAGCTGCTTGTGGATATACTCTATGGCGCCGACGTCAAGGCCGCGCGTGGGCTGCACGGCGACGACGAGGGGCTTGTTGCGGTCGAGCTCGCGGGCGATTATCGCCTTCTGCTGGTTGCCGCCGGACATGCTCCGCGCCGTGGTGACCGGGCCCTGGCCGGAGCGGACGTCGTATTCCTCGATGAGCCGCTCGGCGTACTTGCGCACCTCGCCGGTATTTATAAAGCCGGCGTGCTGGAAGGGCGGCTCGCGGAAGCGCTGCAGGACAAGGTTCTGCTCGAGCGTGA
>CALWYQ010000180.1 GCA_944385815.1 uncultured Oscillospiraceae bacterium | reverse complement strand
TCCGACGCAAGCCTTGCGGCGGTCTCGCGCGCGAGCGAGGCGGTGTGTGAAATGCAGACTATGTCCGCGCCGGCCATTATGGAAGCGGCGGCGCCCTCTACGGTGCCGTAGTACCTGGCGATGGCCTGCATCTCCATGCAGTCGCTGATGATGACCCCGCCGAAGCCGAGTTCCTGCCTCAGCAGGCCGGTCAATATCCGGCGCGACATCGTACAGGGTATGCGCTCCGGCTCCAGAGCGGGAAACAGCACGTGGCTTGTCATTATTGCGGGTATTCCGGCCTCGATGGCCCTTCTGAAGGGCAAAAGCTCCTGAGCCTCAAGCTCCTCCCTGCTCTTTTCCACGCGGGGAAGCCCGAGATGCGAGTCCACCGCAGTGTCGCCGTGACCCGGGAAATGCTTGCCGCAGGCCATGACCCCGCCCTCGAGCGTGCCGCGCATGAACTCAAGCGCAGCCTTTGACGAGCGCCCGGGCTCGTCGCCGAAGCTTCGCACGCCTATTACCGGGTTGTTCGGGTTGGAGTTTACGTCCAGATCCGGGGCAAGGTTAAAGTTCACGCCGACCGAGCGCAGCTCCGACGCGGTTATCAGGCCGGCCCTGTACGCGGCGTCCCCTCCGGCGGCGGCAAGCGCCATGGCGCCGGGGGTGTTTATCATGTCGTCCGAAAGGCGGGTCACAACTCCGCCCTCCTGGTCTATCGCAATCAGCGGCTCCGCGCCGGTTTCGGCAAGTATTAGCTCCCTGAGCGAGCGGCACAGCCGCTCCAACTGGCCACGGCTTTCAATGTTGCGGCGAAAAAGGATTACGTTCCCGACCTTGCACTCGCGCACCAGAGCCTCGAACTGCGGGTCTATTTCCGTGTCCGGAAGGCCGGCCATGATCCGCTGGCCTATGGCAAACAAAGCGTCCATGCTCAGGCCTCCCCGAGGGCTGCGGCTATTACGCCGCCGTTATCCTCGAGCAGCTTTCCGGCGGCAGCGGCGTCAACGCCCTTTACGAGCATGACTATGGCCGGTTTGACGGAGAAGCCGCAAATCTCAAGCGCTTCGCGGGCCTTTTCCTCATCGACGCCGGCGGCGGTCGATACTATGGAAATGGCGCGGCGGACAAGCTTTTCATTCGTGGGCATGACGTCAACCATGAGGTTGCCGTAGACCTTGCCGAGTTTTATCATGGCGCCGGTGGATAGCATGTTGAGGACCATTTTTTCAGCCGTGCCGCATTTCATGCGGGTGGAGCCGGTTATGACCTCGGGCCCGGGCTCAACGCCGATGGAAATATCGGCAGCGGCGTTCATCTCGGAGCGCTTGTTGCAGGTCAGCGCTACTGTCACGGCGCCGAGCTCGCGCGCGTAGGCCATCGCCCCGAGCACGTACGGCGTCCTTCCGCTGGCGGCAATGCCGACGACTATGTCCGCGGCGCTGAGCTCTATGGCCTTCATATCCTCACGCCCGGCCTCGGCGTTATCCTCCGCGCCCTCGGCGGCGCGGAACATGGCGCTCTCCCCTCCTGCCATTACGCCCATGACCATGCCGGGGCTGACAGAAAAGGTGGGCGGGCACTCGGCGGCATCCAGCACGCCGAGCCTGCCGGAGGTGCCGCAGCCGCAGTAGATAAGCCTTCCGCCGCCCTTGAGCGCCGTATACACGGCGTCGACGGCCTTCGCGATGCTGTCTAACTCGCGCTCTACGGCAAGGGCAACCTTTTTGTCCTCGTCGTTTATGCGCCGCACAAGCTCGCGCGTTGAGACGCGGTCGATGTCGGCAGTGTTGGGATTGCGCTGTTCCGTGGGCAGCTTACTGAGTTGTATCATCAGCTTTCTACTCGCTTTCAGATAGGATTTTGCGCTAAAAGCGCTTCGTGTACCCTGCGGCGGAAGGCGTTCATGTCCGCTGTGGGCAGGTGGTCGTAATAGAGCCTGTTCGTAAGCAGCGCGAGTCCGATGTCCGCCTCTCGGTCGAGCCATATGCTCGTCCCGGTAAAGCCTGTGTGCCCGCAGCCGCTTGGGAAGGCCCCGCCCGTGTGGAAAACAAGGCAGCGGCCGGAGCAGCCGTCCTGCGGCTCCACGCCGCCAAGAAAGGCCGCATCGCCGCAGCGCAGGTAAAAAAGTCCCAGCCCGGCGGCGTCCATCGCCGTGCCGAAAAGCCCCGCGTGGCCGCTGACATCATTAAAATAATAGTGGGCGTTTCCGTCGTTGGGCTCGCCGATAACGTCCGTAAAATGCGGCCGGAAGCCGGCATATTCAAAGCCGCGCTTGCGGCACATCCTTTCCTCGACCGCGTTATCCCGGCAGGACGGCACCACGTCCGGCGCCGGCCCCGGCCTGAAGCGCACCCCGAGCCCGAGCGGGCCGCTCACAAAGCGGGAGATGAGCTCCTCAAAGCAGAGCCCCGTCCGGCGGCAGAGTATCTCGCGCAGGAGCATATAGCCTATGTCGCTGTAAACCATCCCGGGCTCACAGGCTGGCAGGCCGCAAAGGATGTCAAAAAACTCTCTCCCGTCGGCGTAAAACGGGTACCAGGCCGGCAGGCGCGAGGTGTGCGTCAGCAGCGAGAATACGTTTATTCCGCGAAGCCTTTTTTCAAGCTCCCCGTTCTCTGTGTCTAAAAGCCCATACGCCCCGCTCCCGAGCGAAAGCGCGCCCTCCCTGCAGAGCGCCAGCACGGCTGGGGCGGTAAAGGTCTTGGTAAGCGAGGCGAGGTCAAACAGGCGTCCTCCCTGCCCCTCCGTCGCTCCTGTCTCGATGACGCCGCTTTTCCTGAATACGGCCCACTCCCCGTAAGGGAAAACGCCGTTTTCAACGGCCTCGAGCATAAGCGGGGCGACTGCGCTCAACGAAAAAACCTCTTTTCATTTGCTAAGAAATATTGTATCATATAATCGCTGTATTTGAAAACATTATAACACCTCTTGCCTTTCACCGCAACTGTGCATTATACTCAGAAAAACAGGCGCATTTTTGTTTAATACGTCAGATAACATCTGTAAGGAGGGTGTAAAATGCTTAGTTCCATCAGCGGCAAGCCACTGCGGCGCGGCGTCGGCCTGATGTCCGGCACCTCTGTTGACGGCATAGACGCGGCCCTTGTGGAGCTCTCCGGGCCACCGGAGGAGCCGCAAATAAAGCTGCTGGCCTTTGCCGACAGCCCGTATGATGAGGAAGTGAGGAAAAAAATATTCGCGCTCTTCAAGCCTGAGGACGCGACTGTTGACAAATTGGGCTTTATGAACTTCCTGTTGGGCGAGCTTTTTGCCCGCGCGGCGTTAGAGGTTATCGGCGCGGCGGGGCTCAAGCCGTCGGATGTGGACTTTGTAGCGTCGCACGGGCAGACGATATGGCATGAGCCGCGCCTTGAGCGCTGCGCGGGATATCCGATCCGCTACACGGTGCAGATCGGCGAGGGCGCAGTAATTGCCGAGCGCACGGGCCTGCCGACGGTGTCTGACTTCAGGGTCGCGGACATGGCGGCGGGCGGACAGGGTGCGCCTCTCGTCCCCTTCAGCGAATACCTGCTCTACAGGCGCGCGGACGAGACTATCCTGCTGCAAAATATTGGCGGCATAGGCAATATGACCGTCCTCCCCGCCGGAGCCTCGCCGGAGCAGGTCTATGCCTTCGACACCGGGCCGGGCAACATGATAATCGACGCCGTGATGACGGCCTGCACCGGCGGGGAGCAGACCTTTGACCGTGGAGGCGAGGCAGCCGCGCGCGGCCGGGTGTGCGCAGAGCTGTTAGATGAGCTCAAAAAGGACGCCTATTACTCCGCGCCCCTGCCCAAAACTACCGGGCGCGAGCTCTTCGGCGAGCAGTATGCCGCGCGCATCATGGAATACGGCCGCGCCCACGGCCTGAGCATGGAGGACATGGCGGCAACCGCCACCGAGCTCACGGCCTGGTCCATAGCCGACGCCTGCGAGCGCTATGTTATGCCGAAATACCGCGCCGCGGAGCTCATTGTCGGCGGCGGCGGCAGCTATAACAAAACCCTGCTGGCCGCGCTTTCGCGCCTGCTCGGAGCGCTTGGCATACGCGTCGGCACGCAGGAGGACCTGGGCTTCAGCAGCGACGCCAAGGAGGCCGTGGCCTTTGCCCTCATGGGCGACCGCTTCCTCGCCGGGTTGCCGAACACCCTCCCATCCGTTACGGGCGCCTGGCATCCGGCGGTGATGGGCAAGCTTTCGCTTCCGTTTAAAGCTCGGTAAGCGGCAGCACGGAGCCGACGTCGAACACGGCTCTGTCCGTAAGATAAACGGGCCTTATGGAACGCGCGGCGAGGAAGGCCTCGATCCGCTCAAAATCCGGGTGCCCGTCGAGCCGGCCTGTGAAGGCCATAACGTCCGGGGCGCATTTGAAGCAGGCCCCGCCGAGGAAGCCGTAGGAAAAGCCCTCAAGCTCCACATATCCGGGCCTGAGCTCGAGCACATCGAGGCCCATCTTCCGCGCCGCGGCGGCAATGCCGCGGTCCGCCGTCATTATTGAGCATCCGTCAACGACGCAGGCGGAGCATTTGGCATAGCCCTGCGCCGTGTTTACAAGCTCGAGCCCGGCGGCGTTTTCAAGCGCGGCGGGAGCCGTAATATCAAGGCGGTGGATAAAGCAGCCTCCGGCTATGCAGGCGTTGAGCGAGCAGTCCGCCGGGTATTCGCGGCCGGGCCCCGGGCAGCTTACAAGCTCAAAGCCCCTCCGCACAAGCTCCGCGTCCGTCTTTCCGCTGCAGGAAGATACGATAAGCCTTCCGCCCAGGTGCAGCAGGCTCAAATCCGCGTGCCCGGCTACGCGCCCGTCCGCTCCGGGCGCGTCCGGCAGCCACAGCGGCTCGGCGCCGAGCGCCTCGAGCGCGCGGCCGAGCTGCGGCCTGTATCTCTCCCCT
>CALWYQ010000179.1 GCA_944385815.1 uncultured Oscillospiraceae bacterium | reverse complement strand
TCTTGAAGCCCTTGGTGATGTAGCTCGGGTTGTGGCAGGCCACGAAGTCGGCCTTGTTGATGTAGTACGGGCTCTTGATGGGCTTGTCGCCGAAGCGCAGGTGGCTTATCGTGACGCCGCCGGTCTTTTTGGAGTCGTACTGGAAGTAGGCCTGGACGTACTTGTCGGTGTGGTCGCCGATTATCTTGATGGAGTTCTTGTTCGCGCCGACGGTGCCGTCGCCGCCGAGGCCCCAGAACATGCAGCTGACGGTGCCCTTCGGGGCGGTGTCGGGCGCGGAGGTCTCGCGCAGGCTCAGCCTGGTGACGTCGTCAACGATGCCGACGGTGAACTTCTTCTTCGGGTTGGCCTTGGCCAGCTCCTTGTAGACGGCAAAGACGCTCGCGGGCGGGGTGTCCTTGCTGGCGAGGCCGTAGCGGCCGCCGATGACCTTGATGTCGTCCCTGCCGGCCTCGGCGAGGCTGGTGACAACGTCCATGTAGAGCGGCTCGCCGATGGCGCCCGGCTCCTTGGTGCGGTCGAGGACCGCGATGCTCTTACAGGTGGCGGGGATGCAGGCGAGCATCTTGTCCGCGCGCCAGGGGCGGTACAGGCGGACCTTGATCAGGCCGACCTTCTGGCCGTGGGCGTTCAGGTAGTCGATAACCTCTTCGGTGACGTCGCAGATGGAGCCCATCGCGATGATGACGCGGTCGGCCTCGGGGTCGCCGTAGTAGTTGAACAGGCCGTAGTCGGTGCCGAGCTTGCGGTTGATCTTCTTCATGTAGTCCTCAACGATGCCGGGGACGGCGTCGTAGTACTTGTTGGAGGCCTCACGGTTCTGGAAGAAGATATCGCCGTTCTCGTGGCTGCCGCGCATCTGCGGGTGGTTCGGGTTCAGGGCGCGGGCGCGGAACTCCTCAACAGCCTTCATGTCCACCATGGAGGCGAGGTCCTTGTAGTCCCAAACCGCGATCTTCTGAATCTCGTGGCTGGTGCGGAAGCCGTCAAAGAAGTTCAGGAAGGGGACGCGGCCCTTGATGGCGGCCAGGTGCGCCACGGCGGAGAGGTCCATAATCTCCTGCACGTTGCCTTCGCAGAGCATGGCAAAGCCGGTCTGGCGGCAGCTCATAACGTCCTGGTGGTCGCCGAAGATGCTCAGGGTGTGGCTCGCAAGGGTGCGGGCGCTGACGTGGAATACGGCCGGGAGAAGCTCGCCGGCAATCTTGTACATGTTCGGGATCATCAGCAGCAGTCCCTGGCTGGCGGTGTAGGTCGTGGTCAGCGCGCCGGCGTTCAGGGAGCCGTGGACAGCGCCCGCGGCGCCGCTCTCGGCCTGCATCTCCTGCACCTTGACGGTGGTGCCGAAGATGTTCTTCTGTCCCGCCGCGGACCACTGGTCAACAAAGTCGGCCATCGGGCTGGACGGGGTGATGGGGTAGATCGCAGCAACCTCGGTGAACGCGTAGCTGACGTGCGCGGCCGCCTGGTTGCCGTCCATGGATTTGAGTTTTCTCGCCATACTTTCATCTCCGTGACAGATTAAAATAGGGTGTGAACCTGCGCTTTTAAAGCGTCATAATTTTATCACTTGCGCGAGCGAATGTAAACCTCTAATTGCACGTAAATCACACAAATTTTGAGATAAGGCGCAAAAATTTTTTTGTCCTCAGGCGCAAAACCCGCCCGCATGGGCTCGAATCGGTATTTCAGGAGGCACACGCGGCGCATGGAGGCCGCCTTTTCCACGCCCGGGCGCGGGCCGCAAAGAATATTATGCCCCCTGCGGCACAGAAACACTTGTCAAGCGCGGGCTGTTGTATTATAATAGTATACCGCCGCGCGGGAGCCGCGCGGACGAAGCGAAAGGAGTGTCACCATGGTGAAGCTTACAAACCCCAGGGGCGACATCACCATAGACGGCGAAGTCTTTGCCAATCTGGCCGGGGATGCGGCTACGAGCTGCTTCGGCGTAAAGGCCATGGCCGCGCAGGGCCGTGACGGCGGCATCTTCCAGCTCAAGCGCGAGAATATGAGCAAGGGCGTAAAGGCCCAGCTCAGCCCGGACGGCAGCGTCTCCCTCGAGCTGCATATAGCCGTAGACCACGGCGTAAACCTCAACGCGCTGTGCAACAGTATTATGAACGAAGTCAGCTATAAGGTCTCCAAGGCCACCGGCGTCCCCGTAAAGCGCGTCGACATCTATGTCGATACCATGCTCATCGGCTGAACCGGCAGAGAAATTAAACGGTGGAGGTAGTCCCTCTTGAAAGAACACATTGATGCGGCGCTGTTCCGCGACATTATCCTGTCGGCGAGCGCCGCGCTTGAACAGAACCGGCAGCTCATAAACGAGCTGAACGTCTTTCCCGTCCCGGACGGCGACACGGGCACGAACATGTCCCTCACGATGGGCGCGGCGGCGACCGAGCTCCTCAAGCGCGAGTTCGACAGCCTGAGCGCCGCGGCCGACTGCGCCGCAAGCGCCATGCTGCGCGGCGCGCGCGGCAACTCCGGCGTTATACTCAGCCTGCTCTTCCGCGGCCTTGCAAAAAAGCTCAAGGGCCGCGGCGAGGCCGATTCCCTCGCCTTTGCGCAGGCGATGACCGCCGGCGTGGACGCCGCCTACAAGGCCGTTATGAAGCCCGCCGAGGGCACGATACTCACCGTCTCCCGCGTGGCGACGAGCTCGGCCGTGGAATTTGCCGAGCACGGCGGGGACCTTGAGCGCATGTTCTCCTGCGCCATAGAGAGCGCGCAGGAGGCCCTGGCCGACACGGTCAACCTCAA
>CALWYQ010000178.1 GCA_944385815.1 uncultured Oscillospiraceae bacterium | reverse complement strand
CCGACGCCGGAGTGAATGACCTTGACGCGGACCTCCTCGTTCGTGAGCTTCTCGAGCGAGGCCTTGACGGCCTCGGCGCTGCCCTGGACGTCGGCCTTGACGATGATGTTGAAGTCCTTTATCTCGCCCTGCTTTATCTGGGCGAAGAGGTCGTCGAGCGTGACCTTCTTGGCGACGCCGAGGGTGCGCTCCTTCGCCTGCTGCTTGCGCTCCTCGACAAGCTCGCGCGCCATGCGCTCGTCGTCCACGGCGTTGAACACGTCGCCCGCGTTCGGCACCTCGCTCATGCCGGCAATCTCCACGGGGATGCTCGGCCCGGCCTCCTCTACGCGCTGGCCCTTGTCGTTTATCATGGTGCGGACGTGGCCGACGGCGGTGCCGGCGATTATGACGTCGCCCTTGCGGAGCGTGCCGTTCTGGACAAGCACGGTCATAATGGGCCCGCGGCCGCGGTCAAGCCGCGCCTCTATTACGGTGCCCCTGGCCGGGCGGTTGGGGTTCGCCTTGAGCTCGAGCACCTCGGCGAGGACGACAAGGTTCTCAAGCAGGTTGTCTATCCCCTCGCCGGTCTTGGCGGAGATGGGGCAGACTATCGTGTCGCCGCCCCATTCCTCGCTGACCAGGTCGTACTCGGTGAGCTGCTGCTTTACGCGCTCGGGGTTCGCGCCGGGCATATCCATCTTGTTTATCGCTACGACGATGGGTATCTTCGCGGCCTTGGCGTGGTTAATGGACTCGATGGTCTGCGGCATGATGCCGTCGTTAGCGGCGACGACAAGGATCGCGATGTCCGTAACGGAGGCGCCGCGGGCGCGCATGGAGGTAAAGGCCTCGTGGCCCGGGGTGTCGAGGAAGGTTACGGGGCTGCCCTTTACCATGACGGTGTAGGCGCCGATGTGCTGGGTGATGCCGCCGGCCTCGCCCGCGGCGACGTTGGCCTTGCGGATGTAGTCGAGGAGGCTGGTCTTGCCGTGGTCGACGTGGCCCATGACCACAACGACGGGCGCGCGGCTCTCAAGCTCCTCGGGCCTATCCTCGCGGTCGTCTATGAGCTTCTCCTCAACGGAGACCACAACCTCGTGCTCGACCTTGCAGCCGAGCTCCATCGCGACAAGGGCCGCGGTGTCATAATCGATGATGTCGCTCAGCGAGGCCATGACGCCGTTCTTTATAAGCGCCTTCACGACCTCCGCGCCGGTCTTTTTCATGCGGGAGGCGAGCTCGCCGACGCCGATGGTGTCCGGTATGGAGACCTTGACGGGGGCCTTCTTGGCTATCTCAAACTGCAGCCTCTGCATACGGTCGCGCTCCTCGGCGCGGCGCTTGGCGCTGGCGGCGGCCTGCTGCTGGCGCTGCTTCTGCTTGTTGCCTATCTTCTGCTTGCCGGAGCTGCCGCCGCGGCTGCTGTCGGCCCCGTGCGCGCCGGCCATGCGGTCAAAGCGCTCGTCGTACTTGCCGAGGTTGACGTTGCCGCCGCCGCGGGTATCCACCACGCGCTTTTCCGGCGCCTGGCGCGGCGCGCGCGGCTTTTCGGGCTTCTTCGCCTGGGCGCTCTGCTGGGGCTGCTCCTTCTTCGCCGGCTGGGCGGCCGCCGCGGCGGGCTTCTCCGCCGCGGGCTCGGCCTTGGCCGCGGCCTCTGGCTTTTCCGCCTTCGGCTCGGCCTTCGGCTCAGGAGCGCGCAGCAGCTCCTCCATGCTGGCGCACTGGTGCTGCCTGGTAAGGTACTCGAATATTACGGAAAGCTCCGCGTCCTCAAGCACCTGCATGTGGTTCTTGGGCGTGGTGGCGTATTTGGTCAGTATCTCGGTTATCGTCTTGGAGGAAAGCCCGAAATCCTTGGCTACCTCGTGAACTCTGTATTTCTCAAAACTACTCATTAAGTTCCCTCCCCGGTTTACGTTTTGGCCCTCTGGCCTTGCGATAGGCCGCCTTGTCGCTCCGGCGGCGCATCTCCTCGGCGAGCGCGCCGTATTTCTCCGGCTCCGAGCCGGCCAGCGCGTCTAAAAATGCGCTTGCGAGCCCGAAGTCCGTACACACGGCCATGGAGCAGCCGCTCTTGCCGAGGGCGGCGCTGAGCTGCTCCTTTGTGTACGGCAGCTCTACAAGCAGCGCCCGGCGGCCGGTAAGCCAGCCGTTGACGCGCTTTACGGCGTTAGGCGCGGCGTCGGACGCGAGGCAGACTATGCGCGCCCTGCCGTCCTTTATGGCGGCGCCGGAGGCGGTCTCGCCTATTTCAAGCCTCCCGGCCCTTCTCATAAGGCCGAGGTAATTAAGCGCTCTGTCCGTTGTCCTTCGCCTCCAGGGCCGCGGCGAGGCTTTCCATGACCTCGTCGGGTATTTCCGTCTCAAGCGCCCTCGAGAGGGCGCGGGACTTGATCGCGCGGCGGAGGCAGTCGGCATTGGGGCAGACATATGCTCCGCGCCCCGGCTTTTTGCCCTTGGGGTCGAGCGAAACCTCGCCCTCCGGCGAGCGCACTACGCGCAGAAGCTCAGGCTTGGGCTTCATCTCGCGGCAGCCGAGGCACTGGCGCTGCGGTATTTTCTTGGGCATGACGGCCTCCTTTCCGCGCCGGTCATTCGCCGGCGGACGACTCGGACTTGATGTCTATCTTGCAGCCGGTCAGCTTGGCGGCGAGGCGGGCGTTCTGCCCCTCGCGGCCGATGGCCAGTGAGAGCTGGTTGTCCGGTACTATTACGCGGCAGGTCTTTTCGTCGAGCATGGTGACGCTGCTCACGACGGCCGGGGCGAGGGCGTTGGCAATGTATATCTCGGGGTTTTCGCTGTACTCGACTATGTCCAGCTTCTCGCCGCCCAGCTCCTTTATGATCTCAGCCACGCGGGCCCCGCGCGGGCCTACGCAGGCGCCTATGGCGTCAACGTCCGGCTCGTTGCTCAGCACGGACATCTTGGTGCGGGAGCCGGCCTCGCGGGCTATGCCCTTTATCTCGACCACGCCGTCGAATATCTCGGGTACCTCTATCTCGAACAGCCGGCGCACAAGGCCCGGGTGCGAGCGGGATATGAGGATCTGCACGCCGCGGGTGGAGCGGCGGACGTCCAAAACGTAGACCTTCGCGCGGTCGCCCTCGCGCAGGGCCTCGCCGGCCACCTGCTCGCTGCGGGTGAGCAGGCCCTCGGTGGCCTCGCTGCCCGTGCCTATGCGCATGGATATTGCCCCGGTGCGCGGGTCGATGCGGCTGACGGTGCCGGTGAGCACCTCGTGCTGCTTGTTGTTGAACTCGTCGTAGATAATGCCGCGCTCGGCCTCGCGTATACCCTGGATGATGACCTGCTTGGCGGCCTGGGCGGCGATGCGGCCGAACTGCCTGGTCTCCACCGGGATGGCAATGTCGTCCCCGGCGCCGGCCTTCTTGGTGTATTTCCTCGCGTTCGCAACGTCTATCTCGCAGGTGGGGTCCTCAACATTTTCCACGACGGTCTTGTGCACAAGCAGCTCTATGCGCTTCTTGCTCTCGTCGCAGACGACCTCCACGTTTTCCCCGTAGTCCGGGTTATCCTTGCGGAAGGCGGCCAGCATGGCCTGCTGGATCTTCTCATACATGTACTCGCGGGGTATGCCCTTTTCCTTCTCTATGTCCTCCACCGCGGCAAAAAATTCTGCGTTCATCTTTTCTCCTCCGTTTATATCGTCATGCGCAGCCTGACCTGGGCCACCTGCGCGCTCGGGAAGCTGATTTCATCGCCGTTCACCCTTATGGTCACGGCGCCGTCCTCCGACCGCGAGACAAGCTCGCCGGTATGGCTCTTGACGCCCTGCACGGGCTGGTAGTGCCTCACCTCGACCTGCTCGCCCAAAAAGCGCTCAAAGTCGCCGGGCCGCTTGAGGACGCGCTCCGCCCCGGCCGAGGACACCTCAAAAATATAGCTCGTCGGTATGGGGTCGGCCTCGTCAAGTATGGGGTCGAGCGCCCTCGACACCGCCTCGCAGTCGTCGATAGACACCCCGCCCGGCTTGTCGATATACAGCCTGAGATACCAGGCCCCGGCCTCGCGCACATACTCCACGTCCCAGACCTCACAGCCGCAGCCGGCCGCGACCGGCTCGGCAAGGGCCAGCACTCGTTCGGTTACCTTGCTCATATTTCCTCCGTAAACCAGTTTCTGACAGCTTAAAATTCTCCAACAAAAAGAGTGGGCAGCAACCCACTCGAACCAGTCAACCTACTTAGCATAAGCATTTTACCACACATCCTCCGGCAATGCAATACCTATATTATAAATAAACCGGCCGAAAAAAGGGATTGGCCGCGGCAAAAGGGGGAAGCCGCGGCCAGAAGAAAAGGGGGAGTAATGAAAATGAAGAAGTTTGCTTGCAGTATTGATATTACAGGCAAAATGTTAAGCGCAAAAGCCTTACACTGTTACAATTGTGTTAAGCCGCGCCTTGAAATCGGGCTGAAAGGCTGGTATAATGCGGATTTAACGGAACGCTTACATTTATTTTACGCAAGAGGTTTTCAAAATGTCCAGAATAAACAAGCTGAGCTTTCTCTTCGGCAGGGACTGCGCCGGGCTCGGTGCGCCGGAGCGGCGCGCCTTCCTGCTCTGGAACACGCTCGTGCCGCTCTGCGCGGCGATGGGCATAACGGCGGCGGCGCTGCTGCTCGCCCCCGGGAGCTACCGTCTCGCCATATTCGCGGGCTATTTTACCCACCCGCTCATTTTCCTCGCCAACCTCGCGCCCGTGCTGCTGCTGATGCTGTTGGGCTGGGCTGCGACGGGGCGGCCCTGGGCCGGCTATCTCACGGCCGCCCTGCCTGTGACCCTGCTCGCCTTCGGCAACTACTACAAGCTGGCCTTCCGGGACGACCCGGTACTCTTCGGCGACCTTTTCATCCTCGGCGAGGCCGGGGAAATGGCCGGGCAGTACCACCTGTTCCTGGACTGGAGGACCGTTTTTGTGCTTGTCTGCGTGCTCGGCGGCTTTGTTTTCATGCTGTTAGCCGTCCGCGCGAGGCCGCGCGGCTCACTGCGCGCCGCCGCCGCGCTCGCCGCGCTGCTCGCCGTCCTTTTGGGCGGCCGCGCCTACCTGAGCGACAGCCTTTATAATTCGCTCGGCGCAAACATGACCTACCTCAACCAGTGGTCCGACACGCACAGGTACATCTCCCGCGGGAACATCTATCCCTTCTTCCACTCCCTCGGCGAGGCCTTCCCCTCCCCGCCCGAGGGCTACGACGGTCAGGCCGCCGCGGCGGAAATCGCAAAGTACAGCGACGCGGACATACCGGAAGGTGAAAAGGTCAATATAATCTGCCTGATGCTCGAGAGCTTCGCCGACATTTCCGGCTTTGAGGGCCTCGAGCTCGCCCAGGACGTCTACGCCGAGTACCACGCCCTCGAGGCCGAGAGCTATTCCGGCACGCTTGTCACGAACATTTTCGCCGGCAACACGGTCAATTCCGAGCGCGCCTTCCTCACGGGCATGTCCACGCAGTACAACTGGCGCCAGCGCGTAAACTCCTATGTCTGGTACCTCAGGAGCCAGGGCTATGAGTGCTGGGGCGACCACCCCTGCTACCAGTGGTTCTACAACCGCCGGAACGTGAACGACTACCTCGGCTTTGACAGCTACCGCTTTGTTGAGAACTACTATAACAGGTATTCCGACGGCGTCTCCATGGACGACGTGTTCTTCCCCGAGTTAGCCGCGGAGACGGCGGAGCGGCTTGAGAGCGGCGCGCCGCAGTTTTCCTTCTCCGTCACCTACCAGGGACACGGGCCCTACGACACGGACCGCTGCATCTGGGGCGAGGCGGAGGACTTTGTCGCCAACAAGAACCTTGACGCTGAGAGCCTGAACATACTCGCGAACTACCTCGGCTCGGTCAAGGACACGCAGGAGCGCCTCGCCGGCTTTGTAGACAGCCTGCGGGAGAGCGGCGAGCCTGTGGTGCTTGTAGTTTTCGGCGACCACAAGCCCTGGCTCGGCAACGCCAACTCCGTCTATGAGGCCCTCGGGGTAAACCTCGACCAGGGCACGGAGGAGGGCTTTTACAACTACTGGTCCACGCGCTA
>CALWYQ010000177.1 GCA_944385815.1 uncultured Oscillospiraceae bacterium | reverse complement strand
TGATGAGCGAGACGATAAGGATTATCGTCAGCAGTTTTACGGAATCCATCTTAATCATTACTGAACCTCCTGTAAGATTTTACGTCCGCGCTTCC
This sequence comes from uncultured Oscillospiraceae bacterium, assembly GCA_944385815.1. GTDB lineage: Bacteria > Bacillota > Clostridia > Oscillospirales > Oscillospiraceae > Scatomorpha. The sequence goes on along the minus strand of CALWYQ010000177.1, from coordinate 16,530 downwards.
TCGGGGTCGGTGCGGACTATGCGGTAATAGGCCCTCGCCGTCAGGCCGTACACGACGGCGTATATCACGCAGAATGCGGCGAGCGTGCCGAGGGTGCAGAGCGCCGTGAGCGTTACGTTGTTGAGCGAGAAAAGCGTCAGGAGCTGTATTACCAGCTTGAAGTCAAAGGCAATGTGTACCGCCGCGACGATAAGCGGCAGGTAAAACACCGTCAGTATCTGGCTGCGGATGCTCCGGCGCGCCTCGCGCTCGGAGAGGCCCACCTTGCGCATGATGGAGAAGCGCCGCTGGTCCTCATAGCCCTCGGAGACCTGCTTGTAGTAGATTATAAGCACTGCGGCCATCATAAATACAAGGCCGAGGAACATGCCGAGGAAGAGGAAGCCGCCCGTGAGGCCGTAGATGTCGGACTCGACGCTCGCGCGCGTATCCGTCATGAAAAAGCCCACGTAGCCGCAGCCCGCGGCGTCGAAGTCGTAGGGCTCCTTCCCGATGCGGTAGACGAGGTCTATCTGTTCCTCATCGCTCAGCTGCGCGAAGTTGTAGCGGCCCTCCCAGTAGTGGACGCCGTTCCGGGTCTCGAGGCCTATCTCCTTCAGCGTATCGGAGCTGTCCGCGACAAGGATATTTATGGCGTCCTCGCCGACGGAGATGGCGGCCTGCGTGCGCACAAGCGCGTTTGCGATATTTTTGCACTTGCCTGTGACACGGTATTCGCGCAAGTATTCCGCCGGGGCGCCCTCGTCCTCATACCAGAGCCGGAAGTGGAAGCCCTTCTCCACGCCCCCGGCGAAGTAGTCCATGTCGGAGTAGAGCAGCATTTCACCCGGCGCTAACTGCGGGGCCTCCTCGCCCGAGAGGGCGGCGTAGGTGTCCGCCGTGACGATGTACATCGTGGGAGAGACGCGGTCGGCCTCCTCGCCGTTTACAAGCATATTGGCGGCGGTCTGGAGATACTCAACCTGATACCCGCCCGTCGGCTCATAGCCGAGCTCCGAGTAGCGGGAGAGGGCGTAGTCGTTGAGCGTCCCGGTTTCCATGGGCACGCGCGTCTCCTCGTCCTCGCCCTCCGTATAGCTGTAGTAGTGCCGCGCCTGCATGACTATGTCCGTCGGCGTGCTCAGGTTCACCATCTCGCCTGCGCCGAGGTACATGGAGAGGGTGCCGCTTATCATGACCATGACCATCGTGGCGATGATGCAGATATTCGCGAGGCCCACGCCGTTGCGCTTCATGCGGTAGAGCATGCCCGAGACGGTGATGAAGTGCCTGGACTTGTAGTAATAGCGCTTATTTTTCTTCAGCGCCTTGAGCGCGAGTATCGAAAGGCTGGTAAAAAGGCAGTAGGTGCCGATTATGACGAAGAACACCGCGATGAAATAGAGCGTTATGGCCCACATGGAGTCGTTCACCGCGACGGCGATGCCGTAGCCTATGCCGAGGCTTATTACGCCGATTACGACGACGAGCCAGTTGACGCGCGGCTCCTTCTCGCCGACATCCCCGCCGCGCAGGAGCTCGACGGGGCGGGCGCGGCCGACGCGGATGAGGTTGAAGATGAGCGTGAGTACGATAAGCATGGCAAAGAACAGCGCCGTATTCAAAACCGCGTGGAGCTGCACGGTGAGGCCGAAGGGCACCGGCGCGCGCATGAGCCAGTACAAAAGCAATGTCATGAGCTTGTGCAGCAGCACGCCGAGGGCAAGGCCGGCGGTGATGCCGATGATGCCGATGTACAGGCTCTCAAAGACCATGATCCCGGCGATATTGCGCTTGCTCATGCCGAGCACGTTGTAGAGGCCGAGCTCCTTCTGCCGCCGCTTCATAAGGAAGCTGTTGGTGTAGATGAGGAAGATGAAGCAGAATATCGTGACGAGGTAGATGCCTATCATCATAAACATCTGCGCGTAGACCTGGCCGTTGGCCGTACCCTCGGCGAGCCGGTCGAAGCCGGGGTCGAAGTATATGGCGTAGAGGATATACATGGCCGCGCAGGTGCCGGTCACCGTCAGGAGGTAGGGCAGGTAGAACTGCCGGTTGCTCTTTATGCTGCGCGCGGCGAGGCGGGGGTAGAAGCTCAGCTTACGCATCCAACTCACCGCCCCGCGTCATGGCCGTCAGCGTGTCGGAGATCCTGGCGAAGCTCTGCTCGACCGTCTGCCCGGCGCGGTAGAGCTGGTGGTAGACCTCGCCGTCGCGCAGGAACAGCACGCGCTGCGCGTGGGCGGCGGCCTTTACCGAGTGCGTCACCATGAGTATTGTCTGGCCCTCGGCGTTTATTTCGCCGAAGAGGTTCAGAAGCGCCTCCGTGGCCCGGGAGTCGAGCGCGCCGGTGGGCTCGTCGGCGAGGACGATGCGCGGGTTCGTTATAAGCGCGCGGGCGACCGCGGCGCGCTGCTTCTCGCCGCCGGAGACCTCATACGGGTACTTGCCGAGCAGCCCGCTTATGCCGAGCTTTTTGGCAAGCGGGCCTATGCGCCCGGCCATCTCCTCATAGCTCCGCCCCTGGAGCACAAGCGGGAGGAAGATGTTGTCCTGAAGCGAAAATGTGTCGAGCAGGTTAAAGTCCTGGAATACAAAGCCCAGCTTGTCGCGCCGGAAGGCCGCGAGGGCGGATTCCTTTATCTTCGTGATGTCCCTGCCGTCCAAGAGCACCGTGCCGCCGGTGGGCTTGTCGAGCGCGGCAAGGATGTTCAGGAGCGTGGTCTTGCCGCTGCCGCTCTCGCCCATGATGGCGACGTACTCGCCCTCGGCGACGTTGAAGCTCACCGAGCTGAGCGCCTGCACCTGCGAGCCGCCGAAGCGCGTCGTGTATATTTTTTTAAGTCCCTGGACTTCAAGAAGTGCCATTTGGATTACCTCCGTTCCGGTTTACGGCTATATGATAACCCATATCCGCCCGCCGTGCCATAGCTTTACCTTACACTAACCTTACATCTTTGTAAGGTTGGGCCGGCTGCTTACGCAAAAGCGCCCCGAACGGGGCGCCTGCTCATTCGTATATCGTTTTTCCGCCGTCAAAGCTTATCCTGACCCTTGTCCCCACGCCGGGCGCGGAGCTTATCTCAAGGCCGTGGCCTAACTTTTTGCACACGCGCCTGCAGAGGTAGAGGCCGAGGCCGGTGGATTTTTTGTCCTCCCGGCCGTTACAGCCGGTAAAGCCGCGCTCGCCGAGGCGCGGCAGGTCCTCCGGCGCGATGCCTATGCCCGTATCCTCAATCACAAGCGCCATGCCCTCGGCGCGCAGGGTGATGGACCCGCGCGAGGTGTATTTGAGCGAGTTTGAAAGCAGCTGCTCTATGACGAAGGCGAGCCACTTTTCGTCCGTCAGCACGGTGAGCCCCGTCTCCTGAAAATTGAGCGGCAGCTTTTTTATAATAAAGAACGGCGCGAACTTGCGGACGCAGCCGCGCACCACGCCGTCCAAATCGCGCCGGCGCAGCACAAAGTCCGGCGAATCGCCCTCTATGCGCTGGTAGCCCAGCACCATGCCGACGTACTGCTCTATGCGGAAGAGCTCCGCGCCGAGAGCCTGGCGGTCTGTTTCGCCGGGCTGCTGCAAAAGCAGGCGCATGGCGGAGATTGGCGTTTTTATCTGGTGCGCCCACATGCCGTAGTAGTCCTCGGCGGCGCGCCGGTCGGCGTCCGCGGCGCTCTCGAGCCTTGCGCGCTCGTCTGAGAGCTCGCGTATGAGCTCCTGATACCGCTCCTCCACGCCGTCGGCGGGCTCGGGCAGGCCCTCGGCGCTGACGCAGATGCTCCGGCGCATAAGCTCGAGCAGCCGGTATTTGCGCAGCCAGCGGGAATACCCCGCCGCAAGGGCTGCCGCGCCCAGCGCCGCGCAGAGCAGCGCCGCGTAGCCCACGGCCTCGACGGGCAGCTCGTAGAGCGAGAATATCAGCGCAAATATCGCCGCGAAGGCCAGAAGCACGGCAAGAAGCCGCACCCGGGATTTGAGGTAGGTGAAAAACACGTTTAACGCCTCGCTTTGTCTCGCCGGAAGGCTTAATAAGGCCGGCACAGGGCCGGCCTTATTATATCACGGCGCACGCGGCTTTGGGAAGCGGTTTCAGCCCCTCGTCCCAGGCTGCCTGTCGGCCACGCGGAGCAGCAGCCAGCCCGCGGCGAAGAACACCGCCATGAGGCCGACGGCTATGTTTATCGTGCCGCCGGCGAACTTCACCGCGGCTATCACGGCGGAGCCGAGGAAGCTCGCGCCCTTGGAGAAGATGTCGTAGATCCCGAAATACTCGCCGGAGTTCTCGGGCGGGATTATCTTTGCAAAGTAGCTGCGGGAGAGCGACTGTATCGAGCCCTGGAACATGCCTACGCCGAAGGCCATGATGCCGAACTGCAGCATGCTCCTGAGCGTGAAGGCGTAGAGGCAGACGGCAAAATAGCCGAGTATGCACACGCTGAGCAGCCTGACCGTGGAGTATTTGCGGGAAAGCCGCGCAAAAACCAGCGAGAATATCCAGGCCACCACCTGCGTCGCGAGCAGCACCACCACCTGGCCCACGGTATCGAGGCCGAGGTCGGTGCCTATGTTGATGCAGTTGTCGATGATGGTGCCGACGCCGTCTATGTAGAGGAAGAAGGCCAGCAGGAACCAGAGCACCTTTTTGTCCTTTGTCGCGATGCGCTTTACCGTGCCGCCGAGCTTTTTGAAGGCCGCGCGCACGGCGTGCGGCTGGACCTCGGTGCAGTTGCGCTGCCTGTACCGGCGCAGGAGCGGCACGGTCACGCCTATCCACCAGACCGCCGTCACGGCAAAGCCGGCAAGCTTGCTCAAAAAGCCGGAGATAAGCCCGAGCATGTCCGGCCCGAGCACGTAAAACACAAGCGCGACTATAAAGGGTATGCAGGAGCCTATGTAGCCCCAGGCATATCCGTAGCTGGACACCTCGTCCATGCGCTCCTCGCTCGTAACGTCGCCGAGCATGGAGTCGTAAAAGGTCAGCGAGCAGGAGTAGGCGATCTTGCTTATGATAAAAACTATGAGGAAAATAAGCCAGCTGGAGGCAAAGCCGTTTATGATGCAGCCCGCCGCGCCTATGAACACGCTGGTGCGGAAAAATATCAGCTTCATCTCCCTGCGGTCGCTGAGCGCGCCGCAGACAGGGCCCATGAGCGCCACGATTATCGTGACCAGCGAGACGCCGAGCGCCCAGGTCCCCGTGGCGTCGTCGGAGCTGAGCTGCCCCGCGGCCAGGGACTTGAACCATATGGGTATGAGCGAGCAGGCCAGCATGGTGAAGGCCGAGTTGCCGACGTCATAGAGCACCCACGCGAGCTCCACGGGCGTGAGCTTTTCCTTTAATTTTTTCAGCATAGCTTTCCCCTCATTCACTCAAAGTCGCGCTCAAAGCGCTCCGGGAGCGGCTCCCCCTCGTCCAAGAAGCGCAGCATCGCCTCCGCCATGGCCGGATATTCCTTCAGCGCCCCGGCATAGAGCCCGTCGAGCGTGTCGAGCGCCGGGATGAGCGCGGCGGGCAGCTCATCGTCTATGAACAAATCGTCAAAGTCCCCCGGCAGGCGCAGCGCGCGTATGGCCGAGCGCAAAAGCCGCCGGGTCCCCGGCGCGGGGACGCGCAGCAGCCGCATTACGCGCTTTTGCCCGCGCATCGCCTCAAGCGCCTGGCGCGCGCTTATGCCGTAAAAGCGGGCGATGACGGCCGCGCCCTCCCGCGTGGCCTCAAGCCCCTCGCCGCGGTACACAAGTGAGGGCTTGCGGTTGTCGCGCAGCATCATCCGCGCGTCCCAGACGGCCTCGAGGCGGTTATGCGAGACGCCGAGGCGCGCGCATTCGGCGTTCACAAAGCCGTGGCAGGCGGAGTCGAGCGCAAAGTGCGTCAAAAAGCCCAAGAGGTAGGCGAGCATGGCCTCCCTGTCCCCGTTCGCGTCCCAGACCGCCCTGGCGCGCTCGAAAAAGCCGCGCGCGCTCTCGTGGTGCAGGCGCGAGCCGCAGATGGAAATGCGGTTCGGAATGGGCGCGAGGCGGTAAAAAAGCAGGTCCGGCCCGTGCGTACCCGTGTTGAAAAGCGCGGGCTGCGCCTTCACGGCGCGCGCCATATCCCCGCCGAGCGCCGCGGCGCAGTCGGAGCCGAAGCGCATGTGCGTATAGGTTGTAGGAATAATACCGCCTCCCTCCGGCGAAACACAAAATATTATACCATGCCAATGTAAAAAGCGCCAGCAGCCAATCGTAAAAAAGAGGCCGCAAAAAGCGGCCTCCAAGCTTAATAAGCCTCGCAGAGTTTGCGGCCGCAGCCGCAAAAAATTTAAATCCGTTTTTCCCGGGGGCGTGTACCTCGGGAAAAACACCGCTCGCGAAGCGGAGTGTCGAATTGCCCGCCTCCGGCGGGCAACCGAGGCGCGCAGCGAAGCGCAAACCCCTTCTATCGGAGAAGGCGCAGCCTTCTCCGATAAGCCGTGAGGCCGCTTAGCGCGGCCTCACGGCTTATTCGTCCTCTACTATATATCCGAGGCCCTTGCGCGTTTTTATAAATCCGCTCAGGCCGGCGTTTTCGAGCTTTTTGCGCAGGCGCGTGACGTTGACCGTGAGGGTGTTCTCATCTACAAAGCTGTCCGTCTGCCAGAGGCGGAGCATCAGCTCGTCGCGGCTCACTACGCTGCCGTGCTTTTCCATGAGGGTCTGGAGTATGCGCAGCTCGTTTTTTGTGAGCTCCAGGAGCGCGCCCTTATATTCAAGGCTCCCCGCGTTCAGGTCGAGCGACGCGCCGCGCACGGTGACGGTGTTGTCCTGCGCGCCGAAGTCATAGCTCCGCCGGAGCAGCGCCTGCACCTTGGCCGTGAGCACGTCGAGGTCAAAGGGCTTGGCGATAAAATCGTCCGCGCCCATGTTCATGGCCATGACGATATTCATGCTGTCCGAGGCGCTGGAGATGAACATCACAGGCACCCTGGACACGCGGCGTATCTCGCTGCACCAGTGATAGCCGTTGAAAAAGGGCAGGGATATGTCCAGCAGCACTAACTGCGGCTCAAAGGCGGCAAATTCGCCCATGATGTCGGCAAAATTCTCCGCCACGCGGACCTCGCAGCCCCAGGAGCTTATGTGCCTCGCGACGGCGGAGGCAATCACGGCGTCGTCCTCGACGACGAGGATGCGGTAGTTCATCCGAGCTCGGGGTAGAGCGGGAAGCGCTCGCAGAGCTCCATGACCTCGCTGCGCACCTCGGCCACGGCGTCCTCTCCCTCGCGGATGAGGCGGAGGATAAGCCCGCCTATGCGGCGCATCTCGGCCTCCTTCATGCCGCGCGTGGTGGCCGCGGGGGAGCCGAAGCGCACGCCGCTCGCGAGATGGGGCGGCTGCGGGTCAAAAGGTATGGCGTTCTTGTTGGCGGTGATGTGCGCGCGGTCGAGCCGCTCCTGCACGTCGCGCCCTGTGACGCCGAGGCTCATCACGTCGGCCAGCAGCAGGTGGTTGTCCGTCCCGCCGGAGACAAGGCGCATACCGCCCGCGGCAAGGGTTTCGGCAAGCGCGGCGGCGTTCCTGACCACCTGGCGCTGGTATTCCGCAAATTCGGGCTGCATCGCCTGCTTGAGGCAGACGGCCTTGGCGGCTATGACGTGCATGAGCGGGCCGCCCTGGCTGCCGGGGAACACGGCGGAGTCTATCTTCTTCGCGTGCTCCTCCCTGCAGAGGATGATCGCGCCGCGCGGGCCGCGCAGGGTCTTGTGCGTCGTGGTGGTGACAACGTCGGCATAGGGCACCGGCGAGGGGTGGACGCCCGCGGCGACAAGGCCGCCTATGTGCGCCATGTCCACGAACATATACGCGCCGCACCTGTCGCATATCTCGCGTATGCGCGCCCAGTCTATGATGCGCGAATAGGCGCTCGCGCCGGAGATTATCATCCTGGGCCTGAGCTCCATGGCCATGCGCTCCATCTCGTCATAGTCGATGAGCTCGGTCTCGCGGCTGACTCCATAGGGGTGGACGTCAAAATACTTGCCGGTGATGCTGGCCTTGGCGCCGTGCGTGAGGTGGCCGCCGCAGTTGAGGTCCATACCCATGATGACGTCGCCCGGCTTGCACAGCGCGAGGTACACCGCCACATTGGCCTGGCTGCCGGCGTGGGGCTGGACGTTGGCGTGCTCGGCGCCGAAGAGCTCGCAGGCCCTCTGCCGCGCTATCTCCTCCACAACGTCCACATGCTCGCAGCCGCCGTAAAAGCGCCTTCCGGGATAGCCCTCGGCGTATTTGTTGGTGAGCCAGCTGCCCACGGCCTCGATCACCGCCGGCGAGGTGAAATTCTCGCTCGCGATGAGCTCTATATGGTCGCGCTGCCGCTGAAGCTCCTGCTCCATGACGGCGAATATCTCTTCATCTTCCGCTCGAAGGTGCCTGTAGTCCATTTTATTCTCCCCTAAGGCTCAGTTTCTCTCTCCGGCCGGGCCGGTTTAGTGACAGTATACCATTTTCACGGCCCTTTTACAAACACAATAAAAGCCCCAAAACCGCCCTGTGTTTGTGCGACATGTACAACTGTGCGCGGTAAACGGACGTGTCGCGGGCCTCCCGCGCGATTTTTCTTTGCAAACGCGATTTAATGTGCTATCATACAGTGTGGCCTGGTTTAAGGGGGACTGTGAATGGAAAAGAAAAACGCGCCCATTCTCGGGCGCAGGATATTCCTGTACCTGACGAGCTTTTTCTCGGGCATGTCAGTAATGGCCATAGAGCTGGGCGCGAGCCGGCTGCTTGCGCCGTACTTTTCAAGCTCGCAGATAGTCTGGACCGTGATAATCGGCACTATCATGATCGCCATGGCCATCGGCAACGTCTGGGGCGGGCGCAGCGCGGACAGGCACCCGGAGCCGGAGCGGCTTTTCAGGCGGCTGCTGCTTGTGGCTGTCTGGACGGCGCTGATACCCTTCATCGGGCGCTGGGTCATAGCCGGCGTGACGGGGCTTTTGGCGCTTTTCATAAGCTCCAACTTCCTGGTCTGGGCCTCCATGGGCTCCTGCCTTGTGCTCTTTGTGTTCCCGCTCATGCTCCTGGGCACGGTCACGCCCTCGCTTATGAAATACACCACCGACAGCCTTGACGACAACGGCAAGACCCTCGGCGAGCTTGAGGCGCTGAACACCATAGGCAGCATCATCGGCACCTTCCTGCCGACCTTCGTTACCATCCCGGCGGTGGGCACGGCGCGCACCTTCCTCATTTTTGCGGCGATACTGGCGGTCATTTCCCTCGCCTTCTTCGTGTCGCAGCGCAGGTGGATAGCGCGCAGCGCCGTCTGCGCGGTAATTATAACCGCGCTTGTGTTTGCGCCGGCGAACTACTCCTTCGCCTTCTGGGAGGGCGGGGACGTGGTGTTGGAGGACGAGAGCATATACAACTATCTGCAGGTCAAGGAGGACGACCGCCGCATTGCTCTCTCCACCAACGTCGCCTTCGGCGTGCAGTCCATAAAAATCAAGGACGGCGGCATGACGGGCATGTACTACGACTACGCCCTTGCCGCGCCGTTAATGGCCGAAAAGGCCGAGGACGTGCTCATACTCGGCCTCGGCACGGGCACCTTCGCCGAGCTCTGCCTCGAGCGCTTCCCGGGCTGCGAGGTGACCGGCGTGGAGATAGACGAGAAGATTGTGGACATCTCCCGGGAATACTTCGGCCTTCCCGAGGAGGTCAACGCCATCGTCGGCGACGGCCGGGCCTGGCTGACGGCCTCGGAGGAGAAGTGGGACGTGATAATGGTGGACGCCTATCAGGACATCACGATACCCTTTCAGATGAGCAGCGTGGAGTTCTTCACCGAGGTGCGCGAGCACCTTGCGCCCGGCGGCGTCATGGTGGTCAACATGTCCATGCGCTCGGAGAGCGCGGGCTCCATGAACGAATACCTCATGGACACCATACAGAGCGTTTTCCCCTGCTGCGCGGCGGTGCGGGTAGCCAACGGCACGAACATGGAGCTCTTTGCGAGCGCCGGGCCGGAGGCCTTCGAGCGCTTTGAGGCGGCGCTTGAAGCCCTGCCGGCGGGGGATCTCAGGGACATAATGGAGCGCGTGGACAGTGACATGTTCGCCGTTGAGGGCGGGGAGTATATCCTCACCGACGACAAGGCCCCCGTCGAGCTGCTGGGCATGGCCGTGCTCGACGAAATCATAGGCTCGGAGTTAGAGGGCCTGCGCGAGAGGATAGCCGCTGAGGGCATAATGAGCCTGCTCGGCGAGCTTTAACATAAAAAGCGGAATAAAGAGGTGCAAGCATGTCAAACAAGGTTGAAAAAATCGGCGCCGACGGCTTTTCGGGCAAGTTCGGCTTTATAATCGCATGTATCGGCTCCGCCGTGGGCATGGCGAATATCTGGCGCTTTCCCTATCTGGTCAGCGAATACGGCGGACTGACCTTCCTGCTGCCGTACTTCCTCTTCGTCGTGATAATCGCCTGCTCGGGCGTCATGGAGGAGTTCTCCCTCGGCCGCTGGGGCGGCGCGGGGCCTGTGGGCTCCTTCGGCAAGGCGGCCGCGGAGCGCGGGGCGAGGCGCGCCGGCGAGGCCGTCGGCGTCCTGCCCGTAATAGGCTCGCTGGGCCTCGCCATAGGCTACAGCGTCATCATGGGCTGGATATTCAAATACACCAAGCTCAGCGTCACGGGCGAGCTTTTCGCCCTCGGCGGGGACACGGACGCCATAGGCGCGGCCTTCGGCGCCACCGCCCCGGAGGCGGACACGCTCGGCGAGGCCGTGTCGCTGGTGCTCTCGAACGGCATTTTCGGCGTCGGCAACGGCTGGTGGATAGCCGTCGCCGTAGCCGTCTCGGCCATCATAATGTGCTTCGGCATAGCGAAGGGCATAGAGCTCGCCTGCAAGGTCATGATACCGCTGCTCTATGTGCTCTTCCTCTGCATGGCCGTATACATCGCCACCCTCCCCGGCGCGGGCGAGGGCTACAGGTTTATCTTCTCGCTCGACCCCGAGGGCCTTCTGAACTGGGAGGTATGGATCTACGCCTTCGGCCAGGCCTTCTTCTCGCTGTCCGTGGCCGGCAGCGGCTCCGTCATCTACGGCAGCTACCTTGCCCGGAACGTGGACATCAAGTCCTCGGCCAAAAACGTCGCCGTATTCGACACCCTTGCCGCGCTGACGGCGACCTTTGTTATCATCCCCGCCATGGCCACCACCGGCAGCGGCGTGGCGAGCAAGGGCCCGGGCCTGATGTTCGTCTCCCTGCCCGAGGTCTTTAACGGCATGGGCGGCTTTGGCCGCGTGCTCGGCATTTTCTTCTTTGCCGCCGTGCTCTTCGCCGGGCTCACAAGCGTCATAAACCTCTATGAGACGCCCGTTGCCTTCCTCCAGGAAAAGGCCAGGCTTTCGCGCGTGCCCGCGGTGCTCATAGTCCACGCGCTCGGCGTCGTTTCCGCCATACTGATACAGGCCTGGGCCAGCAAGTGGATGGACATGGTGAGCATCTACATCTGCCCCTTCGGCGCGGCTCTCGCGGGCATCATGTTCTTCTATGTCATGAAGAAAAAGACCGCCCTCGACGCGGTAAACCTCGGCGCTAAAAAGCCCGTGGGCCGCTGGTTCCTCCCCTTCGGCCGCTTTGTCTATGTGCCGCTGTGCATAGTGGCCCTCGTGGCCGGCGCGATACTCGGCGGCATAGGCTGAGCTCCCCGCCGCATAAAGCGATATCCCCCGTTTGCCTTGCCGAACGGGGGATATCGCTTTATGGAGACTTATTTTACGAATTCAAGGCTGCCGAGGGCCACGCGGCGCCCGGACCTGCGGTCGAAGAGCATTACATTGTCCCCGCCTATCCTGACGCGCACCTTTGCGCCTATCCTGAAGAGCGTGCTGCCAAAGACCACGCCGGTAAGCAGATAGCCGCCGACGCGGACCTTTATCGTGGACTCCATGCCGGTGGGCATGGCGCCGTAAATCTCGCCGTCGAGGCCGCCGTCGGCGGAAATTTCGATGAATTCCGGCCTCACGCCGAGGACAAGGTCCTCATTCGTGAGCTCCGGCTCGTCCTGGAGTGAGAAGTCCTCCTCGACGACCTTGTCTATGTGGTAGCGGAAGGTCTCGTCCTTGTTGGACTTTTCAACATAGCCCTTCTTCTCCGCGGCCTTTTTGAGCTCCGCCTCTGTCCCGGCTGCGGCCGTGTCGCGCGCGGCGAACCAGGCCTTGAGCTCAAGCTTCTCCGAGGGGCGGAACACGGCCTTCACGCCGTCAAACACCGTGAGCTCCACCTCGCCGGCGGCGTTCTGGGCGCCCTTCGCCTCGATGAAGTTTATGGAGGGGTTGCCGACGAAGTCCGCAGCAAAGAGGTTCGCCGGGCGGTGATATACGTCGAGCGGCGGCTCGTACTGCTGCAGGACGCCGTTATTGATGAGGCATATCTCCGTGGCGAGGGTCATGGCCTCCATCTGGTCGTGCGTGACGTAGACGAAGGTGGAGCCCGTCTCAACGTGCAGGCGCTGCAGCTCATAGCGCATCTCGAGCCTGAGCTTTGCGTCGAGGTTTGAAAGCGGCTCGTCCATGAAGAGGACGCTCGGCTCCGGGGCGAGGGTGCGCGCTATGGCCACGCGCTGCTGCTGGCCGCCGGAGAGCTCCGCCGGGTAGCGGTCCATGAACATGCCTATCTTGACGATGCGGCTGACGCGGCGGACGGTGAGGTCTATCTCCTCCTTGCTGAGCTTGCGGACCTCGGTGACCACCTCGCCGTTTTTAAGGAGCTCAAAGTTCTCGTTGAGCTCTCCGCCGGCGGCGAGGGCCGCCTTGCGCGCGGCCTCGACCTTGGCCTCGAGCGCGGCGATCTCACCGGAGAAGTCCCTGCCGCTCTCGGGGTGATAGCCGAAGAGCCGCTTCGCCGTCGGCATGGAGAGGGTAAAGGCGTCGATGAGCTTTATGTAGGCCTTCTGCTCGTCCAGCCTGCCCTTTTTGTCGCGGCAGTCGCTGATTATCCTCGCGGCCTCCTCGGGGCTTTTGAGTATCTCGGCGAGGCGGGCGGCGTTTTTGGCCTCAAAGTCCGTTTTGGGCTGCGGCTCCTTTATGTTGCTCAGGCCGAAGGCGATGTTCTCATACACGGTCATGTTGGGCCAGAGGGCGTAGTTCTGGAAGAGGAAGCCCACCTTGCGCTTGTTGGCCGGGATGTTTATGCCGAGCTCGCTGTCAAAAACCACCATGTCTCCGATGGTTATGCGCCCGCTTGTGGGCGTCTCGAGGCCGGCTATCATGCGCAGCGTGGTGGTCTTGCCGCAGCCGCTCGGGCCAAGCAGCGTCACGAAGGCGTTGTCGGCGATGACCATGCTGAGGTCGTCCACGGCATAGAACTTGCCCCAGCGCTTGGTGACGTGCTCAAGTCTGATTTCAGGCATGGTTTAACCTCCTATTCCCTTGTCCAGGCTGGCCCCGGTTATCTTGTTGACCAGCGCGTTGCAGACAAGTATCGTCACTATCAGCAGCAGGTTTATGCCGCTCGAGAAGGCGTAGAGTCCCATCTCGTCAAAGTAGTCGAGCGTGGTGGCGAGGATGAAGCCCTGGGTGCACAGCAGCATGAAAAGGCTCAGCTCGCGCAGGCAGGTCATAAACGGCAGCAGATAGCCGGAGATGATACTGGTCTTTTGGATGGGGATGATGATGCGGGTCATGCGCTTGACCCAGGGGATGTTGAGTATCATCGCCGACTCCTCTATCTCGCCGGAGAGCTGGAGCATGGAGTTTAGCGCGCTGCGGCTGGCGAAGGGGATGTACTTTATCGTGCCGACGATGATGAGCAGCGTGTAGGTGTTGAAGAGGTTTACGTACTCGTTTGAGAACAGCACGAAGAAGGCCGCGCCCACGGCTATGGAGGGCATCAGGTAGGGCAGGAAGGCCATGGAGTTGACATAGCTGGCCCATTTGCTGCGGCGGTTCTTGCTTACGGCGTAGCCTATCATGGTGCCTATGGTGCCCGCCAACAGCGCGCAGCAGACGGAGACCCAGATCGTGCCCTTGTAGGCCCGCCATATCGTGTCGTTGTACAGTATGCCCTTCTGGCCGTACATGCCGTTTTCGGTTATGTTCTCGCTGGTTATCCACCACTTGGTGGTCAGGTTGCTCGCGTCGCCGGTGTAGAGGAAGGAGTAGTCGCCCGGGTTCGGCAGGAAGGTCTCAAAGGCGAAGGAGACTATCGGGAAGATGCTCGTGAAGAAGGTGAGGAGGATAAGCAGCACCGCTATCACGACCCGGCCCGTCCGGCCGAGGTTTATCTTGGATATCTGCCCCGACTTGCCGGTGACCGTGGTGTAGCTCTTGCGGCTTGTCAGGCTCAGCTGGTTGAGCAGCATGATGGCCACGCCGAATATCATCATAATGATGGCGAGTATGCTGGCCTCGCCCGTATACTTCGAGTTCATCGACACGTACTTGGTCGAAAGCGTGGTGAAGTTGAGGTAATGCGGCACGGGGTAGCTGCCCATGGCGCTGCCGAAAACCAGCAGCACGGTGGAGAGTATCGCCGGCTTCACCATCGGGAGGGTTATGCGGAACATTATCTTCCGCCGGGGCGTGTCAAGTATCGTGGCGGCCTCCTCGAGGTTGGCGTCCATGTTGCGGAAGATGCCGCCGACGAGGATGTACGCGAAGGGCGCGTAGTGCAGCCCGAGCACCACTACGCTCGGGAACAGGCCGACGCACCACCAGGCGGGCATCTCTATGCCTAGCGTCGCGGCCAGAAGGCCGTTTGAGGTGCCGGTTACGGCGTTGGAGTTGAAGAGGTTCTGCCACACGACGGCGAGCGTCCACTGCGGCATGATGTAGGGGAAAATAAAGATGCTGCTCAGGTATTTGCGGCAGGCGAGGTTGGTCCTCGTGACCAGGAAGGCCATGAGCCCGCCGAAAAGGATGGATACCACGCAGGCGCCGACGCTCATAAGCACCGTGTTGATGAGCGGCGTCCAGAGGTTGGTCATGGCGAGGCGGCTTGTAAAGAGGTCTACGTAGTTCACAAGAGTGTAGCCCTCGGCCTTGCCGGCGAGGTGGGCGTCTATGGTGCCCGGGTGGATGACTATCGTGTCCTCTATAATGGCCACAACGGGCGCCACGGTCGTAAAGGTGACCACGATGCCCAGCAGCAGCAGTATTACATTGTGCGGCTTGGAGAGGAAGGTCTTGAGCCGGTTGAGGACGACGGCGCTTCTGCTTGCCCGGAGGCTGGCTGTCTCGTTCATAAAATACCCCCGTTTCGTCGGTATTGCAAGCGCCTCCGAACCGTATCGCCGGTTCGGAGGCGCCGACTAATCTTTTATCAGCTTACAACGTATTTGTCGAGAGTCTCGATCCAGTTGCCGACCGTGAAGGCGACGTCGGCGCAGTACTCGGGATCCTCAAGCACAAGCTGGCCGTCCGTGGTCCACCAGTCGTAGCCGTGGTCGTTGAGCGCAGCGAACTCAACGGTCTCGCCGTCCTCGGCCATGCCGCCGGTCTGGTGGTGGTAGATCTCCTCGTTCTCAGCGGCGACGTTGGGGTTGGAGGAGTAGCCGCCGATGTCCTTGCCCCAGGCGGAGAAGCCGTCGGCCGTGCAGGTCATGTAGGCGATGAAGGCGCAGGCGGTCCAGGGCAGGGGGCTGTTCTCGGTGACGAACAGGTAGTGGCAGTAGCCGAAGCCGCCGATGCCGGTGTAGTCGTCGTTATAGGCGGCGACGGTGATGTTGTTCTTGGAGACGGTGGCGCTCTCCTCGACGGAGCGGAGCTTGGAGTAGACAATCAGGCCGAACTGGTCGGTGGCGGAGGCGTCGACAAGGGTGTTGCAGATGGGGCCGTCGTCGGTCTGGGCGTTGTAGCTGCCGACCCAGAGCTTTATCCAGGCGAGGGCGTACTTGCCGTTCTCGCCGAGGCCGAGGTCGGAGGCCTCAGACTCCATCTCGTCTATCGTGGGCTGGAAATAGGCCTGCTCGTCGGCGGAGAGGGCGTCAAAGGCGTCCTTGAGCCAGCCGGCGTAGGTGTCCTCGGTCAGCATGTACAGGAAGTTCTTGCCGACAAGCTCGCTGTCGATGTCCATGTACAGGCCGTGCTCGCCCTCGCCCACGAAGTCCCAGACGTTGTCATAGTCCTTGGAGCCGGTGTTGTTGTACATAAAGACCTTGTTCAGGGTCTGCAGCGGGAGATAGCCGGAGTATTCGTCGGCGGTGGTGCCGTTGGCCTCGGCCCACTCCTTGGGGATAAAGGTGTCGAGTATGCCGGTCTGGACCATCTTGGATTCGATCTGGTTGCCGTCCTGGATGAGGGTCATCGAGAAGGTGCCGGTGTCCTTGAGGGAGTCGCTCGTGAGCTGGCTGAAGATGTTGTTGTTCTTCGGCTGCTGCCACTCATAGGTCATGTTGTAGTCCGGGTCGATGGTCTGCAGGTAGGCGATGAAGAGCGGGAGCGCGGTGGCGCCGCGGCTGGAGTTGCCGACGCCATAGAAGGTCGCGCCGTTGGACTCCTCAATGGCCTTGGCCGCGAGCTCCGCCATGGTCATGCCCTCGGCCTCCTTGATTATCTGCTGCGTTGCGGTGAGCTCAACGTCGCC
>CALWYQ010000176.1 GCA_944385815.1 uncultured Oscillospiraceae bacterium | reverse complement strand
GCCTTCGGTTTCTACTGCCGGTTTTTTTGTCAATGGTCCGGCGGCCACCGCGCTGTCCTCTGATTCGGGACGCGACGGCCGTCTGACCTGGGGGGATACTCTGCCCCCCGGGCTGACCCTCGTGCTGCGCCAGCCGCAGGTGTTCACCCGCGACACGATGAACCTGCTCTATGCCGTCAGCATAGCCTGCGCCCTCGTCTGCCTTGCCGCGGCGCTCGCCATGAGCTTTCT
The DNA here is from genome assembly GCA_944385815.1 of uncultured Oscillospiraceae bacterium. Lineage (GTDB taxonomy): Bacteria > Bacillota > Clostridia > Oscillospirales > Oscillospiraceae > Scatomorpha. The sequence goes on along the minus strand of CALWYQ010000176.1, from coordinate 3,055 downwards.
GCTCAGCCGGCAGCTCTTCCGCCCCGTCAAGCGCCTGCACGAAGCCATTGAGGAGGTCGCGGGGAACAATAACCTCGACGTCTACGTCCAGCCGGAGCACAACGATGAGCTCGGCGCGCTCGCCGAGCGCTTCAACGGCATGCTTGTGGCCCTCAAGCGCAACCAGGAGCAGCTTGTGGAAAACCAGCGCTCGCTAAACGAGGCCCAGATACGGATGCTCCAGGCCCAGCTCAACCCCCACTTCCTGTGCAACACCCTCGACACGATAAAATGGGACAGCAAGATAAACAACGCCCCGCAGACCGCCGTGATGGCCACCGACCTTGCGGACATACTGCGCTTTTGCATCGCGGCCGACGAGTTCGTGCCCCTCTCGAGCGAGATAGAGATCGCCAAGCGCTACGCCGAGATCCAGCGCATACGCTTCTCAAGCGCCTTCGCGCTGAAAACCGACGTCCCGCCGGAGTTAGAGGGCTGCCGCGTGCCCAAGATGCTGCTCCAGCCCATAGTTGAAAATGCGATAATCCACGGCCTCGAGGGCGTGGCCGGCGGCGAGGTGGAGGTCATAGCCCGCGCGGAGGCCGGGGTGCTCAGCATCCGCGTGGAGGACAACGGGCGCGGCCTGCCGCCCGAGTTGGAGGGGCGCTATTCCGTGCGCGGCGAGCAGCTCTCGCGCGGGCATCTCGGGCTTTACAATGTGGACACTATTCTGCGAAAATATTACGGCGACAGCTTCGGCCTCCGCCTTGCCAACCGTCCCGGCGGCGCCGGGGCCGCGGTGACCGCCACGCTGCCGCTGAATTTCGGGGAGGGAAAAGCAAATGCTGAAGGTCCTTGTAGTTGAGGACGAGGAGCTCATACGCCGGGGCATAGTCCTGGCCGTGGACTGGGCCGCGCTCGACTGCGTGGTCGTGGGCGAGGCCGCCAACGGCGAGGAGGCGCTCGAGGCCGTGGAGAGGCTCGGCCCCACGCTCATCATCACCGACCTCAAAATGCCCAGGATGGACGGCATAGAGCTGCTCCGCCGCCTGCGCGAGAGCGGGAACAACGTGTACGTCATAATCCTCACCGCCTACGACAGCTTTGAGTACGCGCAGAGCGCGCTGCGGCTCGGCGCTGTGGACTTCCTGCTCAAGCCCTTCCACGACGGCGACCTTGAAAGGGCCGTGCAGCGCCTGCAAAAGCGCATGAGCTCCGCCGCGGCGCAGGCCGAGCCCATACCCGGGCTCAAAAAGGGCGACAAAAGCCGTTACGTGCTCGAGGCCATGGACTATATAGGCGGGCACTACAACGACCCCGGCATCAGCGTCGCCTCGATCGCGCAGCACCTCGGCATAAGCGAGGGGCACCTCAGCCATACCTTTAAAAAGGAGACGGACTACACCCTGCTCAACTACCTCACGCGCTTCCGCATACAAAAGGCCATGGCGCTGCTGCGCGAGGGCCGCGTAAAGGTCTATGAGGCCGCCGAGCAGGTCGGCTACCGGGACGTCACGCACTTTTCCGCCACCTTTAAAAAGGTCGTCGGCGTCTCGCCCAGCGAATATCAGGACACCTGCAGATAAAGGAGAGCAGCATGATAAAAGGCATAGTTTTCGACCTCGACGGCGTGCTTGTATCCACCGACGAGCTGCACTACCGGGCCTGGAAGGCGCTCGCCGGCCGGCTCGGCATACCCTTTGACCGGGCGCAGAACGACCGCTGCCGCGGCATTTCGCGCATGGAGAGCCTTGAGATAGTCCTCGAGCGCTCGCCCAAGAGCTATTCCCCGGAGGAAAAGGCGGCCCTCGCCGCCGAAAAGAACGATAATTACCGCGCCATGCTCGCGGGGCTCACGCCCTCCGACGCCCTCGAGGGCGCGGCGGAGACGCTTGCGGCCCTGCGCGCGAGGGGCTACCGCCTCGCGCTGGCCTCCTCGAGCAAAAACGCCCCGCTCATCCTCGAGCGCACGGGCCTCGGCGCGTATCTGGACGCCGTTGTGGACGGCAGCCGGGTAACGCGCTCAAAGCCGGACCCGGAAATCTTCCTCACCGCCGCGCGGGAGCTCGGCCTCGAGCCCGGCGAGTGCGCCGGGGTGGACGACGCCCTTGCGGGGGTGGAGTCCGCGCGCGCGGCCGGGCTGCTCGCCGTGGGCATAGGCCCGAGCGCCGCCGCCGGCGCGGGGGATTATAACATAAGCCGGCTGGGCGAGCTGCTGCCGCTCTTCCCCGGCGCGGAGGGCGAGATATGATAAAGCTTATAGCCTGCGACATAGACGGCACGCTGCTCCACGGCAGCGAGACCGAGATCTCAAGCGCCGTATTCGACGAGATACGCCGCGTGCGCTCGCTCGGCGTCGCCTTCTGCCCGGCGAGCGGCCGGCAGTACACAAGCCTGCGCCGCCTTTTCGCGCCCGTGGCGGACGAGCTGACCTATATGTGCGAAAACGGCGCGGCGCTTTTCGGGCCCGGTAACCCCGGCCCCGTGCTCGACAGGGTGGAAATGGACCGCGCCCTCGCCGTGCGCCTTGCGGAGGAGATTATCGCCTCGCCGGGCTGCGAGGTGCAGATTTCCGGCACGGATACGAGCTATCTCTGCCCAAAGGGCGGCGAGATAGTCCCGATAATGCGCGACATCGTCGGCAACAACGTGGTCATCGTCCCCTCCCCCGCCGACGTGCCCGAGCCCATAATAAAGGTCGCCGCGTACAACCCCGCCGGCGCGGAGGTCATACGCGGGATGCTCGACGCGCGCTGGCGCGGCCATTTCCGCACCGCCGTCTCCGGCGCGTGCTGGTTCGACTTCAACTCCACCGACAAGGGCGGCGGCCTCAGGCGCCTGTGCGCAAGCCTGGGCGTGAAGTTGGAGGAGGCCGCCGCGATAGGCGACAGCTGGAACGACGTACCCATGCTCGACGCCGCCGGCGCGCCGTTCATAATGCAGAACGCCGAGCCCGCGCTCAGGGCGAGGTATAAAAACACCTGCCGGCGCGTGGAAGAAACCCTGCGGCAGCTCGTATAGGCGCAAAAGCCCCCGATGCAGATACCTTTTCCTGCATCGGGGGCTTATTATGCCG
>CALWYQ010000175.1 GCA_944385815.1 uncultured Oscillospiraceae bacterium | reverse complement strand
TGACAAACGCAGGGCCCGTGGCGAATGCAGTCCTGCAGGCCGCCACTGCATAGCCCGCCCCCCAGGGCGGGCGGGGGGGTGACCAACCCCGGAGCGGTTGACCGGCTGGCCGCATATGGCGCCCGGCAATTCGGGGGGCTTTCTTTGCTGCTTGCGCAAAGAAAGCCCCCCGGACCCCGAAAGAGAGGCGCTTTTGTGGGGACGGTGGGAAACTGACGTTCGCCTATCGCTTGCCGCCTTGACCGCGGCGTTGTCCTCCGCGCACTTACGTGGCTCGTATGACTTGGTGTGCTTTTGGCCCGCCCGTATTGTTACGTAGCGGCTTTTGGGCGGGCTATGCCCGCTGATAATGCGGGACTTCACCTTCCCGCTCAACGCAAGCCGCCGCCCGGTGACCAAACCAACCACAGCCGCCGCGTAACGGAACGGGCGGGCCCCAGGCCTTGTATGTCGCCCGTATCCAACGTAGGTGCGCGGCCGGCCACGCAAAAGCATAGGCGGCATTTGGAGGCACCCGGGCGTGGGTGAATTGCCAGACGCAAAAAAGCGCCTTTCTTTCGGGGTACGGGGGGCTTTCTTTTTCAAGAAAAAAGAAAGCCTCCCGAACTCTCGGTTGCCGGTCGCGACCGGCAAGTCACCGGGCCGACCACGGCCCCAAATTGCCAGGGCGAAGCCTCGCTCTATCTCCGGGCATAGCCCGGTCACCGGGCCTGCCACGGCCCCTGACCGCCGGGGCGAAGTCCCGAGTTATCTCCGGCGATACGCCGGCCGCCGGGGTCAAAAAAAGGAGGGGCGGCAGCGCCGCCCCTCTTATTAATCTTCCCCTACGAGGGGCATCCTGAACACCCATTCGCCGTCGGGGTTCTTCCATCCGATGCTCCTCGCATCGGTCTCGCGCACGTAGCCGTCGATAACAACCCCGTCGCAGCCGGCGACGTAGCGGTACCCGCCGGAATTGTACAGTGTCCGGTTATCCGGGTTGTAGATGTAGGTCTCGCCCGTGGCGGCGTCGCGGACAAATTCGCTCGGCCCGAGCATGACAACGCGGCTGTACTCGTCCACCACGGCCTCCGTGCCGTCGGCGAGGCGCACGCGGAAGAGGTTCCCGCTGCGGCCCATGAGCTCCACGGCGCCGGAGAAATACACCTCCGTCCCGTCCGAGCGGAAGAGGCGCACGCCCGTCTCGCCCTTCACCCAGTAGCCGCCCTCGGTGGGGACGCCCGTGTAGCCGTAGAACACGGCCTCGGTGAAGCTCCGCGTCTCGTAATACTTCCCGCCGGCGAAGATTACGCCGTCACTGAGCTCCACGCCGTCAACATCCCCGAGCGTGAGGCGCACCTCGCCGCTGCGGTCGATTATCTTCCAGCCCTCATCGTCGCGCACGGCGGCGCAGCCGGAGACAAAGCTCGTCGCTTCCGCATACTGCGGCGTGACCAGATACTCGCCCGAGCTGTCTATATAGCCCCAGAGGCCGCCGGTTTTGACCGCCGCAAAGCCGCCGGAGAAGGGCAGCGCGTCCTCAAAATAGCTGGTGCGGCCCTCCGCGCGGTTGAGCGCGGCCCCGGTGGCGCGCAGGAAGGCCTTGCTCCCGAAGGAGTACTCGCAGAGCATAAGCCCGCCCTCGCTCTCCGCGAGGCTCGCCACGCTCCCCGGCGCCATGCTGGCCCGGTCGGCGAAATTGGCCGTATCGAACACCACGCTCCCGTCCGCCGCGTAGCACACGGCGTAGTTGCCCTCCGCGTCCGAGACGCAGAGCACCCCGCTTTCCATCGGGTAGACGGCGGTGTAGTCAAAGCCGCTCGCCCAGCTTCCGTCCGCGCCGCAGACGGCGCAGCGCCCGGCGGCATCCTGCAAAATGTACATGTCGAGGAAGGCCTCGTCCGTCCCCTCGCCGAAGCTCGCCGGGGTGATGCTCAGGAGCACCGGGTCGAGCACGATGCGCCCCGTCTCCGTAACAAGCCCGCCCGCAAAGGGCAGCAGCCGCCCATAGGAGAGGCTCGGCGCCAGCGCCGTTATGAGAGAGCCCGAAAGCCGCGTGAACTTAGCCTCAAAGGGCTCATAGGGCTCCAACTCCTCGCGGTCGGTGGCGACGTTCGGCGCGATGAATATGTCCTCCTCCGGCGGGGCGACGCCGTTTGCGCGGTCGATTGCGGGGTCTATGTAGTTCTCGCGCACGGTCTGCCACTGCTCCTCGAGCTCGCAGCCCGAGAGCAGCAGCGCGAGGGCCAGCGCCGCGATTATAACACGTTTTTTCATTCCTCAGCCTCCAAATATCCCTGCGAGGACAAAAATGCCTGCCCCACGGTGCCCTGCAGCCAGAGATAGAGCACCCGCTCGGGGCTGTCCTCCGCGGCATCCGCCGCCACGCCCGCGAGCGTATCGACGCAGAGCGGGTACTCGCCGGAGGCGATGCTCTCCTCGGTGGGCTCGACGCCGCCGACGGCGATAAGCTCATACCCGTCCGCGAGGCCCATGAGCGCGCACTCGCTCCAGAGCCCGTAGCCTATGACGCCCTCGTGGCTCAGCGGCGCGCTCTCGCCGGTGTAGCCGGCCGGGTCGCTGCCAATCAGCCGCTCTACCGCCGCGGCCGAGCCGGAGCCCGCCGGGCGCTTCAGGATGCTTATCGCGCCCTCGCCGCCGTATGGCGCCCAGTCGTCCGCCCGGAGGGAGAATATGCGCTCAAGCTCGCCCACGGCGAGGCTGTCGATACCGCTGCCCTGCCCGACGAAGAACACCAGGGCGTCGCGGCCGATTGCGGCGGTCTCTATGCCGCCGGGCATGTCCGAGCCCTCCGGCGCTATAACAAGCCCCGCCTCGCCGCTGTCCAGCGCCGCCCAGGCCCCGTCCGTCGAGACAAGGCTCAGCTCCGCGGCCGCTTCCTCCCGCGTGGTGCCCAGCATGATAGCCGCCACGGCCTCCGCCATCGGGGTATAGGCCGCGCTCGCATAGAGCGCCGGGAAGTTCTCCGCCGTGTATTCAAAGCCGGGCGAGGTGTCCTGCGTAGGCGTCGGGTCCGGCGCAAAGTCCGCGCAGCCGCCGAGGCTTATCAGGAGCGCCGTGGCCGCGCAGAGCGAAATAAGTCTTTTCATCTCCGTACCTCCGTACATCGTTTTCCCTCGTCTCTATTATATATACTCATTTATGAACAATCTGTCAATTATTTTGCCGCAAGCCTTGACATTGCTTTGCCCCGGTGTTATATTAGCACTCGGAGGGCGAGAGTGCCAACGGGGAGGGCCGCAGGTACTCTTG
>CALWYQ010000174.1 GCA_944385815.1 uncultured Oscillospiraceae bacterium | reverse complement strand
GGCCACGAGGCCGACGAGGCCGTTACCGAGCTCGGCAAGGACCTCGCCATGCAGGTCGCCGCTCTCAACCCCCAGTTCCTCGACAAGACCCAGGTCAGCGAGGAGTTCATCGAGAACGAGAAGCGCGTCCGCCTGCTCCAGGCCAAGGAGGACCCGAAGAACGCGAAGAAGCCCGACGCCATCATCGAGAAGATCGTCATGGGCGGCCTCAACAAGTACTTCTCCGAGATCTGCCTGCTGCAGCAGCCCTTCGTCAAGGACGACAAGGTCTCCGTCGAGCAGCACGTCGCCGCCGTCGCCAAGGAGCTGGGCACCACCATCACGGTGAACGGCTACATCCGCTTTGAAAAGGGCGAAGGCATCGAGAAGCGCCAGGACGACCTCGCCGAGGAAGTCGCGAAGCTCATAAAGTAAGCTCATTTAAAAGAGCCGGTCGGCAGACCGGCTCTTTTTTTTGCGCCGCGGCGCTGAGATTTTTAGAATAAATTATTGACAAACGATAATTTCTCTGATACACTGTTCTCAGGAATTATCGTAAGACAATAATTTGGAGGTGTCAAAATGACTCTCGGAAGGTTTAAGCTCCTGACGGCGCTTGCCGCGGCGCTCGGCGCGGGGCTCTTTGCGCTCCTGAGCATGGAGCCGGAGGTTATAACCCTTATGTTCACTTTCCCGAGCCAGCCGTTTATCGACATGCTGTGGCAGTTAGCCGGGATAAGCGAGGGGATGCGCGCATTGGCCATAGCGCTGTACGTGCTCGTCTGCCTCATTCCGGCGGCGGCCCTGCTGGTCATATCGCGGCGCAGGCGGCCCTACGGCGAGGACTGGCTGCTCGCGCTGCTCTCGGCGGTGCTGCTTGTGTTCATGTACCGCGCGCTTGTCATCAGCTATTTAGGCGCTGTCTCCGTGCAGATGGGAGCGCTTACCGTGCTTGCCGCCTGGCTGGCGCTGCGGCTGCTGCGGTATTTCAGCGGCTCGGACAACGCGCATCTCGCCAAGCTCGCCATGTGGGCCGTCGCGCTTTTGGGGCTGCTCTGCGCCTTCGCCCTTGGCTGGCAGTGCGCGGCGGCGGTGAGCACGGCGGCCAGCCCGTTGATCGGCTCAGTGCTGCCGGACAGCGCCTCCGGGGCGGTCATATCCATTTTGGCGGAATCGGCCTCCGTGATTGCGCAGAACGCAATCATCCTGTACGGCTGCCTGCTCGCCCTCAGGCTGGCGGACAGCTTCATGCCGGAGGGCCGGCTCACGGACGAATCCGTGGCCGAGGCCGAGCTCCTCTACCGATACAGCGTCCGCGCGCTCACGGCGGTTATACTCATCGGCATGGCGGCCAACCTCATAAAGTTGGCGTTCATCCGCTCCGCGGTCTCGGGCAGCGTGAATGTCAGCTTCAAGCTCACTCCCCTGCTCTTCTGCCTCGGCGCCCTCATAGTATCGCGCTTCCTGGCCGCGCACAAGCGGCTGCGCGACGATAACGACCTCTTTGTCTGATGGCCATCCGGGTATATCTTGACGAGCTGCTTCGCGAGCGCGGCATGACGGCGAAGGAGCTCTGCGCCATGGTCGGCATAACCGAGGCCAATCTCTCCATACTGCGCTCGGGCAAGGCCCGCGGCGTGAGGTTCGGCACAATAAACCGCATCTGCTACTTCCTCGGCTGCGACGTCGGGGACATACTGAAATTCGACGGGAAATTGGAGGAAGATGAAGGATGAAAAAGCTCTGCGCAGCGCTGATACTCGCGCTCTGCCTTTCGCTCGGCGGCTGCTCCCTGCTCCGCGGCGACCCCGCGTCCGTGGCGGATAGCGGCGACCGCCTGGTCGGGGTTTACATAACTTCCGAATACCTGGACCTCTTCGACATTGAGGGCTATCTGAACGGCAGCATGGGCAGCTTTGGCGGCGGCGAAATCTCCGCCGCAGACGCGGCGAGGTACTCGGGTCGGGTCTACGCCGAGGTCACGGACGGCGAGGCCGTATTCCCCTTTGAGGGCGAGGCGCTTATATCCGCGCGCTTCGGCAGCGACGGCAGCAGCTATATAGGCAGCCAGCGCGGGCCGCACCTGACCGGCGGCAGCACAAACGTCATCCATAGCGACGATATGGATGCCATCGAGCTCTCCGCCACGATATACGCGCCCGCCGGAGAGTATATAGCCGCTTATTGCAACCCGGTGTATCAGGAGCCCGACGGCTCGATCTATCTAATCTCCGGCCAGGGCCTCAGCACCGAAGGCACGGGTAAGATGACGCAGACGATCGAGCACAGCACCTCCGCGCGCGGCGGCGAGCCCGGCAGCGGCATGACCATAGAGCTGAGCATCGAGGCGCGGCGCCTCTCCGAAAAATACGCCGTGCTCCTTTACGGCGCAGAGGGCGCGCTCATAAGCCGCGAGGAGTATGCTCCCGGCGCTCTTCCCGCGGAGCTGAGCTCCGGCGGCGCGGCCTACGCCGTTATAGAGGACTATAGCCGTGACGCGGACGGCGAAGCCTCCGTAGAGCGCGTGCTGCTCACGCCCGGCGGCGGGGAGGAATTCCTGAGCTTCACGCACGAGGCCGGCGAGACCTGGCTCACGCCTCACTCCACAAGGCTAAAATAAACGCAGCCGCCGCCGGAACATTTTGTGTTGTGATGCGTCATATTTAAAAACCGGCTGCTGGGAGCAGCTCGACTGGCTCTGCAGCGAACGGAGAGAAGTTAACATAACAACATAAACAGCGCAAGGCTCAGGCCCGCCCCCGGCAGCGTACCGGGCGGCGGGCCTGAGTTGATTTTTGTCTGCCTCGGCCCCATGCGGTGGCGCCGAGCGATTACATGAGCTTGCGGAAGAGCTCGGTGAGGTCCTCCACGCTGGTGTCGCGCGGGTTGCCGGGACGGCAGGCGTCGTCGTAGGCGCTCTGAGCGAGGAAGGGCAGATCCTCTTCCCTGAGCGCGTCGAGCTTGCCGGGGATGCCGACGTCCTCGCTGAGCTGGCGGACGGCGGCGATGGCGGCGGCGCGGTACTCCTCCTGGGTCATGCTGTCAACGCCCTTGACGCCCATGGCGCGGGCTATCTCGCGGTAGCGCTCGCCGGTGTACTCGGCGTTGTACTCCATGACGATGGGCAGCATCATCGCGCAGGCGACGCCGTGCGGCGTGTCATACACGGCGCCGAGGGTGTGCGCCATGCTGTGGGCGATGCCGAGGCCGACGTTGGAGAAGCCCATACCGGCGATGTACTGGCCGAGGGCCATGCCCTCGCGGCCCTCGGGGGTGCCGGCGACGGCGCCGCGGAGGTTCTTGGAGATGAGCTCGATGGCCTTGAGATGGAACATGTCGGTCATTTCCCAGGCGGCCAGGGTGGTGTAGCCCTCTATCGCGTGGGTCAGGGCGTCCATACCGGTGCTGGCGGTGAGGCCCTTGGGCATGGAGCTCATCATGGTCGGGTCAACGACGGCGCAGATGGGCATGTCGTGCGCGTCTACGCAGACGAACTTGCGGCGGCGCTCAACGTCGGTGATAACATAGTTTATGGTGACCTCGGCAGCGGTGCCCGCGGTGGTCGGGACGGCGATTATAGGCGCGCAGGGGTTCTTGGTGGGGGCGGTGCCCTCGAGGGAGCGGACATCGGAGAACTCGGGGTTGGTGATGATTATGCCGATGGCCTTGGCGGTGTCCATCGGGCTGCCGCCGCCGATGGCGATGATGTAGTCCGCCTCAGCGGCCTTGAAGGCCTCGACGCCGGCCTGGACGTTCTCAATGGTCGGGTTGGCCTTGATGTCGGAGAAGATGGCGTAAGCCATGCCCTCGGCGTCAAGCTGGTCGGTTACGTTGGCGACAACGCCGTGCTTGAGGATGCTCGGGCCGCAGACGACAAGAGCCTTCTTAAAGCCGCGGGCCTTGACCTCGCCGGGGATTTCGCGGACAGCGCCCGCGCCGTGATAGGAGGTCTGGTTGAGCATAATACGGTTAGACATGTTGATTTCTCCTTCCGGTTTAGTCAGATGTGAATTATTTGACTGTGTTTATTTTAACACAGTTTTCCCCCGAGTAAAGTTACACTTTGCCCCGCCTGTAACGCAAAAGGCGCGCGGGCGCTTCCGCCAGGTGAAATTTTCACTTGCTTAACAAAATGACCCCTTTACTTGCGGCGAAACACGGCGTATAATGCCGCCGTAACGGAGGGGTTATCTTATGCACCACACCAATGATCTGGGCCGCGACAGGCTTTTTCCGCTTGTCTGCCGGCTTGCCATACCCACCATGCTCGCGCAGTTGGTGAGCGTGCTGTACAGCATCGTCGACCGCATATACATCGGCAATATACCGGAAATCGGCGGCCTCGCCCTGGCTGGCGTGGGCGTATGCGGGCCAATTGTAACGCTTCTGAGCTCCTTTGCCTCGCTGGTCGGGCTCGGCGGCGCGCCGATACTTGCCATGCGCCTCGGCGAGGGCCGGAAGGATGAGGCCGAGCGCGTCGCCTCAAACGGCTTGCTGCTGCTCCTGATACTCTCAGCCGCGCTGACAACGGTATTCCTGCTTTTAAAGAACCGGCTGCTCATGTGGTTCGGCGCGAGCGAGGACACCTTTGGCTATGCGAACACCTATCTCACCATATACACCGCCGGCACGGTATTCGCCCTGCTCGCCACGGGGCTCAACAGCTATCTCATAGCCCAGGGCTGCTCCGGCCTCGGGATGCTGACGGTCGTCCTCGGCGCGGTGCTCAATATCGTGCTCGACCCGGTTTTCATCTTCCTGCTCAATATGGATGTCGCCGGCGCGGCCGTCGCGACCGTTATCTCCCAGATGGCCTCCTGCGCCATGGTGCTCTACTGCCTTTTGCGCAAAGGGGCCGGGGTGCGGCTGCGCTGGGGCGGCTTTTCCGCCGCGCTCATACGGCGGATACTGGACTTCGGCCTGCCTACCTTTCTTATTATGAGCACGGACAGCATCATCCTCATCATCCTCAACAGCGTGCTTCAGCACTACGGCGGCCCCGGCGAGGGCGACAAGTTAGTGACCTGCGCCACGATCGTGCAGAGCTGGTTCCTGCTCATAAGCCTCCCCATGGGCGGCCTCACCACCGGAGCGCAGAGCGTGGTAAGCTTCAACTACGGCGCCGGGAACGCGCAGAGGATAAAGCGCGCCATACTCTATACCGGCATACTCTGCGTGGCCTTCTGCTCGCTTATGACCCTCGCGGCGCATACTGGCGCGGCGGCGCTGTTCGTAAGCCTGTTCTCCAAGGACGCCGAGATCGCTTCGCGCAGCGTCGGCTTCATACAGGACTTCACGCTGATGATAATCCCCCTCGCCGTGCAGTACACCCTTGTTGACGAGACGACGGCGCTCGGGCATGTCCATATCTCCCTCGCCTGCTCGCTCTTCCGCAAGAGCCTCTTCTTAGGGAGCATATTTGCCCTGCCGGCGCTTTTCGGCGCGGAGAGCACCTTCTTCTGCGAGCCCATAGCGGACGGCGTGGCCGCCGCCGTGACAAGCTGCGTCTTTGCCTACAGCTTCCCGCGCATACTCAAAAAGCGCCTCGGCCGGGCCGGCGCGCTGAAAGGATAAGGCATGACAGTATTCCATCGCGTCACAATCGAGGACAAGCCCTTTGTGGACGGCTTTGTCCGCGCTGAAGATTCACGCAGCGCCGACTTCAACTTCGGCAACATCTACATGTGGGACACGGCCTACCGCCAGTTCCTCGCGAGCGAGGGCGGACGCCTGCTTACAACGCTCAAATATGAGGACCTGCCCTTTTTCGCCTTTCCCATCGGCTCCGGCGACCTCCGCCCCGCCGTCGAGGCGATAAGCGCCCACGCGGCTGAGGAGGGCTGGCCGCTTCGCCTGCGCGGCGTCACCGGCGAGCACCGAGATCTGTTAGAGGCGGCGTACCCCGGCCGCTTTGACTTTGAGGAGGACCGGGACTGCTTTGACTATGTCTACCTCGCCGAAAAGCTGGCGAGCTTCTCCGGCAAAAAGCTCCACGGTAAGCGCAACTTCTGCAACCGCTTTGAAAAGGAGCACAGCTGGGAGTTCAGGCGCCTCACGCGCGCGCTCTTCCCCAACTGCATGGAGATGCTCGGCTTCTGGCAGCGCGAGTTCGACACTCCGCCGGACGGGTTGGAGGAGGAGCACGGCGCGATAATCCGCGCGCTCATGCGCTGGGACGCGCTCGGCCTCGAGGGCGGCGTGCTTTTCGCAGACGACGTCTGCGTCGGCTTCACAATAGGCGAAAAAATAAGCTCGGACACCTTCGACGTCCACTTTGAAAAGGCCTACGCCTCCATTCCCGGCGCCTATCCCATGGTCTGCCGCGAGTTTGCGCGGCAGATACTTGCAGACCACCCGGAAATAGTCTATCTGAACCGCGAGGACGACATGGGGCATGAAAACCTGCGCTCCGCGAAGTTAGAGTACCACCCCGAATTCCTGCTTAAAAAATACACCGCGAGGGAAAAATAATGGAGCACGTGATAAAAACCGCCCTGGAGAGCGATATTCCCGCGCTTAAAGCGCTGTGGCTCGAGGTTTTCGGCGACGGCGAAGACTTCACGGGCGAATTCTTCCGCCGCCTCTGGACGCCCGGCTGCTGCCGCGCCGCGTTTTACGGCGGCAGGCTCGACGCCATGGGCTTCTGCCTCACCGGGCCCAGAGCCATGGGCCGCAGCTGCGGCTACATCTATGCAATGGCCACCCGCCCCGAGGCCAGGGGCCGCGGCCTCGCCGCCGCGCTCGGCCGCGCGCTTATTGACGGCGCCTTTGAGGGCGGGGTTGACATAATATCCACTCTCCCCGCTGAGGAAAGCCTCTGCGCCTGGTACGAGAGCCGGCTCGGCATGGAGCCCTGCTTCAGGAAGGGCGGCGAGGGGGTAGTTTTCCCGCAGAGCTGGCTGGACTTTTCCGCCTTCTGCGGCGGGCACAGCCCGGACACCCCGCAGACGCTGCTGGCCACGGCGAGGCCCGGCGCGGGCCTCGGCGACGTCCGCGGCCTCGGCTGGGAATGCACGTTTGACTGAAAAAAATCCGCCCGGAGGGGCGGATTTTTTTGACCTTACCCCCTTCCCGGGCGTTATATTTACGAGGAGTTGGAGTGATGGCGGAAAAACCGGACAGCAGCGCGGCACGGCTTGTTGAAGAATACGGCTCGGCCCTATTCGCCCTGTGCCTTGTCATGCTCAAAAACGTCCCCGACGCGGAGGACGCGCTTCAGGACGCGCTGCTGAGATACATTGAGCGCGCTCCCGCCTTCGATACGCGCGAGGCCGAGCGCGCCTGGCTGTTCAAGGTGGCCGCTAACCGCTGCCGGGACAGGCTGCGCGAAGCCAGGCGCCGGCCGACGGTGACGCTCGAGGAGCTGGCCGGCCTCGGCGCGGAGAGCGGGGACAGGCAGCTGCTCGCCGCGCTTATGAGCCTCCCGGAGAAGCCCCGCGAGGCCATGCTGCTGCACTATGTTGAGGGCTACGACGTGAGGGAGACCGCGAAGCTGCTTTCGCTCACGCCCTCCTGCGTAAAAATGCGGCTCAAAAAGGGCCGCGAGCTGCTGAGAAAGGAGATTTCTGATGGATAACAAGCTGAAAGCCGCCGTTGACAGCCTGAAGCTCAGCGACGCTGCGGCGGAGCGCATAACGCGGAGCCTGGATCAGGCCGCGGCAAGGCCGCGCCGCCGCTTCCGCGCGCGGGCCGTAATCGCCATCGCCGCAGCCGCCGCGCTGCTGACGCTGAGCGTAAGCGCGGCCTATGTGGAGCTCTTCCGCAACTCCGAGATAGTCGGCGGCGTGGAGGACATACCGGAGCCCTCCATCCGGCCGGACATGACGGAGTCCTCCGTTTCATATACCCGCCCCCTGCCCGACTACGGCGCGCCGCTCTCGCTCGACGAGGGCGCGGAGAACTACCGCGAGATGTACGCCCTTTTCGGCACGGACGAAATGCTGGGCGGCCGCGTGCTCAGCGAGCCCTGGACCGGAAGCCGCGTCCTGTGCGGCAGCGGTGACGTCCTTGAGCGCGAGGTATATAACGCCTCCGGCTATGTCAAGCGCGACCTCTTCCCCGCCCGCATCGAGCTTGCCGCGGATGAGTTTGCGCCATTTTTGGACATAGACTTCTCCGCGCTCGCACGGCTGGCCAGGCCCGCGGAGGAAGCGAACCTTATATGCATAAAAACCGACCCGGACGGCGCTCTCTATGAAGCGAGTCTCACCGCGCACTACAGCGCCGGCGAGGACGGCGAATGGTTCAGGCTGGGCATGTGCCATCTCGCGCAGCATGAGTGGGCGGAGAGTAACTATGTTTTCGAGGACGACTGGGACGAGGCGTATTACTACGCCAACGCCTCCGGCCTTGAGTTTTTGATAACCGCGCTCAACAGCCGGATCGACGCCTGGTGCGTGACGGAGCACACCAGCCTGAGCCTCATGTCATATTTTATGTCAACCGAAGAGTTGGAGGCCGTCCTCGACTGCCTGAGCCTCCCGCAATAAAAAAGAGCCCTTCCGGGCTCTTTTTTATTGCATCTCAGCCCCCGTTGAGGGCTCCTTTTTCCTTTTGTGCAGGGCCAGCGCCGTGGTGAGCGGGCGCTTTTCGCTGCGCTGCTCAAAAAAGGCTATGAGCGAGAACACCACCGCGCCTATGAAGCAGACGAAGAGGTCCTCCATCGTGTCGTAAATGCCGATATCGAGGTAGCCGCCGAGGCCGAGGGCGTACTCGCTGCCGTCCGAGAGCTGCAGGATAACGTCCTCAATGCCGCTTATCACGATGGGCGTATTGCTCAGCGTTGGGTCAAGGTCAACGGTGGCTATCTGCGTCAGCACGGTGTCCTTCTGCATGTCGAAGAGCAGGAGCCTGTCCGCGGCGAACTCAAAGAACTCCCAGAGCACGCCCATGGTCATCGAAAAGCAGAAGGCCACGACGGCCAGGTACGCCGGCGAGAGCTGGAAGCGCACGCGCTCGCTCTTATTGAGCAGGTTCACGAGCGAATAACCGACCGCGGCGAGGATAAAGCCGGAGGTGGTGTGCAGTATGGTGTCCCAGTGCTGATACTTGAGGTAATAGCTCTGCATCTCGCCGAGCACCTCCGCCGCAAAAACAAAGACGAAGATAATAATTTCAAGCACGCTGGGTATCTCTATCCTCAGCCTGTTCTCAACGAACTGCGGCAGGACGTAGAGCACCAGCACCAGCGCGCAGACAACGACGTTGTCAAGGTTCCCGGCAAAGATGCTGCGGATAAGTATGAGTATGACTATGGTGCGAAGTATTACGTATGTCCAGAACGCGCCGGGCTCCTCGCGCATCTTCCGCCTGAGCTCGCCCTTTTCGGCGGCCCTTCGCTGCTGCCGCCGGAGCTTCCTGCTTTCCCTGCTCATTATTTCCCTCCATATAAATCGGCAATTGTTTAAAGTTTATCACGCCGCGCCGGGAGCGGCAACACACAAACGCAGGCTGATGTGCAAATTACGCCCGGCTCAGCCTGTCGGGCGGCCCCCGGCGCTGCGCGGCCCCCTGTTCACGTCGTTTTTAATAAGCCGGTAGCAGCCCGCGGCGAGGGGCACACCTAAGAGCATTCCGAATATGCCCATGACGCTGCCGCCCACGGTCACGGCCGCCAGCACCCAGATGCCGGGCAGCTGTATGGACGAGCCGACGACGTGCGGGTATATGAGGTTGCCCTCCAACTGCTGCAATATGACGATGAAAATCAGGAAGATAAGCGCCTGCATGGGCGACTGCATCAGTATGAGGAAGGCGCCGACGCCCGCGGCGAGGAAGGCGCCGACTATCGGTATAAGCGCGCAGAAGGCGGTCAGCGCGCCTATCATGGGCGCGTATGGCAGGCCGAGCAGCATCATGCCCAGCATACAGAGCATGCCGAGTATGACGGCCTCGGTGCACTGGCCGACTATGAAGCGGTGGAAGCAGTCGTCAAAGACGCCGAGGACGTAGCGTATCTTCCCGAGCAGGCGCTCGCCTAAGTAGCGCTGCATGAGGCGGTTGAACTGCCCCGCGAGCTTTTTCCTGCCCAGCAGGACGTAGACGGCGAAGATTATGGCGATGAAGGCCGTCGCGATGCCGGACACCGCCGTGGTTACGACCCCGGCGACGATGCCGACCACGTCCGTGGCCCCTCCGAGCACGGCGGTGATTATGTCCTCAAGCCGGCTCTGCCAGTCGAAGCCCTGTGCCCACTCGGTGACGCGCGTCACAAGCTCGTCGGCGATGCCGGTCTGCACAAGCCATTCGGCGGCCCTCTCGAGCGCCACGGGTATCTGCGCGAGCAGCAATCGCACGCAGTCTATGAGCTGAGGTATGATGAGCCAGAGCACAAGCGCTATGATGCCGAGCAGCGTTAAAATTGCAAAGATAAGGCATAGGCCCGTGCGCGCGGTAAGCACGGCCTTTTTCTGCGAATTCGGTAAAAAGTGCCGCTCATAAAAGCTCATAAGTATGTTAAGCGGATAGGCCAGGGCAAGCCCGAGCAGCAGCGGCACAAAGGCCGAGAGCGCCACGCCGAGGAAGCCCGCGACCGGCGGCCAGTAGTATATCGCAAGATACAGCGCGAAGCCCGCAAGCGCAATCTTTACAACAGCGGCTGTTTTAATGTCCTTCATGCCCTGTCCTCCTCCCCGAGGCTGCCTCGAATAAAGCCTTCCATTTCTTCCGGCGTCTCCTTATAGCCGCGCACAATCCAAGCGTTGACTATTCCGAAGAGCGCGTAGGCGGCAAAATTGCGCGCATAGTACGCGAGCACGTCGTCATCCCCGCCGTCCTCTGGCAAGAGCATCTGCAGATAGGCGTCCAGCAGGCAGTGCTGACGGCCCGCGGCGTAGAGCAGGTCGTTTATGTCCCGCGTTTCAAGGCAGAAGCGCAAAAACCAGCGCGCCCCCTCCGCCCCGTCCGCTATCTTCGTGACCCCGTGCTCGGCGTCAAAGCGCCTCCAGAGGCAGCAAATCTTGAAGCTCAGCACCTCTTCCTTGCTTTTGAAGTAGCGGAAGTAGGTCGAGCGGCCAACGTCCGCCCTCGCCGTCATCTCCTCGATGCTTATCTTCTCAAGCGGCTTTTCCCGCATCAGCTCAAACAGCGCCGTGCCCATGCTCTCCTTCAGATATTCGGTTGTGGCCGTGCTTCTCCGCATGATACTCAACTCCAAAAAAGTATCAATGAGACGGCAGCGGCATTATTGTCCCACTTTTGCCGCGCCTATTGACAATTATCGTTTCTGTGATATCCTTGTTTCACTGAGACTATCGTCTCTCTTATACTAACATCTCAATCACTGATTGTCAATAGCGGAAGGAGTATTATGGCTGCTATTTTTTCCCGCGTAAAGCTCAGCGGCAGGCGCGTCGCCGGGCTTTTGATTTTCATGCTGCTCTCTGCCGTTGCGTCGATGCTGCTGCCGACGGCGCTTGCGGGCATGATAGACACAGGCGTTTCGGGCGAAAGCCGCGAGGCCATTATCGTCATTGCGCTTGTAATGGCGGCGCTCTCGCTGCTCTCCTGCCTCTTCAACATCCTTGCCACGGTGCTCTCGGCGCGCATATCCACAAGCTTCGCCGCCGGGCTCCGGCGCGAGATTTTCCATAAGGTGCAGGGCTTTTCCGCCGCGGAGATGGACGCCTTCGGCACGGCAAGCCTTGTGGCGCGCTCCACCTCGGATGTGACCAACATCCAGCTCTTCCTCTCGCTGCTGCTCCGGCTCGGCGTGACGGCGCCGCTCATGGCCGCCGCCGGGCTCGCCCTCTCCTCGGCGACGGGCGGCGGGCTGAGCGTGGTGCTAAACGTCGCGATACCGGTGCTCATAATCGGCGCCGGGGTTATAGTTATCTTTGTTTCGCGCTATTCCGTCGCGCTGAGGAAAAAGCTTGACCGGCTAAACCGCCTCTTCCTCGAGTCGCTTGAGGGCGTGCGCGTCATACGCGCCTTCAACCGTGAGGAGCGGGAGGCGGAGCGCTTTAATGAGGCCAACGCCGGCCTTACGGATATCACCATCCGCTCCGGGCGCGTCTCGGCGCTGCTGGTGCCCGTGATACAGGCCGTATTCGGCGTTACGACGGCGGCGGTAATGGGCCTCGGCTCCTGGTATGTCTCCGCCGGCGAAATGGACGTCGGCGCCCTTGTGGCGAACAGCCAGTACATAGCCATGATACTTGCGGCGATAATGCTGCTCGCGCTGGTCATAATGCTCTTCCCCATGTCCTATGCCTGCGCCAAACGCATAGCCGAGGTGCTGAACACCGAAAGCCGCATAAAGGACGGCACGCACGCCGCGTCGGAGCGGACCGGGCGCGCGAGCGTGGTGTTCGACCACGTGAGCTTCGCCTACCCCGGCGCGGACGAGCCCGTGCTGCGTGACATAAGCTTTGAGGCCCGCGCCGGCGAGGTGACGGCCATAATAGGACGCACCGGCTGCGGCAAATCGAGCGTGCTGAAGCTTATCCCGCGGCTCTACGACGCGAGCGTCGGCCACGTGTATGTGGACGGCATGGACGTAAGGAAGTATAAGCTGGCGGAGCTGCGGGAGCTTATCGGCTACGTCCCGCAGAAGAACGTCCTCTTTTCCGGCGACGCCGCCTCAAACCTCAGCTTCGGCGATGAGGCGAGCGGCGAGGACGAATGGCGCGCAGCGGCGCATATCGCCTGCGCGGACGAGTTCATCGAGCAGAGGCCCGGCGGCTACCGCGCGGAGATCGCCCAGGGCGGCACGAACCTCTCCGGCGGCCAGCGCCAGCGCATGGCCATCGCCCGTGCGGTGGTAAAGCGGCCGGAGATATACCTTTTTGACGACAGCTTTTCCGCCCTCGACATGAAAACCGACCGCACGCTTCGCGAGCGCCTGCGCTCAGAGTTGGGCGGTTCCGCAATGATAATTGTCGCCCAGCGCATAGGCTCAATAATCGACGCCGACCGCATACTTGTCATGGACGGCGGGGCCATCGTCGGCTGCGGCACTCACCGCGAGCTGCTCAAAAGCTGCGCGCTCTACCGCGAGACTGCCGAGCTCCAGCTCGGCGAGGAGGAGGTAAAAAATGAACTTCGGGGCCTTTAAGCGCCTGTTTGCATATCTCGGGCGGCACAGGCTGCGCCTTGTGCTTATCATGCTCGCCGCCGTACTGGCGACGGTCTTTACCGTGCTCGCCCCCGCCGTCACGGGCGGCATCACCTCGGCGCTCTATGAAGGCGCGGCGAGCGGCGAGTTCGACTGGGAGAGGATAATCCTCCTGCTCATAGCCCTTGTGGCGCTATATCTCACCGCCCAGCTTTTCACACTGCTGCAGAACTTCGGCATGACCCGGCTCAGCGCGCGCGTGATGCAGGCCCTGCGCTCGGACATAGACGCCAAAATGCACTCGCTGAAGCTCAGCTATTACGATACGCACACCCACGGCGAAATACTCAGCACCATAACCAACGACGTGGACACCGTCAGCAGCGCGCTCAGCCAGAACCTGACCGCGATTGTCACCGAGGCCGTCACGGCGCTGGGCATACTTGTAATGATGCTTATGCTCAGCCCCTCCCTCGCTCTCATAGCCATTGCCATGGTGCCGGTGAGCCTGCTCGCAAGCATGGGCGTTATGCGCTCCGGCGCGAAGCGCTACGCCGAGCAGCAGGAGCTCATGGGCAGGCTGAACGGCTGCATCGAGGAAATGTACAACGGCCAGGAGCTGGTCAGCGTTTTCAACTACACTGCTCGCGCCGAGGCAAGGTTCGATGAGCTGAACGAAGCCCTCCGGCAGACGGCCGAAAAGGCCGAGATCGCCTCCGGCAAGGTCGGCCCGATAACCACCCTTGTGAACAACCTCGGCTACGCCCTCTCCGCCGTGCTCGGCTGCCTTTCCGTGCTGCGCGGCGGGATGCTCATCGGCGACGTGCAGGCCATTCTGCAATACACGCAGCAGTTCTCTCAGCCCTTCACCTCCATTGCCGGCATGGCCGGCAGCTTCGGCGCGGCCTGCGCCGCCGCCGGGCGGATATTCGCCCTGCTCGACGCCGAAGAGGAGGCGCCGGACCCCGAGCCCGGCGCCGTGCCCGAGCGCCGTGACGGCTCGGTGGAATTCCGGCACGTTTCCTTCGGCTACACGCCCGGGCGGCAGCTCATGCGCGACGTCAATATAAGCGTAAGGCCCGGCCAGAAGGTGGCCATAGTCGGCCCCACCGGTGCGGGCAAGACCACGCTCATAAACCTGCTCATGCGCTTTTATGACGTCGATTCCGGCGAGATCCTCGTAGACGGCGTGAGCACGCGCGCCATGACGCGCCATGAGCTGCGCGGCCGCTTCGGCATGGTGCTGCAGGACGCCTGGCTGTTCGAGGGCACGATACGCGAGAACATAGCCTACGCGAAGGACGATATGCCCGAGGAGCGGATACTCGCCGCGGCCGCGAACGCCAGCGCGGACAGCTTTATCCGCACCCTGCCCGGGGGCCTCGGCTATGTGCTCGACGCCGGGGCGGAAAACGTATCGCAGGGGCAGAGGCAGCTTTTGACCATTGCGCGCGCGATGGCCGGCGACCCCGAGATAATGATACTCGACGAGGCCACAAGCAATGTCGATACGCACACGGAGCAGCTGATACAAAACGCCATGAGCCGCCTGATGCGCGGCCACACCAGCTTTGTGATAGCCCACCGCCTTAGCACGATACGTGACGCCGACATGATACTCTACATGGAAAACGGCAGCATATTGGAGCAGGGCACGCATGAGGAGCTGATGGCCCTGCATGGAAAATACGAGGCGCTCTACATGAGCCAGTTCGCATAAAAACCCCCCATCTGGGGGGATTTTTTACACGGTTTCGGGGTATACGGCGCGCCTGCCGCCTATGAGCTTCGGGCGGGTGCGCGCGGCGGTCACCGGGGCCTCGCCCACGCGCTTGACGGCGAGGCGCAGCGGTACGGCAACCTCCTTCAGGTGCATGCCTATAAGCGTGCTGCCTATGTCCAGGCCGGCCGCGGCGCGGATGTGTTCTACCGCGACGGGGTCACTCATATTCTGCCAGGCGGCCGTCGCCCAGCTGCCGCCCGCCTTGGGCTG
>CALWYQ010000173.1 GCA_944385815.1 uncultured Oscillospiraceae bacterium | reverse complement strand
TCAACGCCGTCAACACCCAGCCGCACGGCTGTATGTACTCCTGCGCCGTCAGCCTTTCGCCGACGGAGCGCCCGCTCGCCGAGGCGCTGGGCATACCGTATGACCCGGCGCTTACCGGCATACCGACTCTCATCCTGGCCGGCACAAAGAACGACGTGATAAGCCCGGAGGGCGTAAAGGAGCTCACAGACGCTGTAGCCTCGCCCAAAAAGGCTGCCGCGCTCAGGCTTGGCGCCGGCCACGGTGAGATGCTCTACTGCGGCGATGGCTATGTCACCGCGTGGTTTATGTACTGGCTGCGCGGGGATGAGGACGCCGGGCAGGCCTTTTTCGGAGAGGACCCGGAGCTCGCCGGCAACCCGCTGTGGGATAGCGTGGGAATATAGGCAAAGCAAAAGCCGGAAGCGTACGCTTCCGGCTTTACGGCTTTATAGCTGTGCTCAATCAGACAAAGTGCAGGGCCAGCGTCAGAATAACGAAGGCCAGGCCGAACCACTTGGTGGCCTTGGCAAGCTTGGCGTCCCAGGTCTTGGCCTTACCCTTGGAAAGGAAGGTGTCCGCGCCGCCGGCGATGGCGCCGGAGAGGCCGGAACGCTTGCCGGACTGGAAGAGGACAATGACCGTAACGGCGAGCGCGCTGAGCAGCTGCAAAATGGTGAGTACAAGCGTCATAATATATCGACCCTTTCAGTTTTATACACAGTACTTGATATGATAGCACACAACATTTAGTATTGCAAGAGTTTTTTTCAAATACCGCTCAGCGGCCGCTGTGCGCCGCGGCCCTGTCCGAGCAGCGCCTCGCGATCGAGCTGAGCGCCGGCACAAGCAGGCCGCCGAGGACGTTGCCCGCCGTGTTCACAAGGATGAAAACCAGCGCCTCGCCCGACCAGCGCCAGGCGGCGGTTATGTAGAACATGTTCGCAATGCAGTGCTCAAAGCCGCACACAACAAAGACCGTTACGCCAAAGAATATGGACAGGTATTTGCCAAGCTCATGCGGGTTGCTCCTGTAGCCCTCGACGGCTATGTATATCAGCACGTTGCAGCAGATGGCCAGCAGGAATACGCTCGCGAGGCTGTCGCCGAGCTTTGTGTCGCACAGGGCGTTTGCCCGCTCGACCGCGGCGGTCAGGCGAGTAAATCGCAGCAGCAGCCCTCCTGCGGCGGCGCCTGCAAAGTTTGAAAGCCACACCACCGCCAGAAAGCCTATGTATTTCGGCCCCTTGCCGGCGGAATAGCAGACCTTGCCGGTGAAAAGGTTCCAGCCGAAGGTGCATATGGCAAAAAGCCCAAGCGTAAACATCAGCGCTCCGGCGAGCGTGCTCTCCAACAGCAGATACGCCGTCGCGCCGAGCGTTATCACAAAGCCCGCCAGGAGGCCGTAAACAGCGTCAGAAATTATTTTCATGTCATGCCTCCCGCCGCCGCGGCCACATGCTTTGCGAGAATGGCTGTTGTCACCGCGCCGACGCCCGCCGGAACGGGGCTGACAGCGCCGACTATGGGCTCCACCGCCTCGAAATGCACGTCGCCTACAAGCCTTTGCTTTTCCCCGGAGTAGTTTATGCCGACATCTATAACTATCTGCCCGGGCATGAAGCAGTCCGCCGTAAGGCTCTCGGCCTTGCCCAGCGCCGTTACAACTATGTCTGCGCGGCGCGTAAGCTCAGGAAGGCCGCGCGTCCGCGAATGGCAGACCGTGACCGTGGCGTTCCGCGCAAGCAGGAGCATGGAAACCGGCCGGCCTATGACCAGGCTGCGCCCGACAACGACCGCGTTTTTGCCGTCGAGGCCGATGCCGTAGTGCTCGAGCAGGGCTATCACGGCCTCCGCCGTACAGGGCGCGAAGCCTCCGCCGCTGCCCGTATACAGCATGGAAGCGCTTTCCGGCGTAATGCCGTCAACGTCCTTGCAGGGCATCAGCGCGGCGCACGCGGCGCGCTCGTCAAGGTGGGAGGGGAGGGGGCGGAACATGAGCACGCCGTGTATGCGCTCGTTTGAGTTAAGGCGCGCTATCTGCGCCATCAGCGCCCCCTGCTTGACGTCGGCGGGAAGGGACACAAGCTTCGTCTCTATGCCCAGCTTTTCGCAGCGCCTTACGGCGGCGGCCTCGTACGCCATGTCGTCCGGCCTGTCGCCCACGCGGAGTATGCCGAGCGTGGGCGTAATTCCGCGGATTTTCAGCAGGTGTACGGCTTTCAGAGTTTCGTTATCCAGGGCAGCCGCCGCGGGCGCGCCCTTAAGTATCAGGGCCATTGGTTGAGCCTCTCCTTTACGGGTAAGAGATTTTTCGATTTATCAGGGAGCCGGCCTCTCCATCAGAAGAGCCCCGAGATTACGCCGTTTTCATCGACGTCTATCTTCTCCGCCGCCGGGACCTTCGGGAGGCCGGGCATCGTCATGATATCGCCGGTGAGCGCCACGATGAAGCCCGCGCCCGCGCAGACCTTGAGGTTCCGCACCGTCACGGTAAAGCCGCTCGGCGCGCCGAGCAGGCTCGCGTCGTCCGAGAAGCTGTACTGCGTCTTGGCCATGCATATCGGGAGATTCCCGAAGCCTAACTCCTCAAGCTGCTTTATCTGCTTCACCGCGTTCCCCACAAGCTGCACGCCGTCCGCGTGGTAGACCTTGGTGCATATCGCGTTGAGCTTTTCCATGATGCTCATGTCCAGCTCATAGCTCTGGCGGAAGTCGTTGGGCTCCTCGCAGAGCCTGACCACCTCCTCGGCCAGCGCCTTTCCGCCCTCGCCGCCCTTCGCCCAGACCTCGCTGAGCGCGACGTTGACGCCGAG
>CALWYQ010000172.1 GCA_944385815.1 uncultured Oscillospiraceae bacterium | reverse complement strand
TGGCGCCGAGGGCCATCATGGGCACGGTGTCGGAGTCGTTGCCGGACCAGAATACAAGGTCGTCCCCGCACATGCTGCGGGTGAGGGCGAACTCGGCGATGTTGCCGCTGGCCTCCTTGACGCCGTTTATGTTGGGGTGCTTGCTGAGCTCCTTATACGTGGCGGGCTTGATGCCTATGCCGGTGCGGCCCGGGACGTTGTAGAGTATCATCGGAACGCTGACGCGGTCGGCGACGTAGCTGAAGTGCTGCACAAGGCCGGCCTGGGTGGTCTTGTTGTAGTAGGGCGTGACCATTAAGATGCCGTCCGCCCCAACGGCCTCGGCGTGCTTCGCCTGCTCAAGGGCGTGCTCGGTGTTGTTGGCGCCGACGCCGACAATGACCTTCATCCTGCCCCTGCACTTTTCAACGGTGAGCTCGGTGAGCCTGTTGTGCTCTTCGGCGGTGTGCGTCGGGTTCTCGCCGGTGGTGCCGCAGACGAGGATGGCCGCCGTCCCGCCGGCGTACTGCATCTCAAGCAGCTCGGCATACTTGTCGTAATCCACGCCGGTTTCGGTATACGGTGTGACGATCGCGGTGCAGGAACCGACAAAAATGGGGGTCTTGGACATTTTAATACCTCCTTGCAATTTGGTTGTCAGCTGTTCGCTTATTTTCACGCACGGGCGCGGATCATTTGCCCGTGATATAGCCTTCGGCGGTAAGGAGCTCGGCGAGCTCGACGGCGCCGCCTGCCGCACCGCGCAGGGTATTGTGGCTCAGGCAGACGAACTTGTAGTCGTACTGGGTGTCGGGGCGGAGGCGGCCAATGGATATCTGCATACCGCCCTCGGCCATGCGGTCGAGCCGGGTCTGCGGGCGGTCGGGTTCCTCAAAATAGCGCAGGAACTGCTTCGGCGCGCTCGGCAGGCCGAGCTCCTGGGGGCGGCCCCTGAAGGCGGCCCAGCGGGCCTTCATCTCATCCATCTCCGGCTTTTTGTCAAAGGAACAGAAAACCGCGGCCATGTGGCCGTTGGAGGCGGCGACGCGCAGGCACTGAGCGGTGATCTGCGGTTTGACGGCGTTTTCTATGCGGCCGCCGGCGACGGAGCCCCAGACCTTCATCGGCTCGCGCTCGCTCTTTTCCTCCTCGCCGCCGATATAGGGGATGACGTTGTCAACCATGTCCGGCCAGGTTTCAAAGGTCTTGCCGGCGCCGGAAATGGCCTGATAGGTGCAGACGAGTATTTTGCTCAGCCCGCAGTCAAGCCTGAAGGGGGAGAGGGCGGGCACATAGCTCTGTATCGAGCAGTTGCTCTTTACGGCTATAAAGCCGCGCGTGGTGCCGAGGCGCTTTTTCTGCGCGGGGATGATCTCGAGGTGGCCGGGGTTTATCTCCGGGATGACCATGGGCACGTCCGGCGTCCAGCGGTTGGCGGAGTTGTTGGAAACGACGGGCGTCTCATGCTTTGCGTACTGCTCCTCGAGGGCGCGGATTTCCTCCGCCTTCATGTCCACGGCGGAAAACACAAAGTCCACCTCGCCGGCCGTGCCCTCGACGTCCGCGGCGTCCTTTACAACAATGCCCCTGGCGCACTCCGGCATGGGCACGTCGAGCGCCCAGCGCCTGCCGGCGGCTTCCTCATAGGTTTTGCCCGCGCTGCGCGCGCTTGCGGCGATGGCAGTGAGCTCAAACCAGGGGTGGTTGGCTATGAGAGTTACAAAGCGCTGACCGACCATGCCGGTACCGCCGATTATGCCCGCTTTGAGTTTTTTCATATAAGACCTTCCTTTCGCCATGCGATAAGCATATTCTTTCGCTGGTAAAATCATGCCGGCCACACGCCGCGCTTGCAATTGTGCCCGAGGTCTACTATAATAAGAGCGGCTGTCGAAGGCTGACGAGCCGTCCGGCTTTCTGTTTATTTTACCACCCTGAATATTATCAGTCAATAAATCGTTAAAAGGTGAACACATGCAAGCAAAGAAAATTTTTGCCGCCCTGCTTGCCTGCGCGCTTGCAGCCGCGCTCTGCGCGCCGGGCCTTGCGGCTTCCGAGGAAATATACATAAACGGCGAGCGCGTGCCGGGCGGCCTCGGCGGGCTGTTCGCGGCCGGGGGAGGCGGGATCTCGCCGCTCGGCGGCGAGGCCTATGTTATGACCGGCTCCGGGCTTGTAAAGCTCGGCGGGGAGGGGGAGGAGCTGCCCGAGCCCTCCGGCGAGCCCGGGCATATGGAGATAAGCGGCGCTATAGAGCTCGATTATGACCGCATCCGCGTCGCGCTCTACTATTACGGCGAGGAGAGCAGCATACGCAACCATACTCTCGAGTACGCCAACCTCGAAAACGAGGTAGGCGGCGGCTATGATTTCGGCTATTACGACGATGAGCGCGAGTTCCACGCCCTCGGCGGCACATCGGAGACGCAGATCACCATGTCCATGGACACCAACGTCCTTGTCCCGGGCGGCAGCCTCGGCTGTTACCACATCCTGCTGCCAGGAGAATACGACAGCTTTGACGCCGCGGCGGAGGCTGCGGGGGCATATGGAGGCTTCCCGGCCTGCTATAACGGGCGCTTCTATGCCCTGTGCGGCGACTATGAGTCCGCGGCCGAGGCTGCGAGCGCCATGGCAGCCTCCGGCATTGACGGGCAGGTCTATACCGCGAGCAATCGCTGCGTTGTTGTGACGCGCACGGCCGACGCGAAGATACTCTTCGAGTTCGACTTCGGCACGGAGCGGAACCTGGCCGTCATGCCGCGCAGCAGCTCAGCCGAGGCCCTGACCTGGTTTAAGGGCTATACCTATCGCGGCGGCTTTGAGTATGTGCGCCGCGACGGCGGGGAGCTCACGGTGATAAACGTTGTGGATATCGAGGACTACGTAAAGGGCGTACTGCCCTATGAAATGAACGACAGCTGGCCCTTAGAGGCGCTCAAGGCCCAGGCGATGTGCGCACGCACATATGCCGCCAGCCATTTTAACAGCCTGCCGGGCTACCAGGCGGACGTCACGAACGACACCTTCAGCCAGGTATACCGCGGCACCAACGCCTCCGGTGCGGGCACGGACGCTGCCGTCGAGGCCACGGCCGGGCTTTATATATGCTATGACGGCGAGCTTATCGAGGCGATGTACTGCTCCTCCAACGGCGGCGCCACGGAAAACAGCGAAAACGTAATGTACTCCGCCGTGCCCTACCTGCGCGGCAGGGCAGACCCATATGAGGCCGCGGCCGCCGATATTAACCCCTACAGCTCCTGGAGCAAAACCGTAAGCGGCTCGCAGCTGGCCTCCGGCGCCGTCCGCTATGGGCACAGCCTTTCCACGGTGGCCTCGATGGAGACGGAGCTCTCGGAGAGCGGGAACGTGATAGGCCTCACGCTCACCGACCCGAACGGGCGGAGCGCGCATATCAGCGGCAACGAGTGCTATGAATTCTGCACCTCCGTCCTCGGGCTCAACAGCATACATTTTGAGGTGGAGCAGAGCGGCACGTCCTTTGTGTTCAGCGGCAGCGGCTGGGGGCACAGCCTCGGAATGAGCCAGTACGGGGCGTACGCCATGGCGGAGGCGTACGGCTTCAGCTATGACCAGATAATCAACTTCTACTTCGCCGGCGTTGAGCTTCGCCGCGGCGCCTGATAAGAGGTAAGCCTTATGAAAAAATCGGATTTCTATTTTGAGCTCCCGCCGGAGCTGATTGCCCAGACCCCGCTTGAAAAGCGCGACTCCTCGCGCCTGCTGTGCCTTGACCGCGCCACGGGCGAGCTGAGCCACCGCGTATTCAGCGACATCGCCGGGCTGCTCGAGCCGGGGGACTGCCTTGTTATGAACGATTCGCGCGTCCTCCCGGCGCGCCTGCTGGGCACGCGCGAAAGCGGCGGCGCAATCGAGGTGCTGCTGCTGCGCGACCTCGGCGGCGGCGAGTGGGAATGCCTCACGCGCCCGGGCAGGAAAACCCGCCCAGGGACCAGGCTGAGCTTTGGCGGCGGCGAGCTCTCGGCAGAGGTCCTATCAGTTGCGGATGGCGGGAACAGAATAATAAAATTCCACTATGACGGTATATTCCTTGAGGTGCTCGAGCGCCTCGGCAAGATGCCGCTGCCGCCGTATATAAAAGAGGAGCTACAGGACTCCGAGCGGTATCAGACCGTGTATTCGCGCGAGCTGGGCTCCGCCGCCGCGCCGACCGCGGGACTGCATTTTACCCGCGAGCTGCTGGATAAAATAGCGCAGAAGGGCGTGAAAGAGTGCTTTATCACGCTGCACGTCGGTCTCGGCACCTTCAGGCCGGTGAAAGAGGACGAAATCGAGGATCACGACATGCACAGCGAGTTCTGCATAATCCCCGAGGAAACCGCCAGGGTAATAAATGAAACCAGGGCGTCCGGCCATCGGGTCGTGTGCGTGGGCACCACCTCCTGCCGCACGCTCGAGAGCTTCGCCAATGCGGACGGCAGCGTGGACGCGCAGAGCGGCTGGACGGATATATTCATATATCCGGGATATAAATTCAAATGTATGGACGCCCTTATCACGAACTTCCACCTGCCGGAGAGCACGCTTGTCATGCTTGTAAGCGCCTTCGCCGGCCGTGAGCATATCCTCAACGCCTACGCCGAGGCGGTGAAAATGAGGTACAGGTTCTTCTCCTTCGGAGACGCGATGTTCATATCGTAAAAATTGATCCCACCGGCAAGCCGGTGGGATCTTTGCGTTTATTCGGCCGGGTAAGCCATTGTTGTCATAAGGCTGTTTGCGGCCTGGGTCGTATCTACTCGGGTATACTGCACCACGACGGGGACGGAGCACTCTACAAGCGCCGCGTAGCCCGTGCCGCGCGGGATGTGCTCGCCGTCCTCGCCGAGGGCGCGGTCGAGGCGTATGTGCCTTGTCCGCCTGGCGCCGCAGTGCTCCTGACGGAGCTTCATGGGCTCGCGGTCCTCAAAGTAGAGCGTTATGTCTGCCGAGCAGTCGCTCTCGCCGAGGTTGAGCAGGCATATGGCCTCGTGGCTCACGCAGACGCCCGGCGAGGTGTGCTCTGGCCAGAACATGTCGGGAATGAGCCATTTCTTGCTTCCGATGGGCATATTATACCCCCATTTCGTCGTAAACGTCCCGGCCTATCCGCATCTCGGGGGCCATCATGGCGTCCTTCAGATGCTCGATGTTGGACGAAAAGACCAGCGGCACGACGGGGAAGTCCCGCGTGTAGAAGAAGTTGAGCAGCACCTGGGTGACGCTCGCGCCGGTCTGCCTTCGCAGCTCATCGATTTTGGGCTTGAGCGCGAGGTTTTCCGGCGTGCAGTAGATGCTGTCCCTGACGGATTCCGGGCCGGCGGCGTCGAGGCGGTGGAAAAATCCGCTACAAAGCCCGTAATACGGCATGGCGAGGCAGCTGCCGCGCCTGTGCAGGGCCTCCATGCGCGCGTCCATGGCCACCATGGTGTCGTCGGCAGGGGGGAGCATGTGCCTGCGCCCGAGGTTGAAAAGCATCTGGTTCGCGACAAAACCGCGCAGGCCGTGCGCCGAGGCGTATTCCCCGGCCTCCTCCATGCGCTCGCTCGTCCAGTTCGAGCAGCCGTAATAGCGTATCTTGCCCTGGCGGCGGAAGTCCTCCATGGTCTCCAAAAGCTCGCCGACGGGGACGCGGGTGTTGTCGCGGTGGTAAAAATAGATGTCGATGCAGTCCACGCCGAGCGTTTTCAGGCTGAGCTCGAGGTCACCTGCCATGTCGTCCGGGCTCATCCGCGGTGTGTGCATGGTGTCGAGCCGGGGGTGTCCGCCCTTGCTGATAAGGATAAAGTCGTTATGGTGCCCGCGGGCGCGTATCCACTCGCCGAGTATCCTCTCACTGCGCCCGACCTCGGGCGGCACCCAGTCGGAGTAGACCCTCGCGGTGTCGATAAGGTTGCCTCCCAAGTCTATGTAGGCGTCTAAAACAGGGAAAATATCGGCGTTTTCGGTCTTTTTCAGGCCAATATCCACTGTTCCGTAGCCAAGCGGGAAAAGCTCGAGCTCGGTACCGGGTATTTTGATTTTGTTTGCCATTATTACTCTCCATTCACACTGCGTATTCGATTTCCCTGAGCCAATCGTAACCCGGCATATTGTGCGTTTCGCAGTAATATTCCCAGACAGCGCCGAAGGGCAGCAGCTTGGAGCGCTCGAGTGTGATGAGGCGGCGCGTAAAGTCGCCCTCCGCCTCCGCCGCCTTGAGCTCATCCACCGGCTCGAGCAGCGCGCACAGCAGCGCCTGCTTGACGCTTCTTGCGCCGAGCACCGTCGCGGCGACGCGGTTGATGCTCGCGTCGAAGTAGTCAAGGCCGATGTGGACGGAATCGAAGGCGTCCTGCGCGGCAATCTCGTACATGAGGCTGCGGCACTCGTCGTCGAGAATGGGCACGTGGTCGCTGTCCCAGCGGACGGGCCGGCTCACGTGCAGCATGACCTCCTGCCCGAGCGCAAGGAAGGCGCTGAGCTTGCTCGAGACGACCTCGGTGGGGTGGAAGTGGCCCGTGTCCATGCAGACGATGCAGTTTTTGCGAAGCGCGGCGTAGAGCATGTAAAACTCGTGCGAGCCTATCACAAAGCTCTCGCTGCCGAGACCGAAAAGCTTGCTCTCTACGGAGTCGATGTTCTCGCCCGGGCTTATGGGCTCGGCAAAAATCTCGTCGTAGGCCTCGGCAAGACGCAGCCGCGGCGCCAGCTTGTCGGCGGTCACGTCCTTATAGCCATCGGGTATCCAGTGGTTCGTGACGCAGGGGATGCCGAGCTCGCGGCCGAAGTACTGCCCGATCCTGCGGCAGCGCTTACCGTGCTCGATCCAGTAGCCGCGCACGGCCGGGTCTGCGCTCGCAAGGGTAAAGCCGCTGTCGGCCATCGGGTGGCTGAAATAGGTGGGGTTGAAGTCAAGGCCGATGCCGTGCGACTTCGCAAAATCCACCCAGCCGGCAAAATCCCCGGGCTCAAGCCTGTCGCGCCCGCGGCCCTCGCGCCCCTCGTCAGGGTAGATCGCGTGGAGGGCGAGCTTGTTGCGGCCGGGCACCAGCGAGAGCGCCTTTTCGAGGTTGGCCATGTACTCGGCGCGGCTTTTCGGCTTGCCCGGCGCGGAGCCGAAGGCGGCGATGCCGCCGGACAGCCCGCGCTCGGGGTCCTCAAAGCCCGAGAGATCGTCCAACTGCCAGCAGTTTATCGAGACAGGTACCTTGTCGAGCCGCTCAAGCGCCAGCTCGGTGTCTACGCCGTGGCCGGCGTAGAGCTCCCGCGCATGGTTGTAGTTTTGGATTATGCTCATCCTGTCCTCCTAAATCATTACGAGGTAAGAAAACTGATTACGCATAACATAATGGCATTACGCATAACAGTATAGACGCAGCTTTTGAGCTTGTCAAGCGGTTTGCAAAAAATAATCTAAAGGGCCATATGAGCAACTTTACGGGCAAAAAGAATATTTCAGGAAAAACAGATTCTACTTGACGTAATGGCGGAAAGATAATACAATACGTAAAAAGCAAGCCAAGGGAGGGCGTAATTTGACAGAGCTGCAGGCTTTAACGGAAACAGAGGGCTCCGGCGAGAAAGTTAAAAATCAGACGATCCATTCGATAGAGAGGGCCCTTGACATCATAGAGTTCCTTTACAGGAACGGCGAGGAGGCGAGCATCAAGGACATAAGCGCCGCGACGGGACTTTTTGGCAGCACGATCCACAGGATACTGACCACCCTCAAGACGCGCGGCTACATATACCAGAACAGCGCGAACGCCAAATACTGGCTCGGCAGTAAATTTTACGGCCTTGGGAACGCTGTTAAGAATAACCTGCCGCTTGCGCAGGTTGTGGAGCCTTATGCCCGAGAAATCGCAAGAAAATATAACGAAACCGTCTATACGGCCATACCTTACTACCAGTCTAATCTGCCGCAGCAGGTTGTTGTTTCAAAGGTGAGCTACAGCCCGTACATACTCAAGAACTCGCCGGAGATAGGCT
>CALWYQ010000171.1 GCA_944385815.1 uncultured Oscillospiraceae bacterium | reverse complement strand
GCGGCCAGGAGGTCATGGAGTCCTACTGCCAGAGCTACGCTGGCCAGTTCAACGTCGTTATCTGCCAGAACGATAACGAGGCCTACGGCGCCATCACCGCGATGGACAACGCCGGCGTGACCTACGGTGTTGACGGCGACGTCATCCTCGTCTCCTTCGACGCTGCCAAGACCGCCCTGGGCCTTGTCCAGGAAGGCAAGCTCAACGCCTGCTTCGAGTGCAACCCGCTGGCTGCCCCGTTCGTCGATGAGGATGTCATCCAGGTCATCGAGGCCGGCGGCACCCCCGAGAAGGAAATCTACATGACCGAGACCTGGTTCGTCGCTGAGGACATCCTCGAGAGCATCACCGTCAACGGCGAAGAGATGCCTCTGGTCCAGGTCACCGACGAAGTCCTCGCCGGCCGCGCCTACTAATACAATAAAGGCAAGCTTCCTTAGCAAAGGCGAATAACATTTGATTCCCAAGGGAGAATCCCGAGCAACCCCCGGGGTTCTCCCTAATTTATTTGAGGTGACGTGAATGGAAAACAATGTTGTTTTGACGATGCGGGGCATAACGATGACCTTCCCCGGCGTCAAAGCCCTTGACAACGTGGACTTCACCCTCCGCAAGGGCGAGATCCACGCGCTCATGGGCGAGAACGGCGCCGGCAAGTCAACACTCATCAAGTGCCTCACCGGCATCAATGACTTTGAAGCCGGCGAAATCCGCGTGGACGGCGTTGACCACCCGGTCAAGAACCGCTCCACCATGGACGCGCAGAAGATAGGCATCTCCACCGTGTATCAGGAGGTCAACCTCTGCCCGAACCTGACCGTCGCGGAAAACCTGTTCATCGGCCGCGAGCCGATGACCGCCCTGCGCACCATCGACCGCCGCAAGATGGTAAAGCAGGCCGACGAGCTTGTAAAGCGGCTGGACATCAAGGTAGATGTCACCCAGAACCTCGAAAACTACTCCCTGGCCATCCAGCAGATGATAGCCATCGCCCGCGCGGTGGATATGGACTGCAAGGTTCTGATTCTTGACGAGCCCACGAGCTCCCTCGACGACAGCGAGGTTGAAAAGCTCTTCAAGCTCATGAACCAGCTCAAGGACAACGGAGTTGGCATAATATTCGTTACCCACTTCTTAGAGCAGGTCTACGCCGTCTGCGACCGCATAACGGTCCTGCGCAACGGCACCCTGGTAGGCGAGTACCCGATAGCCGATCTGCCGCGCGTCAAGCTTGTCGCGGCCATGATGGGCAAAGACTTCGACGACCTCGCCGCCATAAAGCCCGAGGGCTTCACCTATGACGCCGACGCGCCGCTGGAGATTTCCGCCCGCGGGCTGAGCCACAAGGGCACGATAAAGCCCTTCGACCTCGACATACACAAGGGCGAGGTCATCGGCCTCACCGGCCTGCTCGGCTCCGGCCGCAGCGAGCTCGCGCGCAGCATCTACGGCGCGGACAAGGCCCAGACCGGCACGCTCAAGGTCGGCGGCAAGGACGCCAAAATCAAGGAGCCCATCGACGCCATGCACCTCGGCATGGGCATGCTGCCCGACGACCGCAAGGCCGAGGGCATCATCGGCGACCTCTCCGTGCGCGAGAACATCATCCTCGCCCTTCAGGCCAAGCGCGGCATGTTCAAGCAGCTCTCCCGCGCCAAGCAGGAGGAGCTCGCCGACAAGTACATCGAGATGCTCCAGATAAAGACCGCCAGCCGCGAGACCCCGATAAAGCAGCTCTCCGGCGGCAACCAGCAGAAGGCCATCATCGGCCGCTGGCTCGCGACCGACCCCGACTTCCTGATACTCGACGAGCCCACGCGAGGCATAGACGTCGGTACCAAGACCGAGATACAGAAGCTCATCATCAAGCTTGCGGGCGAGGGCAAGAGCGTCATGTTCATCTCCTCCGAGATCGAAGAGATGCTCCGCACCTGCAACCGCATGGCCGTCCTGCGCGACGGGCAGAAGGTCGGTGAGCTCGACGGCGAGCTGACCCAGGAGAGGGTCATGGCCGCCATAGCCGGAGGTGACAGCAAATGAGCGCTCTTAAAAAGTTTACCCGCAGCCAGCTTTTCATGCCCGTCGTCTGCGTCGTGCTGGTGCTCCTCATAAACGTCGTCTACGACGTGGCCCAGGGCAGGCCCTTCTATGAATTCTTCCGCATTTACCTCTCCGACGCCGCGCAGCCCGTGCTCCAGGGCCGTCTCATAAGCATACTCAACCGCGGCAGCGAGGTCGCCATCCTCGCCATCGGCATGACGCTTGTCGTCTCCGCCTCCGCCGGCACCGACATATCCGTCGGCTCCGTCATGAGCCTGTGCGCCTGCGTCTGCTGCACCATCCTCGCCGGCGACATGGCCCCCCAGACCACTGAGCTCGCCGTCCCCCTGATAGTCGGCATCCTCGGCGGCCTTGTTGTCGGCTGCCTCTGCGGCGCCTTTAACGGCTTCCTCGTCGCCAACCTCAATATCCAGCCCATGGTCGCCACGCTGATACTCTACAGCGCGGCCCGCGCCATCGGCCTCCTGGTCAACCACGACTTCATCATCTACGTCCGCAACGACACCTTCGCCCTCCTCGGCGGCTACATCGGCCCCATACCCACGCCGATAATCATCGCGGCCGCCTGCATCGCCATCGCGCTGCTCGTCCTCAAAAAGACCGCCCTCGGCATGTACATCCAGTCCGTCGGCATCAACCGCAAGGCGAGCCGCATCGCCGGCCTCAACAGCGCGCTCATAATCTTCGTCTGCTACCTCATCTGCGGCCTCTGCTCCGGCATCTCCGGCGTCGTCGCCTCCAGCCGTATCACCAGCGCCGACCCGGCCGCCATCGGCCTCACCTTTGAGATGGACGCCATCCTCGCTGTCGCCATCGGCGGCAACAGCCTCGGCGGCGGCAAGTTCAACCTTGCCGGCTCCATCATCGGCGCCTACACCATCCAGGCCATCACCACCACGATGTACAACCTCGGCATTTCCTCCGCGGTTGCGCCCGTGTTCAAGGCCGTCATCATTATCATCATCGTCGTCGTCCAGGCCCCGCCGGTCAAGGCCTACTTCGCCCGCCGCCGCGCCGCCAAGGCCCTGCCGACGGCCAAGAAGGAGGCTGCCAGCGTATGAAAAAACCGGCTAACGCGCTGAAGGAGCGCAGGCAGATCAACAGCAACACCCTGCTGCTGCTCATCACCATCGCTCTGTTCTTCGTAATGTACATCGCGGGTATGATAGCCTACTCAAGCAAGGGCTTCACCACCGTCCAGACCCTCTGCAACCTCTTCCTCAATAACGCCGCCCTCATCTGCGTGGCCTGCGGCATGACCGTCGTCATGCTCACCGGCGGCATCGACATCTCCGTCGGCAGCCTCGTCGCCCTCGACTGCATGGTGCTCTGCTACGGCATGGCCAACTGGAACCTCTCCGCTCCGGCCGCCGTCCTGCTCGTCATCGTCATAGGCGTGGTAATGGGCGTTGTCCAGGGCTTCCTGATAGGCTACCTCGAGATACAGCCCTTCATCGTCTCCATGGCCGGCATGTTCTTTGCCCGCGGCATGGTGAGCGTCATCTCCACCAACCAGCTCTCCATCACCGCCGACATCAACCAGGCCTTCTACAACTTCGCCAACCTGCGCATCACCTTCCCCTTCGGCGCCACCGTCAACCGCCAGGGCGTGGCCATCTACCCCTATATACGCCTCGGCGTGGTTATCGCCATCCTGGTGCTGATTGTCACCTTCCTCATCCTGCGCTACACCAAGTTCGGCCGCGGCCTCTACGCCGTGGGCGGCAGCGAGCAGAGCGCGGCCATGATGGGCCTGAACGTCAAGCGCACCAAGATGATGGCCTACGTCACCTGCTCCATCCTCACCACCATCGGCGGCATCTGCTTCTGCATGAACGGCCTCATGGCCTCCACCACGACGGCCGACGGCTTTGAGATGGACGCCATTTCCTCCGCCGTCATCGGCGGCACGCTGCTCACCGGCGGCGTCGGCAACGTTATAGGCAGCTTCTTCGGCGTGCTTATCAACGGCACCATCAACGCCCTTGTCCAGACCGACGGCCGTCTCGCCAGCTCCTGGCCGAACATCCTCACCGCCGCTCTGCTGTGCGTGTTCATCGTCCTGCAGTCCATTTTCGCCAAGATCAAGGAAAAGAGCAAGTAAGGAGAGCGCCCTATGGAAGTCAGAGATTATATCGCCTCCGGCCGCGCCTGCCTGGGCATAGAGCTGGGCAGCACGCGCATAAAGGCCGTGCTTATAGGCGCGTACCATGAGCCCGTCGCCTCCGGCGACTACGGCTGGGAAAACCGCCTCGAGGACGGCGTCTGGACCTACCACATGTCCGACGTCTGGGCCGGCCTGCGCGCCGCATACGCGGCCCTCAAGGCCGACGTTGAGAGCAGGTACGGCGTAAAGCTCACTAAAATGGCCGCCATGGGATTCTCCGGCATGATGCACGGCTACATCGCGCTCGACAGGTCCGGCGAGCTCCTTGTGCCCTTCCGCACCTGGCGCAACACCATAACCGGCGAGGCCAGCGAAAAGCTCACCGCGCGCTTCGGCTTCAACATCCCGCAGCGCTGGAGCATAGCGCACCTCTATCAGGCCATCCTCAACGGCGAGGAGCACGTCGCGGACATCGACTATCTCACGACCCTCGCGGGCTACGTCCACTACAAGCTCACCGGCCGCCGCGTGCTCGGCGTCGGCGAGGCCAGCGGCATGTTCCCGATAGACAGCGCTAAATGCGGCTACGACGAGGCCATGCTCGACAGCTTTGACGGGCTTGTCGCCGAAAAGGGCTATCCCTGGAGGCTCCGCGGCATCCTGCCCGAGGTCCTCTCCGCCGGCGAGGACGCCGGCTGCCTGAGCGCCGAGGGTGCCGCGCTGCTGGACCCGACCGGCGAGCTTGAGAGCGGCATCCCCCTCGCGCCCCCGGAGGGCGACGCGGGCACCGGCATGGCCGCCACCAACGCGGTGGCCGAGCGCACCGGCAACGTCTCCGCCGGCACGAGCGTCTTTGCCATGATAGTCCTCGAGAAGGCCCTCAGCAGGGTCTACCCCGAGATAGACATGGTCACCACCCCCACCGGCAGGCCCGTCGCCATGGTGCACTGCAACAACTGCACCAACGAGATCAACGCCTGGGCCGAGGTTTTCCGCGGCTTCCTCACCGCGCTCGGCAAAAAGCCGGACATGAACGAGGTCTTTACGGCCATGTTCTCCACCGCGGCCGAGGGCGAGAAGGACGCCGGCGGCCTGGTGCTCTTCAACTACCTCTCCGGAGAGCCCATCACCGGCATGGACGAGGGCCGTCCGATGTTAGCGCGCAGCCCCGAGGCGAGGCTCAGCTTCGCGAACTTCATGCGCGCCCAGCTCTACAGCGCCCTTGCCACGCTCAAGATAGGCCTTGACATCCTCGCCGCCGAGAACGTGGCGGTGGACCGCCTGCTCGGCCACGGCGGCTTTTTCAAGACGCCCGAGGTCGGCCAGCGCATCCTTGCCGCCGCCGCCAACAGCCCGGTTTCCGTTATGACTACCGCGGGCGAGGGCGGGCCCTGGGGCATGGCCCTGCTCGCCGCCTACCGCGCGAACCGCGCCGAGGGCCAGACGCTCGAGGCCTACCTCGACGAGCGCGTCTTTGCCGGCCAGAAGGTCAGCACCCTCGAGCCGGAAAAGGCCGACGTGGACGGCTTCAACGCCTTCCTCGCCCGCTATAAGGCCGCCCTCCCCGTGGAAAAAGCGGCCGTCAACAACATCTGATTGCCCCTGCTGAAAGGATTTTTCCCGATATGTCTGATAACAAGCAATTCTGGTTCGTAGTCGGCAGCCAGTTCCTGTACGGCCCCGAGGTCCTCGAGACCGTGGACAGGCGCGCCGGCGAAATGGCCGAGTGGATGAGCGGCAGCGGCTTCCTACCGAGACCGCTGGTCTACAAGGCGACCGTAAAGACCGACGCCGAGATAACCCGCATTATGCTCGACGCGAACCATGACCCGGACTGCTGCGGCGTCGTGACCTGGTGCCATACCTTCTCCCCGAGCAAGATGTGGATACACGGCCTCGGCTCGCTGCAGAAGCCCTGGTGCCATTTCGCCACCCAGTATAACCGCCGCATCCCGAACGAAGCCATAGACATGGACTTCATGAACCTCAACCAGGCCGCCCACGGCGACCGTGAGCACGGCTTCATAGGCGCGCGCATGCGCCTGCCGCGCAAGGTCATCGCCGGCTACTGGCAGGATGAGCCCGTCCTCGCCGAGCTTGGCGCCTGGATGCGCAGCGCGCTCGGCTGGGACTTTTCCCGCAGCCTGCGCATAGTCCGCTTCGGCGACAATATGCGCGACGTCGCCGTTACCGAGGGCGACAAGGTCGAGGCCCAGATAAAGCTGGGCTGGCAGGTGGACTACTGGCCGGTCGGGCACCTGGTCGAGACCATGGACGCCGTCACCGGCGCCGAGATAGACGCCAAGATGGCCGAGTACGCCGAACGCTACGACTTTGCCACCGACGACCTCGAGACCGTGCGCTATCAGGCGCGCGAGGAGGTCGCGATGCGCCGTATCCTCGAGCGCGAGGGCGCCATGGCCTTCATCAACAACTTCCAGGACCTCTACGGCATGAAGCAGCTGCCCGGCCTCGCCAGCCAGAACATGATGGCCGACGGCATAGGCTACGGCGGCGAGGGCGACTGGAAGGTCGCCGGCATGACCGCCATTATGAAAAAGATGGCCGAGGGCCTTGAGGGCGGCACCCTCTTCATGGAGGACTACACCTATGACCTCAAGCCCGGAGAGGAGATAAGCCTCGGCGCGCACATGCTCGAGGTCTGCCCGTCCATCGCATCCACCCGCCCGCGCATCGAGGTCCACGACCTTGGCATCGGCGACCGCCAGCCGCCCGCGCGCCTTGTGTTTGAGGGCAAAAGCGGCCCCGGCATCGTCGTCAGCCTCATCGACATGGGCGGCCGTATGCGCATGATAATCCAGGACATCGAGGTCATAAAGCCGACGCTCGACATGCCCAACCTGCCCGTGGCCCGCGTTATGTGGAAGCCCGCGCCCGACCTGCTGACCGGCGTCAAGTGCTGGATCCTCGCCGGCGGCGCGCACCACACCGTCCTGTCCACGGCCGTCACCGCGCAGATGATGATAGACTTCTGCGAGATGATGCAGATCGAGTGCGTCCATATCACCGCGGACAGCACCGTCGAGGGCGTAAAGCGCGAGCTGTTCTACAACGACATCGCCTGGAAGCTGAAAGAGTTTTAAGGAGCGTAAAGCATGCTTGAGCAACTCAAAGAAACCGTATTAAAGGCCAATCTCCTGCTGCCGAAGCACGGGCTGGTCACCTTCACCTGGGGCAACGTCTCCGGCGTCGACCGCGAGCAGGGCCTCATGGTCATAAAGCCCTCGGGCGTCGAGTACGACGAGATGTGCGCCGGCGACATGGTGGTCGTCAGCCTGGAGACCGGCGAGCGCGTAGAGGGGCGCTACAAGCCCTCGAGCGATACGCCGACCCATATAGCGCTCTACAGGGCCTTCCCGAACATCGGCGGCGTTGTGCACACGCACAGCCGCTGGGCCACGAGCTTTGCCCAGGCCGGCAGGGGCATCCCCGCCTTCGGCACCACCCAGGGCGACTACTTCTATGGCGAGATACCCTGCACCCGCCTGATGACCCCCGAGGAGATACACGGCGAGTACGAGCTCGAAACCGGCAATGTTATCATCGAGACCTATAAGGAGCGCGGCATAAACCCGGACTACGTCCCCGCCTGCCTTGTGCACAGCCACGGCCCCTTCGCCTGGGGCACGGACCCGATGAACGCGGTGCACAATTCCGTGGTCCTTGAGGAGGTTGCCTTTATGGCCTTCCACGCCATGGCCCTCACCCCGGGCCTCCCGCCCATGCAGCAGGAGCTGCTGGACAAGCACTATCTTCGCAAGCACGGCCCCAACGCCTACTATGGGCAGGGCTGATGCCCATATTCACGTCACCATCCCAGCGGAAACTCCCGGCCCTGAGGGCCGGGAGTTTTCCGCTGCGGGGCGTATAAAAGCCGGGGCGGCGGCATAACTTAGCCCCGGGGTGATCGTGGATGAAGCTGCGTTGGAAGCCGCTTTTCGTATCCATACTGGCAGCGCTGGCCGCGGGCGGCGCGGGCGCGCTCTTAGGCGGCGGGATGGGGAGCTTCGAGGCTCTCGCAAAGCCGCCGCTCTCCCCGCCGGGCTGGGTGTTCCCGGCGGTCTGGACGCTGCTGTACATTATGATGGCCGCGGCGGCCTGGCGCATTTACCTTTTGCACGGCCCCGCCGCGGCAAGGCGGCGGGCGCTGAGGCTCTATGCCGCCCAGCTTGCGGTAAACGCGCTCTGGCCGGGGCTTTTCTTCGGCCTCGGGCTGTACTGGGCGGCCGCCGTGTGGCTCGGCGTGCTGATTGCGCTTGTTGTCATGTGCGAGTCGGCCTTCAGGCGCCTTGACGACTTAGCGGGCCTGCTGCTCATACCGTACCTGCTCTGGTGCGCCTTCGCGCTCTATCTCAACATCGGCGTCGCGGCGCTCAACTGAGCCGCGCAGGCCGCGGACCGCGGAAATCAGCCGCGAGCGGCGGTTGAACAGGTTCACTATCCGCCCGACGAGCAGGGCGGAGATTATGGTCCCGGCCCCGATGCCGTTCAGGCCGCGGAAAAGCAACAGGCTCAGCCCGGCGGCGAGCAGCATGAGCGTCAGGTCGAAGCCGACCTTGACCGAGCCGAAGCGCACCCGCGTCCGGTACGCGATCGCGCGGACAATGCCCTCGCCGGGGACCAGCAGCACGTCGGGCGCGACCTCGAGCGCCACGCCGAAGGCGAGTATGACGCAGCCGGCAAGCAGGCTCGCGCAGCGCGCGATAAGCCCGGACGGCTCAAGCCAGCCGAGCAGCGACATGCTCAGGTCTATCGCCGCGCTGAAAACAAGGTTTACGGGTATCTGCAGGAGCTGCACGGGCTTTATGACGCCGCGCAGAAGCACAAACTGCGCCGCGATGAACAGCATGTTCATTATGAGCGTAAAGCCGCCGAGCGAAAGCGGGAGGGCCAGGCTGAGGACATAGGGCAGGCTCGATATCGGCGAGGTGCCGAGCGCCGCCTTGGTGATGAAGGCGATGCCGAAGCTGTTTATGACCACGCCCGCGGCGAAGGCCGCGCAGCGAAGGACGAGGGCGCCCCTGACACCCATGGCCGCCGCCAAATTTCCTGCCCGCATATACTCAAAGCCTCCCGCAAAAAAATAATATCCGCGCCGGCGGATAAAAAAGGATGTGCGCCGTTTTGCGCACATCCTTATTATATACCGTAATAAGCGGCGTGTAAAGGGGAAATTGCGTTAATAGCTGAACGAATCAGGCGTAATCGAGCGTATACACGTCCGTGCGCCGCGCGCTGAGCAGGGGGAGCTGCTCGCGGACGGAGGCGGCCTCCTCGGGGCAGATGTCCGCATAGAGTATGGTCTCCTCCGCGCCGGCGCGGGCGATAACATTGCCCCAGGGGTGGACAACAATGGAGTTGGCGTAGCTTACGTAGGAGCCGTTTACGTCCCGCGCGGGGGCGCAGCCGAGGGTGTAGAGCTGGCTTTCAACGGCGCGGCCGCGGAAGCTCAGCTCCCAGTGCGCCGGGCCGGTGGTCATGTTGAAGCTGGCCGGGCAGAACATGGCCCAGGCCCCGCTGAGGGCCATGAGCCGCGTGAGCTCGGGGAAGCGTATGTCAAAGCAGACGCACAGGCCGAGGCGGCCGAACTCCGTGTCGAACACGCAGACCTCGCTGCCGGGCGTAAAGGTGTCCGATTCCTTAAAATACTGCCCGCCCTTCACGTCTATGTCGAAGAGGTGGATCTTGCGGCAGCGGGCGAGCTCGGCCCCGCCGCGGTCGAAAACAAAGGCGGTGTTGTAGAGCCGGCCGTCCTCGGCCTCGGGTATGGTGCCGCCTATGAGATAGACGCCGTTTTCGCGCGCGGCCTCGGAGAGCATGGCGCAGGCCGGGCCGCCGCGGGGCTCCTGCGCGGCGACAAAGCTCCGGTTGCGGTATTCGCAGCAGAACATTTCCGGCAGGCAGACCAGGTCCGCGCCGCCGCGCGCGGCCTCGCCGATGAGCTCGCGGGCGTGGGCGAGGTTATAGGCCTTGTCGTCGGTGTTGAGCAGCTGTACAAGCGCGGCTTTCATTGTTCCTCATCTCCTTTGATATTTGCTGCGCGCCCGGCGTGGGGCAGGTTCCAGCGGAAAAAGGCCGCCAGCAGGCGCGTTATGACCACCGCCGCCATGCCGAGGGCGATGGCGAGCGTCAAATTGAGGCCCCTGAGCAGCACGCAGAGCACCGCGCCGAGTATGGACGCGCTCGCATAGACGTGCTTGCGGAAAATATATGGGGTTTCCCCGGCAAGTACGTCGCGCAGCACGCCGCCGCCGACGCCCGTGACCACCCCAACAAAAATGAGCAGGAAGGCGCCGTGCTCCTCGCCGGTGTCAATGGCCGTGGCTATGCCGGAGACGGTGAAGGCGCCGAGGCCGAGGCTGTCCATTACCAGCATCGTTATGCCGTAGGGGCCGGAGGCCTTTTCCGTCCAGCCGTGCCGCGCTATGAGGAACACCGCGACGCTCGCCGCGATGGAGAGCAGGGCGTAAATGGGGTGCAGGAAGGTGCGCGGCGGCGTGAGGCCGAGCACGAGGTCACGGATTACGCCGCCGCCGACCGCCGTGGTTAGGCCGAGTATGATGACGCCGAAGATGTCCATGTCCCGCCGCACGGCGGCAAACGCGCCGGAGACGGCGAAGGCGACCGTGCCGATTATTTCAAGCGTGAGCAGAATCGTGTCCATTTCAACCTCCGAGCGGCGGCCTGAGCATGTATACAAGCGCGGCGGGGCCCCCGCCGGCCGTCAGGCGCAGCCGGTTCGTGCTTGCATACTCGACCTCGCCGGGGGAGAAGAGGCTTGTGAACTCCTCCGGCTCGCGCAGGCGGCGCGGGCCGCCCGGCACGCGGTAGTGCATTGGCAGTATGAGCCCCGGCGCGGCGGCGCGGCAGAGCTCATAGACGGCGTAGGGCTCAAGCGTGAGTATGCCGCCTATCGGCGCCATAAGCACGTCCGCGCCCGAGATGCGCTCCAACTCGGCTCCCGTCAGCCTGCGCCCGAGGTCGCCCAAGTGGACGAGCCTGAGCCCCTCGGCGCGGATTATGTGCACGGTGTTCCCGCCGCGCAGCCGCCCGCCCAAGACGTCGTGCGCCGTCTCCATGCGCTC
The DNA here is from genome assembly GCA_944385815.1 of uncultured Oscillospiraceae bacterium. Taxonomy (GTDB): domain Bacteria; phylum Bacillota; class Clostridia; order Oscillospirales; family Oscillospiraceae; genus Scatomorpha. The sequence continues at coordinate 23,487 of CALWYQ010000171.1, read as the reverse complement.
CGTCTCAAAGGGCGAGGCCGCGCCGCCATGGCGCAGGCGCACGGCCTCCGCCGCGCCGTGGCCGTCGTGGCCGTGGCTGCACAGCAGCGCGTCGGCCTCGAGCCTGAGCTCAGGCCGGCCGGTGAGCGTCCCGGCCCGGTATGGGTCTATGACAAGGGAGTACCCGCCGCTTACAAGCTCAAAGCAGGCGTGGCCGTGGTAGATGATTTCCATAAGCGCAGCCTCCGAATCCTGAACCTTATTTTACCTCACGCACGCCGTGTTTGCAAGCGGGGAAAAGCTGTGCTATACTGGTATGGAAATAATTCTGACGGAGGCCTCGCCATGAACAGAAAAGAACTCATATCCCAGCTGCTTTCGGCGGTTGTTTACACGGCGCTCGGCTTTGTCGTGACGCTCAACCCCGGCGCGAGCGCCAACCTTATCTGCTCGGTTATGGGCGTCTGCGCCCTGGCCTACGGCGCGTTCTGCCTGCTCTTTTATTTTATACGCCGGCACGACGACGACGTTTCGCGCTTTACGCTGCCCGTGGGCATCGCCTTTGCGGCGCTCGGCGCGTTCTGCCTGATAGCGCCGGAGATCATCCTCAGCGTGATCCCGCTTATTTTCGGCATCATCCTGCTCATAGACGGCGCGGGCAAGCTCGGCCGGGCCTTTGAGCTCAGGCGCCTCGGCTTTGCGCGCTGGGGCATGGTGGCGGCGGTTGCCGTGGCAATCCTCGTGTTCGGCGTCATGTTCGTCGCGCAGCCCTACAGCGCCATCGAGGGCGTCATGCGGATATTCGGCGCGGTGCTGGCCGCCGACGGGCTCATAGAGGTGTACTTCACCTTCCGCATCTATAGGCTGCACAATCAATAAGGCCGGGCTTTGTGCAATAAGCTGAAATCGCCGCGGCGTTTTAGTGTATAATCCACGATTTACACCCCGCGCGGCGTATGGTAAAATATACGATAGTCCATGGCGCCGCGGCACTCCATTTTGCCAAAAGGCAAAATGCCCCGGCGTACATAAAGAAAGGAGACCGTCCGCGGCTGGCGGTGCGTCAGTGTGGAGACCTGGCGTAATGCCGCGCGCCGTTTACCGGCGGCGGCGAGGCGCGCCCTTGCGGAGGCAGACGCGCTACAGCAGAAAAATGTCCGAAGTAGTCCTCAAAAACGTAAAGAAGATCTACCCCAACGCCCAGGGCAGCAAGAAGAAAAAGGCCAGTAAGGGCGAGGCGCCCGCCGAGGAGACCGGCCCGAAGCTGACCGTGACCGAGGAGGGCGTGGTCGCTGTCCACGACTTCAACATCGAGATCAAGGACCAGGAGTTCATCGTCCTTGTCGGCCCCTCCGGCTGCGGCAAGTCCACCACCCTGCGCATGATCGCCGGCCTCGAGGAGATAACCGGCGGCGAAGTCATCATCGACGGCAAGGTAGTCAACGACGTCGCCCCCAAGGACCGCGACATCGCAATGGTTTTCCAGAACTACGCGCTGTACCCGCATATGACGGTGTACGACAACATGGCCTTCTCTCTCAAGCTGCGCAAGGTCGATAAGGACACCATAGACAAGAAGGTGCGCGAGGCCGCCGAGATCCTGGACATTACCCAGTACCTCGACCGCAAGCCCAAGGCGCTTTCCGGCGGCCAGAGGCAGCGTGTCGCCATCGGCCGCGCCATTGTCCGCGAGCCGAAGGTGTTCCTCATGGACGAGCCTCTCTCCAACCTCGACGCCAAGCTGCGCAACCAGATGCGCGCGGAAATCATAAAGCTCAGGCAGCGCATCAACACCACCTTTATCTACGTCACCCACGACCAGACCGAGGCCATGACTCTCGGCGACCGCATCGTCATTATGAAGGACGGCTACGTCCAGCAGATAGGCACTCCGCAGGAGGTCTTTAACCACCCGGCCAACCTCTTCGTCGCGGGCTTCATCGGCACGCCGCAGATGAACTTCTTCGACGCCGTGCTCGCCAAGGACGGCGACAAGTACACCGTCACCGCCTGCGGCAGCGTGTTTGTCCCCAGCGAGGACAAGCAGGCCGCCCTGCGCGCCAACAACGCCAGGCCCGGCGCCGTCACCCTCGGCGTCCGTCCCGAGCACATCCTCCTGTGCGCCCCCGGCACGGAAGGCGCCATCAAGGCCAGGGTGGACGTCAGCGAGATGATGGGCTCCTCCATACATCTGCACAGCAGCGTCCAGGGCAAGGACGTCGTCATGGTCATTTCCACCGTCGATCTCCCCGCCGAGCACGCCCACGGCTTCAGCTATGGCGACGAGGTGTGCTTCAGCTTCAGCGGCAGCGTGCTGCACGTCTTTGACAGCGAGACCGGGGTTGCGCTCACCTGAGCAGGCCCGGAGGCTGCGTTTCAAGGAAACTGAAGGCCGGCCCAATTTAATTGGGCCGGCCTTTTATTTAAACCCGCCTGAGGCGAAGCTGTTTTTTATTTCGCCGGAGGGGTGGGGGCCCCTCCGGCGAAAAGCAGGGAGAACGCATCGGTCAGAGGCACACGGCTGTGCGCGGCAGGCGGTCCGTCATTCCGCTTACCGGCAGGCTGCGGCCGTCTTTGGCTGGCGGCTGCGGGGCGAGAGCACATGCGCTAAGGGAGAGCGTAAGGGCTATGGCCGCTATAAGGGCTGCTGCTCGCTTCATGTCGTGGCCTCCTTTCCTCTGCGGCGACAGGATACCGCGCCATTGCATCAAAATTGCATCATTTGTTTGGACGATTTGTGAAGAAAAGGCTAAGAAAACCTTAAATTCACGCGAACCGCGCCCCGGGCCCGGCATCACGGTTGACAAGGCGCGGACAATGATATATGATACGTCCGGTACATCACAAACGTTATATGCTTAATAACGGAGGTAACCGAATGAAGAGAAATACAAAGGTCGGCATTGTGACTTCCGGCGGGGACTGCCAGGGGCTCAACGCGGCCATACGAGGCGTCGGCAAGGCGCTCATGCAGTACATACCCAATGTTGAGATTTACGGCATGTACGACGGCTATAAGGGCCTCATAGAGGGCGACTACAAGTTCATGGAGAAGAGGGACTTCTCCGGCATCCTCACCGAGGGCGGCACCATACTCGGCACCTCGCGCCAGAGGTACATCCCCGGCAAGGCCATAGTGGACGAGGACGGCAACGACCTCATGCCCGCCATGCTGGACACCTATAACCGCCTGAACCTCGATTGCCTTGTGGTCATGGGCGGCAACGGCACGCAGAAGAGCGCGAAGCTCCTCTCCGACGCCGGCATGAACATCGTCACCCTGCCCAAGACCATCGACAACGACATCTACGGCACGGACACTACCTTCGGCTTCCAGAGCGCCGTGGACATCGGCACCAACGTCATAGACTACATCCACTCCACCGCGAGCAGCCACTCCCGCGTTTTCCTTGTCGAGCTCATGGGCCGCGACGCCGGCTGGCTGACGCTCAACGCGGGCATCGCCTCGGGCGCGGACATTATCCTGATACCCGAGATACCCTACAACATCGAGAAGGTGGCCGAGGCGCTTGAGGAGCGCCGCCGCTCCGGGCGGAATTTCTCCATCATCGCCGTGGCCGAGGGCGCCGTCAGCGACACCGACGCCGTCCTCACCGAGGAGGAGCGCCGCCGCGCAAAGGAGCAGAGCCGCCACTCCACGATATCCTACCGCATAGCCAGCGAGCTTGAGGAGCTCACCGGCCAGGAGACCCGCGTCACCGTGCCGGGCCACTACCAGCGCGGCGGCCCGCCGTGCCCCTATGACCGCGTGCTTGCCACACAGTTCGGCACCGCCGCCGCACGGCTCATCATGGAAAAGCAGTACGCCTCCATGGTCGGCATCCGCGACGGGCACATAGTTACCGTCCCCCTCGCCGACGCCGCGAGCCGCACCAAGTTCCTCCCCACCGACCACCCTCTCATCCAGACAGCGCGCGACGTGGGCATAAAGTTCGGGGACTGAAACGCAAGAAAAAAGAGCCGGTTGCCCGGCTCTTTTTTCATGGCCTCAATATTTCCGCCGCCGTTTTTATCTGTGCGGCCGTGGGCTGCCAGTAAAACTTTATCTCGACCATGCGCCCATCCCAGAAGAGCAGCCAGGTGTCCATATACCCGTCGTACCACAGCAGCCGCCAGGCCTCGTCCGCGCCGAAGGGCTCGGGGTCAACGGGCTCGAAGTGCTCGACGAACACAACCTCGCCGTCCTGCACCACATCCTGCCGCGAAGCTATCAGCCGCTCGCGGATAAAGCCCCGGAGCGGCGCGAATTTGACGTCGCATATGCTGTACCGCAGCTCATAATTGCTCCGCTCCCCGGTCAGGGGTATGTCCTGGCTGTACTCGCCGTATGCGAGCAGCGGGCTCTCCTGAAGCCGCGCCTCCCTGCTCCAGAGCAAATCCGCATCGGCGAGGTCCTCCACCTCGAGCGGGAGGGGGTCATCGTAGATGTACATGGTCTCGCCCTTCCACTCATAGCTGTCCACGGGCTCGCTTTTGCCCTCACCGGCCGGGAAGAGGCCGCCTATGCCCGCCGCGATTATCGCTATCATGCCGGCGGTCACCAGCACGGCGGCGCTGCCGCAGCTGACGGCGAGGTTTATCCAGCGCCGGACGCCGCGGCGCCTGAGCGCGCCGAGCAGCAGCCGCTCGAGCAGCACGGCAAGGCCCATGACCGCGAGTACGCACACGAACATCAGCCACTCGCCAAAGCTGTCCCCGGAGCGCGAGAGGGCAAAGAGCAGCACGACAAGGGCCAGTATCACCCATGGCAGCCACCTGTGCGAGCGCGGGGGCAGGAATACGCCGCGCTCCGCCGCCGAGCGCGCGCGCCCTATCCAGCGGAAGTAGGACGCAAGCTCAAACGCCGACAGCAGCAAAAGCAGAGTCCAGCTCGGAATCGAGTAGAGCCGGGAGACGTCGGAGAGATAGCCAACCGGGTCGCGCAGGCACTGCGAGAGCTGCAGATACAGCGACCAGAGTATCAGCGCAAGCATCAAAAGCCGGCTCGCAAGCAGCCTTCTGCTCAGCGTGAGGCGGATGTTCTCGACCCGCGGCACGGGGTCCGTCTCGAGCGGCGGAGCGCCGGCGCGGTTCGTGCAGAAAACCTGCATCGCGTCATAGCGCAGCACAAGCCGCCAGCCGTCCGCGGCGCAGAGCTCCTCCTTTTCGAGCTGGCGCTCGCCCGGCTCCGGGTCGAGCTCCGAGGCCCCGGGGAAGTAGGTCACGGCGAAGCGGAGCTTCTGCGGGGCGCATTTTTTGTACGTCCAGAACATTCTCCCGGCCCTGACAGGCATCCAGCCATCCGCGGCCATGCGCTCCAACTTTTTCTCTATGGCCTCCTGGTCGAAAAAATCAAAGCCGGCCGGCACGCGCCTGAATTCACCCATTACCGCTCCTCCCCCCAAAAAGACTTTCATAGTCGGCGCACTGCGCGCGTATGCGCTCATACTCCCGCGTGAGCATCTCACGGCCCCTGTCCGTTATGACATAGCTGCGGCGGCGGCCCTCGGCGCGCGTCTGGCGTATCATGCCCTCCGCGGCGAACAGCTCGAGCAGGTCGTAGAGCGTCCCGGAGCCTATGCCGACGCGCCCGCCGGTCAGGTCGCGGACCGCCTCTAATACCTCGGCGCCGCTGCGCTCCGTGGTGAGGCAGAGCAGGATGTAGTACATCTGCTCCGTCAGTGTTTTAAATCTTTCCCTCGGCATGTAAAAACCTTCTCGAATATCGAGTTACTTGAGTATATTATATCTCGAATATCGAGAATGTCAAGCGGAATTTCGCGGCAAAAAAGCGCCCTCCCGGGGGCGCTTTTTGCTTACAGCGTGTGGTAGTATAAAACCGTATCCTGATAGGAGCCGTCCTTATAGAGGAAGCCGCCGGGGACAAGGCCGATTTTTACAAAGCCGAGGCGCTCATACAGCGCCCTGGCGCGGGCGTTATTTTCCACCACGGCGTTGAAAATCAGCAGCCTGTAGCCCAACTCGCGGGCCCTGCCGAGCGAATGGCGGACCAGCGCCTCGCCGAGGCCGCGGCCCCGGGCGGCGCCGGAGACGGCGTAGCTCGCGTTGGCCTGATGGCCGCAGCGGCCGACGTTGTTGGGGTGGAGGATATAGAGCCCTAAGACGCGCCCGTCCTCGACGGCGGCGGCGGTGAAGTCCTGCGCGGCGAAAAATTCCCGCGCGCCCTCCGCCGTCAGCTCATTGAGCTGGGGGAAGGCCTCGCCCTCGCGCACGACCTCGTTCCAGATCCCGCGCAGGGCCTCGAGGTCGCCCTCGCGGTATTCGCGTATTTCAATCACTGTCCCCGCCTCCGTTTACCGCTAAGTCGTAGAGCTCGTTTTTCTTTATCCCGCTGCGCTCGCTCGCGGCGCGGCAGGCCTCCTTCAGGCTCATGCCGCCGGCGCGCAGGCTGTTCACAAGCTCGAGCGCGCGCCCGGCCGTCCACTCCTCGCCGGGCTCCTCCGGCGCGCCCTCTATGACCAGCGCGAACTCGCCGCGAGGCGGCTCGCCGGCATAGAGCTCCGCCGCCTCGCCGAGCGTGGTGCGTATGACCTCCTCGTGCAGCTTGGTCATCTCCCGGCAGAGGGCGACGCGCCGCTCCGGCCCGAAGGCCTCGCGCAGGTCGCAGAGCGTTTTTACCAGCTTGTGCGGCGCCTCATAGAACACCATCGTCCGCCGCTCGCCGCGCAGGGAGTCAAGGTGCTCGCGGCGGCTCCGGCCGCTTGTTGAGAGGAAGCCCTCAAAGGTGAAGCGCCCGGAGGGCAGCGCGCTGAGCGCGAGCGCGGTTATGACGGCGCTCGGCCCCGGGACGGCGCATATTTCTATCCCGGCCTCGGCGCACTGCACGGCCAGCCCCTCGCCGGGGTCGGATACGCAGGGCATCCCTGCGTCGGTCACAAGCGCGCAGCTCTCGCCGGAGAGTATGCGCTCGACGATTTTTTCCCCGGCGCGGCGGGCGTTGTGCTCATAGTAGCTGACGAGCGGCTTTTTTATGTTGAAGTGGTTGAGCAGCCGCAGCGTCACCCGCGTGTCCTCGGCGGCCACAAAGTCCGCCGCCTCAAGCGTGCGCAGCGCGCGCGGAGAAATGTCGCCCAGGTTGCCTATCGGCGTCCCGACAAGGTAAAGCTTACCGGCCATCTTGCTCCTCCATGTGATATATCCTCCTGAATTCGGCGCTCTCCGTGCCGTTTTCCTCATAAAGCACCAGCGGCGTCTCAACTCTCAGCCCGTCCGGCCCGGCGCCCTTCACGGCCTCGCAGAGCACAAGGCCGGGCGCGCTCGCGGCGCGGTGCTGAACAAAGCGCAGGCGCTTGGGCATAAGCCGCGCGGCCGTCAGCGCCTCAAAGACGGAGACAAGCCGCTCCGCGCGGTGGACAAAGACAAATTTGCCGCCGTGCCTGAGCGAGCGGGACGCGGCGGCAGCGACATCGGCGAAGCTGCAGCTGAGCTCGCTCCTTGCCCCGGCGCGGGCCACGCCGGGGGAAACCCGGCCCCGCCCGTGGGGGAAATAGGGCGGGTTGCAGACGCAGATATTGCAGCTCTCCGCCGCAGGGAGGCAGGCCCTGTCGCGCAGGTCGCCGCATATTACCCTGCCGGCAAGGCCGTTCGCGGCAAAGTTCCGCTCCGCCGCGGCGGCGGAGGCCGCGTCCAGCTCGACGGCGCACACGCTTATGCCCGGGGCGCGGTGGTGCAGCAGCAGCGAGATGAGCCCCGCGCCGCAGCAGAGCTCGAGCACGGCGGAATAGGGCCTGACGCGCACAAAGTCGGCAAGCAGTATGCTGTCCGTGGTGACGGGGAAGGCCCCGCCGTCCGAATATTCGATCCCACCGGGCCAAAGCTCAGCCATAAGCACCTCCGAAAGCGGTAAATATAAAGAAACCCGCGTCAGCGGGCCGGATGCGTAAAAATATGTCCGCGCATCCGGGAACAAAGCTCCCGGACACGCGGACGCGCCATTTAGTTCTCCTCGATGGCGTCGGCGGGGCAGTTCTCTTTGCAGGTGCCGCACTGGATGCACTTATCCTGGTCGATGACGTACTTGTCGTCGCCCATGTCGATAGCCTCGACAGGACAGTTGGCAGCGCAGGTGCCGCAGGAGACGCAGTTGTCGTTAATGACGTAAGCCATGGTCTGACCTCCTTTTATGAACTATACCGGCGTAATGCCTTCGTACGCCTGTATTCTACCACATTGCGTGGGAAAATCAACTGTTATTTCTCAAAAACTCCCCGGTATAAAGCGGACGCGCATAAGGCTATACTCACAGCGCAGGAAACGGCTCCGCTCGCGGGCGGGCCGGGCTATAATTGGCGTCGGGAGGCGTGAGCATGAAAAACAGCGTCAGATTTACGGACAGGGCGGCGTCGGCGGTGCGCGCGGCGCACGATTCTGCCTGCTCGCTCGGGCACAGCTATGTCGGCACGGAGCACCTTCTGCTCGGCGTCGCGGCCGAGCGCGAGGGCCTGGGCGCGCGGGTGCTGCTCTCAAAGGGGCTCGACATGGCGCGGCTCACCCGCGCGGTAGTCGCCGTGAGCGGGGCGGGGGCCGCCGGGGAGCCGGAGCAGGGCCTCACCGCCAACGCCCGCGCGGCGCTCGAGAGGGCGGGGGAGGACGCGCGCCGGCTCGGCCACGGCTTTGTCGGCACGGAGCACATACTTATGGGCCTGCTGCGCGTCCCGGGCGCCTCCGCGCTGCGCGCCCTCGAGAGGGCGGGGGCCGAGCCGGACGACGTGTTCGACGCCGTCTGCGGCCTTTTCGGCGCGCAGGAGCGGCGCGGCGGCCGCGCGCAGGCGGCGCAGACCGTGACCCGGAACCCGGTGCGCCGCGTTGAGACGCGCACGCTCGACCAGTACAGCCGCGACCTCACCCTCCAGGCCGCAAACGGCCGGGTAGACGCCGTCGTGGGCAGGGAGAAGGAGTTAGAGCGCTGCATACAGATACTCTCCCGCCGCGGGAAGAATAACCCCGTCCTTGTCGGCGAGCCCGGCGTCGGCAAAACCGCGGTGGCCGAGGCGCTCGCCGAGCGCGTGGCAAGCGGCGAGGTGCCCGGCACGCTTGCGAACAAGCGCATAGTCTCGCTCGACATGGCCTCGCTGCTCGCGGGCACAAAATACCGCGGCGACTTTGAGGACAGGCTCAAGAACGTCCTGCGCGAGGTGGAGCGCGCCGGGGACGTCATAGTGTTCATAGACGAGCTTCACACCATCGTCGGCGCGGGCTCCGCCGAGGGCGCGCTGGACGCGGCGAACATACTCAAGCCCGCCCTCAGCCGCGGCGAGCTTCAGGTAATAGGCGCGACTACGCCGGCCGAGTACCGCCGCATAGAAAAGGACGCCGCCCTCGAGCGGCGCTTCCAGCCCGTGAACGTCCCAGAGCCCGACGCGGAGGCCTGCATGGGCATGCTGCGCGCCGTCCGGCCGAAGCTGGAGCGCCATCACGGCCTGGACATAGAGGACGCGGCGCTCAGCGAGAGCGTGCGCCTCTCGCGGCGCTATATCGCCGACCGCTGCCTGCCGGACAAGGCCATAGACCTGCTTGACGAGGCGGCCGCGGCGGCGCATATCTCGGGCCGCGGCTCCGTCGGCGCAGGGGACGTGGCGGCGGTGGTGTCGGACTGGACGGGGATACCGGTCGAGAGCGTCACGGCCGGGGAGGCCGAGCGGCTGCTGCACCTTGAGGCGGCGCTGCGCCGCCGCGTGACCGGCCAGGACGAGGCGGTGGCGGCCGTCGCGCGGGCCATACGCCGATCCCGCGCTGGGCTTGCGGACCCGGCCCGGCCCGTGGGCAGCTTTCTGTTCTTAGGTCCGACGGGCGTCGGCAAGACGGAGCTCTGCCGCGCCCTCGCGGAGGCGGTGTATGGCGACGAGCGCGCGCTCATACGCTTCGACATGTCGGAATACATGGAAAAGCACGCCGTCAGCAAGCTCATAGGTTCGCCGCCCGGCTATGTGGGCTACGGCGAGGGCGGACAGCTTACTGAGCGCGTGCGCCGCGCGCCCTGGTCGGTGCTGCTCTTCGACGAGATAGAAAAGGCGCACCCCGACGTCTGCAACCTGCTGCTGCAGATAATGGAGGACGGCGTGCTGACGGATTCCGAGGGCCGCCGCGCCGATTTCCGCAGCGCCATCGTGGTCATGACGAGCAACACCGGCGCGCGGAGCATTACGGACTCGCGCCCGAGCCTCGGCTTCACCGGGGCGGCGGAGGGGGCCGTGCGCGAGGCCGTGCTGCGCGAGCTGCGGGAAACCTTCCGGCCGGAGTTTTTGAACCGCATAGACGCCACCGTGATTTTCCGCCGCCTGACGCGGGAGGACCTGCGCGAGATAGCGCGCGGCATGACGGAGCGGCTGTCTGAGCGGCTCGCCGCCCTCGGCGTAGGGCTCCGCGTGAGCGGCGGCGCGCTCGACGCCCTCGCGGAGGGCAGCGCCGGCGGGCCGTACGGCGCCCGCCCGCTGCGCCGCACCGTTGCGGAAAAGCTCTCGGACGCCGCGGCGGATATGCTCCTCACCGGCGAGCTCAAAAGCGGTGACTGCCTCTCGGCCGAGACCGAAAACGGCGAAATAGTCCTGAAAAAGGCCTGAAAATGCCCGGGAAGCTCAGCTTCCCGGGCGTGCTTTATTTTTCTTCCTTCAATATCCGCATAAATTCCTCGCCGGTTATCGTCTCACGTTCGAGGAGGTAATTTGCAAGGCGGTGGAGGGCACCGGCGTTGCCGCGGAGGATGTCGAGCGCCTTCTGATGCTGCTTTTTGACCAGGGCGACGACGGCCTCGTCGATCTCGCCGGCGGTCTTTTCGCTGCACGCGAGGGAGCTGTCCCCGCCGAGGTATTTGTTCCCCTGCACCTCGAGGGCGACCATGTCAAAGCGCTCGCTCATGCCGTAGCGGGTGAAATACGCGCGGGCGAGCTTAGTCGCCTGCTCTATGTCGTTGCTCGCGCCGGTGGAAACGCTGCCAATCACCAGCTCCTCGGCCGCGCGGCCGCCGGTGAGGGTGGCTATCTTGTTTTCTATCTCCTCGCGGCTCATGAGCACGCGGTCGCCCTCGTCCACCTGCATAGTGTAGCCCAGCGCGCCCGAGGTGCGGGGGACGATGGTAATCTTGGTGACGGGCGCGCTGTCCGTCTGCAGCGCGGCGACAAGGGCGTGGCCGGTCTCGTGATAGGCCACTGTACGCTTGTCCCTGTCGCTGAGGACGGCGTTTTTGCGCTGCGCGCCGGCAATGACGGTCTCGACGCTCTCCTCCAAGTCGGACTGCTCGACTATCTGCCTGCCCAGCTTCACCGCGCGCAGGGCGGCCTCGTTTATGATGTTGGCGAGCTCCGCGCCGGAGGCGCCGGAGGTGGCGCGGGCGATGGCCCTGAAGTCCACGTTATCGGCTATGCGCACGTCCTTCGCGTGGACGCGGAGTATGGCCTCGCGCCCGGCGAGGTCTGGAAGCTCCACGGGGATGCGCCGGTCAAACCGGCCCGGGCGCAGCAGCGCGGGGTCGAGGCTCTCGGGCCGGTTTGTGGCCGCGAGTATGACGACGCCTCTGGCGCTGTCAAAGCCGTCCATCTCGGCGAGCAGCTGGTTGAGCGTCTGCTCGCGCTCGTCGTTGCCGCCATATGCGCCGGAATCGCGCTTTTTGCCTATGGTGTCTATCTCGTCTATGAACACGATGCACGGCGCCTTTTCCTGCGCCTGCTTGAAGAGGTCGCGGACCTTGGCCGCGCCCATGCCCACGAACATCTCAACAAACTCGCTGCCGGAAATCGAGAAGAAGGGCACATGCGCCTCGCCCGCGACGGCGCGCGCAAGCAGGGTCTTGCCCGTGCCCGGAGGGCCGACAAGCAGCGCGCCCTTGGGCAGCTTCGCGCCTATCTCGGAGTATTTTTCCGGGCTGTGCAGGAAGTCCACTATCTCCTTTAGCGCCTCCTTGGCCTCGTCCTGCCCGGCGACGTCGGCAAAGGTCTTGCCCGTTTCGGTCTCGGCGTATATCTTCGCTCCGGACTTGCCGAAGCTCATGGAGGGCATACCGCCCATGCCGCCGCCCATCTTCCTGAGCATCCAGCGGTAGAAGAGCACGCTGCCGCCGTAAATCAGCAGCATGGGCAGGATCCAGGTGAGCAAAAAGCTCAAAAGCGGGGAGTTCTGCGTGGGTATCTCGCGCACAAACTCAATCTCCGGCTCCGCCTCCAACAGGCGGTTCACAAGCTCGTAGTCCGGGAAAATGCCGGTCTTGTAAACCTCCTCGCCGCCGTCCTCGTCCTCGGCGAGAAAGACTATCTGCTCGTTCCCGTCCTCATAGGCCACCTGCCGCACGCGGCCGTCCTCGACCATGCCGATGAACTCGTTGTAGCCGACCTCGAGCACCTGCCGCTGCATCAGCTGCGGGAAAAGCAGGGCGTTGAGCAGTATGAGTATGAGCAGCGTCACGGCGTAGTAATACGCTATGTTCCGCTTTGGCTTATGTGTGTCATGGTTTGGTTCCGTAATCATCAGAATCAGCCTTTCCTTCTTTTTTAATGGAACAATTATAGCTGCGATGCGTATGTGTTTCCACGGGCAGTTTTGAACAAATGAGGAACTTTTTGTGAACTCGGACGTCAAAACCACATCAACGAAAGGAGGAGCGGAATGAAAAGGTTTCTTGCAATTTTAATCTCCGCCGCCATGCTGCTCGCCCTGCCCGGCTGCGGGGGCGGGGGCGTCAGCCTGCTTGAGGGCGTGGCGCCGGCCCCGGCCGGAGAGGCGGCGGACGCCGCGCCGCTCGCGGCGGACTTTACGATGAAGCTTTTCAACGCAGCGTATGAGGGCGGGGACGCGCTTATTTCGCCCGTCAGCGTGCTCGCGGCGCTCGCCATGGCGGAGGCCGGGGCGCGCGGGAACACCCTCGCGCAGATGGAGGAGACCTTCGGCGTGGACGCGGAGACGCTCCGCCTCGCGCTCGCGGCCTACATGGCGTGCACGGCCGGCACGGAGGCGCAGATTGCCAACGCCATCTGGTTCCGAGACGACGGCACGTTTGCGCCGGACGGGGAATTCCTCTCCGCCTGCGCCTCCTTCGCGGACGCGGAGGTCTTTGGCCGCGCCTTCGACGAGGGGCTCAAGGGGGAGATAAACGGCTGGATAGAGGACAATACGGACGGCATGATAAAGGACATGCTCGACAGTGTAAACCCGGCGGCCGTCATGTATCTTGTAAACGCCATCGCCTTCGACGCCGTGTGGGAGGAAAAATACGAGCCCGAGCAGCTGCGCGAGGGCGTGTTCAACTCCGACACGGGGCCGAGGGACGTGCAGATGATGTATTCGGACGAGAGCCTTTACCTCGAGGGCGAGGGCTTTACGGGCTTTGTGAAGCCCTACAGGGGCGGGCGCTACGCCTTTGCGGCGCTGCTGCCGGAGGGCAGCCTCAGCTCGCTGACAGAGAGCCTGACGGGCGAGGCCCTCGCCGCCGCGCTCGAAAACGCCTCGGCGGAGCAGGTAAAAGCGGGCCTGCCGGCCTTTGAGGGCCGGACGAGGCTCCCGCTCAACTCCGCGCTCGCGTCCATGGGCATTACGGACGCCTTCGACGCGGACCTTGCCGATTTCACGGGCATGGGCGAGAGCAGCTACGGCAGCATCTTTATAAGCCAGGTGCTGCACGAGGCCTATATCGAGGTCACGGCGCAGGGCACCCGCGCCGCCGCGGCTACGATCGTTGCGCCGGAGGCGGGCGCGGAGCCGCCGAGCGAGCCCAAAACCGTGATCCTCGACCGCCCCTTCGCCTATATGATAGTGGACACCGAGTACAATATCCCGCTGTTCTTCGGCGTGATGACAGGCGCGGGCCTCTGATAACCGGGCAACACGCCGGAGGCCCGGCGACGCCGAATTGCGCTTGCGCCATAGTCACCGGGCGGCAAACGCACGATAAGCGCCGACGTAAAGTCCCGCATTGTCAGCGGCGACACGCCGCCCGGGCGGCAAACGTACGACAAGCGCCAGCGCAAAGCCCCGCATTGTCACCGGGCACAGCCCGCCGCCGAATCCCGCACACGCCATAGTCACCGGGCGGCAAACGTACGACAAGCGCCAGCGCAAAGTCCCGCATTATCAGCGGCGATACGCCGCCAAAGACTCGCATTGTCAGCGGCGACACGCCGCATGGCATATTGCATAGTATGAAAAGGCGGCAGCCGCGGCTGCCGCCGTATTTTTATCTGCGGGGTCATGCTATGCTTGAATTTTTCCTTTCTCTTCCATACACGATGCAGGCGCTTATTGCGACGCTGTTCACCTGGGCGCTTACGGCGCTCGGGGCCGGGGCGGTGTTCCTTTTCAAAAAGCCGGCCGGGGCGCTCCTGGATGCGGCGCTCGGCGCGGCGGCGGGGGTAATGACGGCGGCGAGCTTTTTCTCGCTGCTTGCCCCGGCCTCGGAGCTCGCCCGGGAGCTTGGGATGAACGAGACCGCGGCGCTGCTCACGGGCTTTTTGGGCGGCGGCGTGCTGCTCTATGCCGGCGACCGGCTCTATGAGCGGCTGAACCGCCGCGGCTCGCGCCGCGCGGCGATGCTTGTAGCCTCCGTGACGCTGCACAACATCCCCGAGGGCCTGAGCGTCGGCGTAGCCTTCGGCGCGCTGGCCTTTGACATACCGGGCGCGAGCCTCGGCGCGGCCTGTCTGCTCGCGCTGGGCATAGGCGTGCAGAACCTGCCCGAGGGCATGGCGGTCAGCGTCCCGCTCCGGGCCGAGGGCATGAGCCGCGGCCGCGCCTTTGCAATCGGCCAGCTCTCCGGCGCGGTGGAGCCCATCGCGGGCGTGGCGGGCGCGGCCATAGCCCTTGCGGCGCGCGGCGCGCTGCCGGCGCTGCTGTCCTTTGCCGCCGGGGCGATGCTCTATGTAGTCGTCGCCGAGCTCATACCCGAGAGCCGCTCCGCCGGCCGCGGCGAGCTGACCGCCGCCGCGACCCTTGCGGGCTTCGCGCTGATGATGGCGCTCGATACGGCCCTGTAAAAAACGCCCCAAACGGGGCGTTTTTTACCTGAGCGCGTCGGAGATATTGTCGGCCAGCTCTCCGGCGGCCTTCAGGGCCTTGCCTATCACGTTGTCGCCCTTTTTCTTTGGGGCCATGAGCATACCCATCGACGCGCCGATGGCCATGCCCATGCCGACGCCCTTGAGAAAGCTTCTGCTGTCAAGATTCATGCCTGCGCACCTCCTAAGTGTTTGCAATGACATTGTGCGCAGGAAATGTGATTTTATGATTTGCCCGCGCCGGTAATATGTGCTATACTTATTGTGATTTTTAAAGAGCGAATGCGAAGGGAAAGGAAAAACGCAATGGCATACAAGGTACTTGCGGTGGGCGACACGGTCGGCTCGCCGGGACTTGAATATATACGCCGCCAGCTGAGGGCCATAAGGCGGGAGCTCGGCGCGGACTTCGTCTGCGTGAACGGCGAGAACGCCAACGTGGTCGGCTGCACGCCGAGGCAGCTCGACGGCATCTTCGCCTCGGGCGCGGACTGCATAACGCTCGGCAACCACACCTGGACGCGCTGGGAGCTCCAGCCCTACCTCGACGAGGAGCCGCGCGTCATACGCCCGGCGAATTTTGCGCCGCAGTGCCCTGGCCGCGGCATGGCGGAGTTTGACACGCCCGCCGGGATAGTGACGGTCATAAACCTCCAGGGCCGCTTTACGCTCGACTCCAATACGGACAACCCGTTTTTAACGGTGGACAGCCTGCTCGAGGCCGCGCGCGGGAGCATAATACTTGTAGACTTCCACGCCGAGGCTACAAGCGAGAAGGCCGCGATGGGCTATTACCTCGACGGCCGCGTCAGCGCCGTATGGGGTACGCACACCCATGTCCAGACCTCGGACGCGCGCGTCCTGCCGGAGGGCACGGGCTTTATCACCGACCTCGGCATGACCGGCCCGGCCGAGAGCTGCATAGGCATAAAGCCGGAGCAGAGCATAGGCAAATTCCTCGGCGACGTGCCCCGGCGCTATGAGTGCGCCGCCGGCCCGGCCAAGCTTGAGGGCGCGCTCTTCACGATAGACGAGGAGAGCGGGCGCTGCATCGAGGCGCGGGCGGTGAGATACCAATGATACGCATACTACACGCGGCGGACCTGCACCTCGATTCGCCCTTTGACGCCCTCGGCGAGCAGAAGGCGGCGCTGCGCCGCCGCGAGCAGAGGGAGCTGCTGCGCTCGCTCGCCTCGCTGCGCGCCGGGCGCGGCTGCGACCTTGTGCTGCTTTCGGGCGACCTCTTTGACAGCGACGCGGCCTGGACGGAGACGGAGGAGCTGCTGCGCCTTACGCTCTCGGAGCTTGCGGTCCCGGTTTTCATCTCGCCGGGCAACCACGACTACTATAAGGCCGGCGGCCGCTGGGACAGCCTGCGCCTGCCGGAAAACGTCCACGTCTTTACTTCGCCGGACTTTGAGGCGGTGACGCTCGACGCCCTCGGCGTCCGCGTCTGGGGCGCGGCCTTTACGGACAACTACTGCGAGGGCAGGCTCGCCGAGCTGCGCATACCGCGGCAGAGCGAGTTCATAGACCTTGTGTGCCTGCACGGCGAGGTGGGCGTCCCCTCTTCGCGCTATAACCCCATGACGGAGCGTGAGATAGCCGCCACGGGCGCGGATTACATTGCGCTCGGGCATAACCACAGCTTTTCCGGGCTCAAAAAGGCCGGAAGGACGTTTTATGCCTGGCCCGGCTGCCCCGAGGGCCGGGGCTTTGACGAGTGCGGCGAAAAGGGCGTGATAATCGCCGAGGCGGAGCAGGGCAGGGTAAAGCTCAGCTTTGTCCCCACGGCGGCGCGGCGCTATGAGCGCATAAGCGTCCCGGCCGCGGAGGCGGCCGGCTTCCGCCTCCCGGAGGGCTCGGAGCGGAACATATATGAGATTACCGTCACGGGCGAGACGGACCGCGAGCCCGACCTCGCCGCGCTATATGCCGCGCTCGAGCCGCAGGCCTTTGCGCTCAGGCTCAGGGACGAGACGCGGCTGCGCCGCGACGTCTGGGAGCGCGCCGGGGAGGACAGCCTGCGCGGCGAGTTCCTTGCCATGCTGCGCGCAAGGTTCGAGAGCGCGCGCACGGACGCCGAGCGCGAGGAGATAACCCGCGCCGCGCGCTGGGGCCTGGCGGCGCTCGACGGCAGGGAGGAGGCGGAGCCGCTGTGGTGATACGCAGGCTGACGGCCCATTTCGGCTGCTTAGAGGGCGACACGCTTGAGCTGCACGAGGGCCTGAACGTGATAAACGCCCCGAACGAGAGCGGCAAAAGCACCTGGTGCGCATTTATCCGCGCCATGCTCTATGGGGTGGACAGCTCGGAGCGCGCAAGGGCGGGGCACCTGCCGGACAAGACCCGCTTCGCGCCCTGGACGGGCTCGCCCATGTCCGGCACGATGGAGATAAGCCACGGCGGGCGGGACATAACGCTCAGCCGCATGACTCGCGCCGCAAACGCGCCGATGCGCGTTTTTTCGGCGGTGTATACGGGCACGGCGGACGCCGTCCCCGGGATAGACGGCTCGAATGTTGGCGAATACCTAACCGGCGCGAGCAGGACGGTTTTCGCCTCGAGCGCCTTTATAGGCCAGGGCGCGGCGGCGGTGACCGGCTCGGCCGAGCTTGAAAGGCGCATAGCGAGCGTGGTCTCCTCCGGCGAGGAGGAGGTCTCCGCCGGCGAGGCCGAGGAGAGGCTCCGCGCCTGGCTGCGCAAACGGCGCTATAACCGGCGCGGGGCGATACCGGAGTTGGAGCGGGAGATAGCCTCCGACGAGGAGGCGCTGCGCCGCGTGGCGGACACGGTGGCCGAGCGCGACCGGGCCTCAGCGGAGCTCGCCGGCTGCGAGGAGACGGCGTCGCGCCTTTCCGCGGCGCTCAAGAGCGCGCAGGAGCGCGAGCGCCTTGCCGCGCGCGAGGACTTCCGCCGCTCGGGCGAGCGCGTGAGCGAGCTTGAGCAGGCCTATTCAAGGGCCGCCGCCGAGGCCGCAAAGACCGCGGCCGCCGTCTCCGGCGGCGTGTTCGACGGGCTGGATGCCGCCGGGGCCGCCGAGCTTGCCGAGAGCGTCCGGCGCGAGGCCGAGGCGCTCCGCCGCGAGGGCACAAAGCGCGCCGGGGCCCTGCCCGCGGCGGTGCTGGCCGCGCTGGCAGTCATCTGCGCCGCGCTGGGGCTCTGGCTCAGCCCCTTCGTATTCATTGGCACGGCGCTCTTCGCCGCGCTGGCCGCGTGGCAGTATACGCTGATGAGCAGGTCGTGCGCCGCCGCCGCAAGGGCGAGGGAGGAGTATTCCGCGCTGCTGGCGAGGTACTCGATAGGCGAGCCGGACGGGCTGAAGATGCCCGCGGCGGACTATGCGCGCCGGCTTGACGAGGCCGCCGCCGCGGCCGAAAGGCTCGAGGCGGCCCGCGCCGGGCTCGAGAGCGCCCGGGGCGAGCGCCGAGCGGACGAGAGCCGTCTCACCGGCGCACAGGAGAGCGATTCCCTCCGCCGCCTCGAGTGGGAGCTGGCGAGCATGAACGCCAGGCGCGAGAGCCTGTCGGCGCGGGTGTCCGAGCTCTCCGGCGTCATAAGCGCGATGGGCGACCCTGTCGCCGTGGAGAGCGGCATACGCGAAAAGCAGGCCAGGCTTGAGGCCCTCACCAGGCAGTACGACGCCATAGAGCTCGCGGCGAACACCTTGGAGCGGGCCGGCGCGGAGCTGCAAAGCCGCTTTTCCCCCGCGCTCGGCCGCCGCGCCGCAGAGATATTCGCCCGCCTCACGGGCGGGAGGTACGACGAGCTCACCGTCTCGCGGGACTTTTCCGTCCTTGTCCGCCGCGCGGGGGACAGCGTGCAGCGCGGGAGCCTGTACCTGAGCGCCGGCGCCGTGGACCTCATGTACCTCGCCGTGCGCCTCGCCATAGCAGAGCTTGCCCTGCCCGCGGACGAGCCCTGCCCGATAATCCTTGACGACGCGCTTGCCTACCTCGACCCGGTGCGCCGCGAGAGGGTGTTAGAGCTGCTTGAGGAGATAGGAAAAACAAGGCAGGTAATCCTCTTTACCTGCGCGTAAAGGAGAAATAAGGATGAGATTTGAGGTTTATCCGGAGATATTTGAGCTTTTGCCCGACGCCTGCTTCGGCGTTGTGGCCGTGCGCGGGGTGGACAATTCCCGGGCCTGCCCCGAGGTGGCCGAGCTGCTGCACGGGGCCGTAGCCGAGTGCGAGGCCGCGCTGGCCGGGGTCAGGGTAAAGGAGTCGCCGGATATTGTGCCCTACCGCGAGGCCTTCCGCGCCCTCGGCATCAACCCGAACAAGTTCATGTGCTCCATAGAGGCGCTGCTCACGCGCATAGCCAAGGGCAAGGGCTTCCCCGAGATAAGCCCGATAGTAGACCTCGGCAACGCCGTCAGCCTTCGCACGCGCCTGCCCATAGGCGCGCACGACATGGGCACCGTCAGCCGCGCGCTCGAGGTGCGCCACGCCCGCCCGGGGGACACGTTCATCCCCTTCGGCGGCGGCGAGGCGGAGAAGCCGGAGGAAGGCGAGGTCGTGTACGTCTCCGACGGTGAGGTGCGCACGCGCCGCTGGACCTGGCGGCAGAGCGAGACAGGCAAGATAACCGGCGGGACGCGCGACCTGCTCTTCCCCATAGACGGCTTTTCGAGCATAAACCTTGACCGCGTGCTCGAAGCGCGCAGTGAGCTCAGCGGGCTTATCGAGAGCGTGTTCGGCGCAAAAACCGCCGTCGGCCTTGTGGACAGGGATAACCCCGCCTTTGACTGCGAGCCCTGAGAGGCGAAATCACCGAAAAAACGCAAAAATCTCCCGGACAGCGCCGCGTTGCCCGGGGATTTTTTCTGCTCCGGCGTAGATTTGTTCACAAATTCGCGTTATAATTTCGCCTTGACAAATCGTAAAGGGAACGAAAGGGAGATTTCCGTTGCTAACACTCAAGGACATACGCAAGGACTATGTGCTCGGCGATATGACCGTCCACGCGCTGAGGGGAGTCAGCATAAGCTTCAGGGAGAACGAGTTTGTCTCCATCCTCGGCCAGTCCGGCTGCGGCAAGACCACGCTGCTGAACATAATTGGCGGCCTCGACCAGTACACGGCCGGCGACCTGGTTATAAACGGCCGCTCGACCAGGGAGTATAAGGACAAGGACTGGGACACCTACCGCAACCACACGATAGGCTTTGTGTTCCAGACCTACAACCTCATCCCGCACCAGAGCGTGCTCGCCAACGTCGAGCTTGCGCTGACCATTTCCGGCGTGGACCGCGCCGAGCGCCGCGAGCGGGCAATAAAAATGCTTGAAAAGGTCGGCCTCGGCGACCAGCTCTACAAAAAGCCCAACCAGATGTCCGGCGGCCAGATGCAGCGCGTGGCCATAGCCCGCGCGCTCATAAACGACCCCGACATCCTGCTCGCCGACGAGCCCACCGGCGCCCTCGACAGCGAGACGAGCGTGCAGATAATGGAGCTGCTCAAGGAGATAGCCCGCGACAAGCTTGTCATCATGGTCACGCACAACCCGGAGCTCGCAGAGCGCTACTCCACGCGCATCGTGCGCCTGCTCGACGGCGAGATAACCGGCGACAGCGACCCATATAACCCCGAGGCCGAGCTTGAAAAGGCGGACTCCGGCAAGAAAAGGCCGAGCATGTCCTTTGCGACGGCGCTTTCGCTCTCCTTTAACAACCTCAAGACCAAGAAGGGCCGCACCATACTCACGGCCTTCGCCGGGAGCATAGGCATAATAGGCATAGCGCTTATCCTCTCGCTCTCGAACGGCATACAGACCTATATAAACCAGGTGCAGGAGGACACGCTGAGCACCTATCCCCTGACCATAGAGGCGGAGGCCGCAGACCTCTCGAGCATGGTGGAGGCAATGGCCGGGGCGGCGGAGGACACCGAGGAGCATGAGCTGGACAAGGTGTACTCCAATGTCATAATGTATGACCTCATGGACAGCCTCACCAATATGGACACCGAGACCAACGACCTTGAGAGCTTCAAGGAGTTCATAGACGGCAACGGCGGCGGGATAAACGAATACACCAGCGCCATTCAGTACATCTACGACTCCAACTTTGACATCTACACAAAGGACACGGACGGCGAGGTGGTAAAAAGCGACGTTGTCTCGCTGCTCAACAACCTGATGAGCGGCATTTACGGCGGCGACTTTTCGAGCTACTTCGAGTCCTCCATGGGCAGCTTCATAACCGGCTTCGACACCTGGCAGGAGATGCTCCCCGGCGACGGCGGCGCGCTTATAAACGACACCGTCCTGAGCCAGTATGACGTCATCTACGGCTCCTGGCCGCAGAATTACGACGAGGTCGTGCTGATAGTGGACCAGAACAACGAGGTCAGCGACCTTGTGCTCTATACCCTCGGCCTCAGGAGCGAGGAGGAGCTCACCGAGTCCCTCGGCGGCTACCTTGACGGCGAGGCGGCGGACATGTCCGTCGAGAGCTGGAGCTATGAGGAGCTCTGCGGCCTTACCTTCAAGCTTGTCGGCTACTATGACAAATACGTCTACGACGCTGAGACCGGCACCTATACCGACGTCTCCGGCAGCGCCGCGGGCCTTGACTACCTCTTCGATAACGACGATGTGGGCGTGACGCTCAAGATAAGCGGCATAGTCCGCCAGAACCCGGACGCCGTGGCCGGCATGATGCAGGCCGGCGCTATCGGCTACACCAGCGCCCTCACCGACTACGTCATAGAAGCCGCCGGCAACAGCGACGTGATTGTTGACCAGATGGCCAACCCGGACGTCGATGTGCTCAGCGGCCTGCCCTTCCGCACCGGCGACGAGCCAGAGCCGGGCATTGAGGAGATACGCGCCGAGGTGGACGGGTACATCGCCTCGCTCAACGCCGCCGATTCCGCCGCGCTCTACCGCGAGCTCATAAGCACGCCGAGCGACGACTACCTTGACACGGCCGTCGAGGCCGCGGTCTCCGGCCTCACCCGCGAGGATATAATGAGCATGATGACCGAGGGCTACGCCGAGGAAATGGGCGTGGACGCGGCCTCCGTGCAGGACTACGTCGAGCAGATGGACGACGAGACGCTCATGGGCTACGTCCGCGAGATGGCCCGCGAGGCCATAGCGGAGCAGTATACCGGGGCCGTCGAGGCCGAGCTCGCCGCGCTGAGCGAGTCTCAGCTGGCCATGGCCCTCAGTATGACCGAGCTTAGCGACTGGCAGTACGAATACACCTACAACGAGCTCATGCCGCCGCGCTGGTCCGAGGGCAGCTATGAGGAAAACCTTGACGCCCTCGGCTATGTGGACCTCGCGAGCCCGGACGCCATAAACCTCTATGCCGTCACCTTTGAGGACAAGGACGAGATAGCCCGCATAATCGACGAGTACAACGCCGGCGCCGGGGAGGAGCAACAGATAAGCTACACCGACTACGTGGCCATACTGATGAGCTCCGTCTCGACCATCATCAACGCCATAAGCTATGTGCTCATAGCCTTCGTGGCCATTTCCCTGGTCGTTTCGAGCATAATGATAGGCATCATAACCTACATCTCCGTCCTCGAGCGCACCAAGGAGATAGGCATACTCCGCGCCATAGGCGCAAGCAAGCGCGACGTCTCCAACGTGTTCAACGCCGAGACGCTTATAGAGGGCTTCGCCGCGGGCGCGATAGGCATCATAGTCTCACTGCTGCTTATCATACCGATAAACGCCGTGGTGCAGCACTTTACGGGCATAGAGTCCCTGCGCGCCATACTGCCCGCCGCCGGGGGCGTCATCCTTGTGCTGATAAGCATGGTGCTGACCTTCCTGGCCGGCCTTATCCCCTCCCGCTTCGCCGCAAAGCGCGACCCGGTAGAGGCGCTGAGAACCGAATAAAAAAACCGCGCCGCCGTCCGGCAAGGACGGCGGCGCGGCCGCTTTTTACACTCCTGCGAAGTGGAACACGATGCCTATCACGGCGCTCGCGGCTATATAGATGACGGGGTGGAGCTTTTTTGTCGGGCCAATGAGGTTGGTCATGACCCAGAGCACCGCCGCGAGGATAAGAGGGCCGGCGGCGAAGAAATCGGCGATGTTGCCGGTGGCCTCATAGAGGCTGAGGTTAAATACGCTCTCGCCGAGGACGCCTATGCCCGCAGCGGCGATAAGCGCGGCGGAGGCCGGGCGCAGGCCGTAGAAGGCGGCGTTGACGTAGCGGTTATCGTGGAAGCGCTGGAGGAACTTCGCGAGCACGAGCACGAGCAGCGTGCCGGGGAGTATCGTGCCGAGCGTGGCGAGCACGGCGCCGGGTATGCCGCCCACGCTGAAGCCGACGTAGGTGGCCATGTTGATGCCTATGGGGCCCGGGGTGCTCTCGCTGACGGCGAGCATGTCCAGAACCTGCGCGCTTGTGAACCAGCCGCTGGTCTCGCCGAGGTCGTAGAGGAAGGGCAGCGTTGCCATGCCGCCGCCGACGGCGAAGAGGCCTATCTTGAGGAATTCCCAGAAGAGGGAGAGCAGCGTCAGCGCATAGGTCATTTTGCCT
>CALWYQ010000170.1 GCA_944385815.1 uncultured Oscillospiraceae bacterium | reverse complement strand
GTCATTGACCCGGAGGGCAAGCTGAGCTGCCACAAATGCGGCGTCCCTCTTGTCAAGGCGAACGCCGTGTTCGGTTATTTGGATAACGCCTTCCAGGTGGAGCTGCCCGTCTGCCCGAAATGCGGCTTTGTATATGTCCCGGAGGAGCTTGCGCTCGGCAAGGTCCTCTCGGTCGAGAAGGTGCTTGAGGATAAGTGATGCGTATATTTATAGCGCTGCGAGAGGAGCAAAATGCACAGGCATCCGAACGGTGAGGCAGCACTGAGGGCCCTGCTGTCCGCGGCGGAACTGCCGCCTGGGGTGAGGATCATCGACCTCGGCGCCGGCGATGGGGACGCTGTGCGCCAGCTGCGTGCCCTCGGCTATGACGCCGCGGGCATTGATCTCGCGCCCGGCGCGGACGTTGAATACGGCGACATCCTGTCTCCGCCCTTCGCCGCGGGAAGCTTTGACGCGGCGCTGAGCCAGTGCGCCTTCCTGCTCACGGGCGCCCCCGAGCTCGCGTTCAAAAGTACGTATAAGCTTCTCAAAGAGGGCGGCAGGCTGCTCTTTTCCGACATCGTGCCCGGCGGCGAGGCGGCCCTGCGCGCCGCTGCACAGGGCTTTGAGCTCGCATATATACGCGACACGACGGACGAGTGGCGCAGATATTATATAGAAGCGCTCTGGCGCGGCGAGGCCGAGCCGCCGCCCTGCGGCGCCGCGCGCTGCCGCTACCTTGAAGCGGTGCTGATAAAGCCATAAAAATTGATTTTGCTCACATGTTATGCAAAGGAGGGCAATCATGGACGTTTTTGACCGGATACTTGAACTTGACCGGCAGGGGCTCTACTGCGCACAGATAATGGTGCAGCTTGCGCTCGACGCGGAGGGCAGGGAGAACCCGGAGCTGATAACGGCTCTGCGCGGCCTCTGCGGCGGCTTTGCCTGGTCCGGCGGGCCCTGCGGCGCGCTCAGCGGCGGCGTCTGCTTTTTGAGCCTGCTTGCCCGCGACCTCGCCCCGGACGAAAAAATAAAGCTCATAGGCGAGTTCCACGACTGGTTCCGCGCCCGCACGGCGCAGTACGGCGGCGAGAACTGTGAGAACATCGAGCGCGGAGACCCACAAAATATGGTGTCTATTTGCCCCGGCGTTATCATGGATTCTTATGAAAAATGCGTTGAACTGCTTGAAACAAGAGGACTTGCATGAGATTTACGCCTTTCGCCAAAACTGAAAGCGTCTGCCCGGAGTGCCTGCGCGTAATACCGGCCGAGAAGTGCGTCGGGGAGGACGGCTTTGTTTACCTCGTCAAAAGCTGCCCTGAGCACGGGAGCTTTTCCGCCCTGATTTGGGAGGGCGGCGTTGCAGACTACCTCTGCTGGGACACTGCGCCCGGCGGCGGGAACGCCCCGGAGGTGACGCGCCCGGCGGCCGAAGGCTGCCCGCGCGACTGCGGCCTCTGCGAAAAGCATGAGAGCGCCGGCTGCTGCGTTCTTCTGGAGCTTACAAAACGCTGTAATTTGCGCTGCCCCGTCTGCTTCGCCTCCGCCGGTACCGAAGAGCCTGACCCGAGCCTTGACGAGCTCGGCCGCCTGTACGACATGCTTATGGCGAATGGGGGCCCATACAATATACAACTAAGCGGCGGAGAGCCCACAATGCGCGATGATTTGCCGGAAATCGTTGCTTTGGGCCGGGAAAAGGGCTTTAGTTATTTCCAGCTCAACAGCAACGGCCTCCGCCTCGGCCGTGAGGCGGGCTACGCGAGGCTGCTGCACGATGCGGGCGTCAGCTGCGTATTTATGCAGTTCGATGGCTTTAAGCGGGAGACGCAGACAGCGCTGCGCGGCCGCGAACTGTTGGACGGCAAGCTGCGCGCCATAGAGAGCTGCGCGGCCAGCGGCCTGCCGGTGGTGCTTGTGCCGACTCTTGTGCCTGAGCTCAATCTGGACGAGATCGGCGCGATACTGAGCTTCGCCCTTTCGCGGGCCCCGGCTGTGCGAGGGGTCCATTTTCAGCCTGTCAGCTATTTTGGACGCTGCGAGCTGCCGGAGCCCGCCGCCCGGCTCACCATTCCGCGCGTCCTACGCGAGATCGAGGCCCAGACGGGCGGCAAAATGCTGCGCAGCGACTTTGCGGGCGGCGGTGCGGAGAGCAGCTACTGCTCCTTCCACGCGAGCTACCGCGTCAACCCGGACGGCTCGCTCAGGGCGCTCCCGCGCCGCAGCGGCTGCTGCTGCAAGAAGAGCAGCGAGGCCCGCGACTTTGTCGCGGAGCGCTGGGGCGCGCACGACGATATGTGCGCTGAG
This sequence comes from uncultured Oscillospiraceae bacterium, assembly GCA_944385815.1. GTDB lineage: Bacteria > Bacillota > Clostridia > Oscillospirales > Oscillospiraceae > Scatomorpha. The sequence continues at coordinate 5,212 of CALWYQ010000170.1, read as the reverse complement.
GACGGCTTCGACGCATTCCTGCGAGAGGCGAATGAGAGGGTATTCACAGTTTCCGGAATGGTTTTTCAGGACGCCTACACCCTCGACCTTGCCCGCCTCCGCCGCTGCTACATAAACGAGGCCGATCCGGAGCGCGGCATGGTTCCCTTCTGCGCGTACAATCTTACGGACAACTCAGGCCGCGCGCTGTACCGCAAATGAGGCGCACGGCACTCGACAGCTGGATATGCGGGCTTGAGGGCGTGGAGGTTCTCACCAGGGATTACCTTGAGAAGCTGCAGCTTTCACGCCTGAATGAGCTCCTTAGGCGCGAAAAGGCGCGCGGCGGGTTCTATTCAGGCCTGCCGGAGCAGCTCGGCAGCCTCAATGCGCTCGCCGCGCTGCCCTTCACTACGGCAGCCGACCTCGCGGACAACGTCGCCGGGATGCTCCTCGGCTCCGCGGCGGAGGTCCGGCGCATTATCAGCGGCGCCACCAGCGGGACCACAGGCCCCGCCAAGCGCGTTTTTTTTACGGCGCGGGACCTTGAACACACGGTGGGCTTCTTCGCTGCGGGCATCAGCGAGCTTGTACAGCCGGGAGACGCGGTGCTTGTTGCCATGCCCTTCTCCGGACCGGACGGCCTCGGCGAGCTCATCTGCCGCGCGGTCGAACGGCTTGGGGGGAGGGGTATACGCGCGGGCGTGGGCAAAAGCCTCGGCGAATACTCGGCGCTGCTCGACGCCGGGCGTCCGGACGCATATATCGGCATGAGCGTCCCGCTTTTGTCCCTGCTGCGCTGGAGGGCTCAAAACGGGCTCCCGCCGGTCATCGCCCGCGCCCTCGTCTCGGGCGACGCCTGCCCGGAGGGCGTATGCGCGGCGATTGAGAGGCTGCTTGGGACGCGGCTTTTCCCGCACTACGGCTCAAGGGAAATGTGCCTCGGCGGGGCCGTGACCTGCCCGGCACACGAAGGGATGCATCTGCGCGAGAACCATATTATACCTGAAATAATAGACGAAAACGGCTGCGTTCTTCCCGAAGGCGAGTGGGGAGAGTTAGTTATAACCACAATTGATATGCAGGCTCTGCCGCTCATACGCTACCGCACCGGCGACCGGACGCGCATTTTGCCCGCCTGCGAGTGCGGCGGCGTGACGCGCCGGATCGACCGCGTCCACCGCCTTGACGGCGAGGCCGCCGAGCAGCTTGACTCCGCGCTGTTTGCCCTGCCCGGGCTTATCGACTGCTCGTATGAGCTGCAAGACAGGCTGCACATCCATGCCGTCGGCCGGGTCACGCGCGAGGAAATTGCCGGCGTCCTGCCCGGCCGGGAATTTGAGCTCAGCGTAGAGGAGGCGCGCGAGGGCCACCGCGGCTGCTATACCGGGAAGAGGTATATTGCGCGGAGATAAAATTTTCTTGAAATTCCCTCTTGACAATTTAAAGCGGCGAGCTTATAATGCACACAAGTTCACAGCGGACACAGGCTATGACGGCGGAATAGTACCGGGTAACGGGCCTACAGAGAAGTGCCGGTTGCTGCGAGGCATCAGGCGACGCCCCGGGAATACACGCAAGAGCCGCCCCACGAAAGCGCAATGCGCCGGTAGGCCGGGCCGGGCTTCTCCCGTTACAGAGATAGAGTATCCCGCTCTTAGCGGCGTACTCGAAAAGGCCGCCATCGTGAGGTGGCGGTGAACTGAGGTGGTAACACGGGATTTGGCGCTCGTCCTCTATTTTGGAGGAAGAGCGTTTATTTTTTCCTCAAAACCCGGTGGAACCGCCGCCAAACGGCTCCCCAAATCAGGAAAGGAGCCAAAAATCATGGCAAACATCAAATTCTTCAGCGGTATGGACATCCCTCTCGAGCTGCACAAGGTGCGCATGGTGCAGAAGCTGAACCTTCAGCCCGTGGAGCGCCGCGCCGAGGCCATTGCCGAGGCCGGCAACAACACCTTCCTGCTCAAGAACAGGGACATTTTCCTCGACATGCTGACGGACTCCGGCGTCAACGGCATGAGCGACCGCCAGACCGCCGCGATGCTCATCTGCGACGACAGTTACGCCGGCAGCGCGAGCTTTGACCGCCTGGAGGCCAAGGTGCACGAGCTCTTCGGCACGGACTTCCTGCTCCCGGCGCACCAGGGCCGCGCGTGCGAGAATATCCTCGCCGTCGCATTTGTAAAGCCCGGCGACGTCGTGCCCATGAACTTCCACTTTACGACCACCAAGGCGCACATCACCCGACTCGGCGGCAGCGTGGCCGAGCTTGTGAAGGACGAGGGTGTAAAGACCACGAGCGACGACCCCTTCAAGGGCGACATAGACCTCGACAAGCTGCGCCGCTTTATCGCCGAAACGGGCGTGGAGCGCATACCCTTCCTCCGCATAGAGGCCGGCACGAACCTTATCGGAGGCCAGCCGCTGAGCCTGCAGAATATGCACGATGCGTGTGAGATCTGCCGGGAAAACGGCATAATGACCGTGTTGGACGCGAGCCTGTTGCAGGATAATCTTTACTTCATAAAGACCCGCGAGGAGCAGTGCAAAAACATGTCGATACGCGAGATAACGCGCCGCGTAGCCGACGAGTTCGATATAATCTACTTCTCGGCGCGCAAGTTCGGCTTTGCCCGCGGCGGCTGCATCGCGATACACGAGCGGAAGCATTTTGACGCCATGCGCGAGCTGGTGCCGATGTACGAGGGCTTTTTGACCTACGGCGGCATGAGCGTGCGCGAGATGGAGGCCATAACCGTCGGCCTCGACGAGACGATGGACGAGGACGTCATAAGCCAGGGCCCGCTTTTCATCGACTTTATGAGCCGCGAGCTGCAAAAGCGGGGCGTGCCGGTCGTGACCCCGGCGGGCGGCCTCGGCTGCCACCTGAACGCGCGCGAGTTCCTGCCGCAGGTTGACGACCACGAGTACCCGGCGGGCGCGCTGGCGGCGGCGGTCTACCTCGCCGGCGGCATCCGCGGCATGGAGCGCGGCACGCTCAGCGAGCAGCGCGAGCCGGACGGCACGGAGCCGATAGCCGAGGTGGAGCTGCTCCGCCTCGCAATGCCGAGGCGCGTGTTCACGATGAGCCAGGTGCTCTACGCGGTGGACCGCATCGAGTGGCTGTTCCGCAACCGCGAGCTTGTAGGCGGCCTGCGCTGGGTGGAGGAGCCGAGCAGCCTGCGCTTCTTCTTCGGCCGGCTCGAGCCGACCAGCGACTGGCAGGACAAGCTTGTCAAAAGGTTCCGCGCCGACTTTGGCGACAGCCTGTAATAAAAGCGAGCTTTTAAGGGAGGGGCCCCGGCCTCTCCCTTCATTTATATATAACGTTCCGCATGGGGAAAGACTGAATAAGTGCCGCAGGCAAAAAAATCCGGGGCAGGAAAAATCCTGCCCCGGTGGCGGAGATGGAGAGATTCGAACTCTCGAGGAGCTTTTGACCCCTACACGATTTCCAATCGTGCGCGCTCGACCAACTACGCGACATCTCCACGGGCTGCTCGAACTGAAAGCTGTTCACTTAGCGCTCAGCGCCCGTATATAATATATTATTTTTTCCCCAAAGTCAAGACTAATTTGCGCCGAGGGCCGACAAAATGATTTCCCGCAGCTCGCGGGCATGGCGGCGTTCAGCGGCGGCGAGGCGGTCGAGAGTACCGCGCTGCTCGCACGCGGCGGCGTTTGCCGCGGTCGAGAGGGCCTCGGCCAACTCGAGCGAGGCCGCGTGCGCGTCCCTGAGCGCGCAGAGCGTGCCGCCTATCACGGCGCAGGCCGCGCCGGGGCGGCAGTGCCTGCCGGTGAGAAGGAAGCTTTCGGCCGCGAGGCGCCTGACCGCGCGCGCGAGCTCAGCGGCCATGCGGTTGAGGCCCGGCGCGAGGGACGGGCAGCGCCCCGCAATGGCGCAGAGCAGCTCGCGCTGGCGCTGGGCCATTTCGGCAAGCGTATCGAGGCCGGGCGCGGCGCAGGGGGCTTCGCCGCAGACGCGGCTCCAGACCGAGTCAAAGCCCGCGAGGGCGTTTTCACTTGAGTCCATGGGCAAGACCTCCCATACAATCTATGAGCGCGCTTGCAATTGTGTGCGGCATATGAGATAATGAGGGCAGTATATACTGACGGAGGTATGACCATGCCGAGATTTTTCATGGCCGGCACCAATCTTGCGGGCGGCCGGGCCTATATTCGCGGGCAGGACGCGGAGCATGTGCGCGTGCTGCGCCTGCGCCCGGGGGAGGACGTCGTAATCTGCGACGGCGCGGGCACGGATTACCGCTGCCGCCTTGTAAGCACGCTCGGCGACGAGGTCGAGGCCGAGGTGGTGGAGGTCACGCCCTGCCGCGGAGAGCCGGAGGTCAGGGTGACGGTCTACGCCGGCCTGCCAAAGGGCGAGCGGGCGGACTACCTCATCCAGAAATGCGTCGAGGCCGGCGCGGCGAGGATAGTTTTCTTTGACTGCGAGCGCTGCGTCGCAAAGATAGACGGCCGGAGCATGGGCAAGAAGATAGAGCGCTTCAACCGCATCTCCCAGTCCGCCGCGGAGCAGAGCGGCCGCGGGATCATACCGCCCGTGGACTATATCCACGACTATGTTGAGATGCTTGACTCGGCCATGAAGAACGACTGCGCGCTGTTCATGTACGAGACCGGCGACGGCCGCGTCCCCCTGCGCGAGGCCATAGAGAGCGCCGGGGACTTCAAAAGCGCCGGCATAATAACCGGCCCGGAGGGCGGATTCACGCTTGCCGAAGTCCGCCTCGCCAGGGGCGCGGGGGCCGTGCTCTGCTCGATGGGGGAGAGGATCTTCCGCTGCGAAACCGCGCCGGTCGTCGCAGTCACGGCCGTGATGTTCGCAAAAAACGAGCTGTAACCGCATATCCTCACAATATGCGGCCTGGCTGCGCCTGATATAAAAAGCACGTCTCAGCTCAAAGCCTTATGACTCTTTTGCCAAGCTTTACCGCCATCGCCTCAAATTTAGCCGCGCCGCCCCAGGAGTGTGTGACATAGGTCACAACGAAGGCGGCGCGTTTTAACATTCATGCGTTCCTGCGGTCGATCGCAAACCGCGCGGGCACGGTCTCGAGCTCCTCGGGAAAGATGGTGTCGAGGGGCTGAGCCTCCGCGCCGGGCCTTCTGCCGGGCATTCGGGCAAGTACAACCGCGTATTTTATGCCGTGCCGTTCCTTCAGCATCTGAAGCTCTCGCCTGACGATTGCGTCAAACCGGCCGCTGT
>CALWYQ010000169.1 GCA_944385815.1 uncultured Oscillospiraceae bacterium | reverse complement strand
CGCCCCGCCGCGCTCTCGATAAGGAAGCAGGAGTGGCCGAGATAGGTTATTTTCATGTTTCAGGCCTCCCTTCAAAGCTTGCCTAAAGTATACCACCCCCGCCGCAAAAATTAAAGCCCCGTATCGCTGTGAAGCCGCGCAATAGACAAAAGCTTGACAAAACGCCGGAAATAGCGTATCCTGAGTTTGGATGATATGTCAGACATCCGATAAACCTCCGGGAGGGCTGGGCATGGCCGGACAGGCGAATTATATTAAGAACCTCAAAAGCGAAACCGTGGTGCAGCAGGTCATAAACTGCCTGACCGACGGCATAGTCTCCGGCGAGCTCAAGCCGGGCGACCGCCTTCCTACGGAGCCGGAGCTGGCGGCCAACTTCGGCGTGGCGCGCACCAGCGTCCGCGAGGCAACCAAGATTCTGAGCTACATGGGCGTGTTGGAGAGCCGCCGCTCCGAGGGCACGTTTGTAAGCAGCGGCTTTACGGAGAGCATGATAGACCCGATGGTCTACGGCATCATCCTCGGCCGGGGCGAGGACTTTGACAGCCTCATCGAGCTCCGGGAGATGACGGAGGTCGGCATAATGCGCCTCGCCATGAAAAAGGGCGGGGAGGAGGAGCTGCGGCGCATCCGGGACTGCCTCGACGACTTTGAGGACGCCGTCGCGGGCCGCCGCGGCGAGGTCGAGGAGGCCGCCTTTATGGCCGACGAGGCCTTCCACAACGCCGTCTCCGCCATGTGCAGGAACGACTTGGTGGACAAAATAAACCGCGTCGTGCGTATGCTGACCTATGCCGTGCGCCGCAAAACCGTCTCCACGATGATAAGCACCGGCCGGGCCCGGCGGCTTTTGGACGTCCACTGGCGCATATATGAGCTGCTTAAAAGCAAAAATACCGAGGGCCTCGAGGAATTCATACATGAGACGTATTTCTTAGACGTTGTCAAAAATTAAACTATTAGCCCCTGAAATGGCCGTCAGCCCCGCGCTGACGGCTCATTTTTTGTATATTCTGCAAAAATCGGACAGGCCGAAATTAGGCAAAAGCGAGAAACGATTGAATTGGGTTGACGTGCCGTATTTGGGAGTGATAGTATTTAAGCAGTTAAGCGTATGTCTGACAAAGGACATATGACAACAGATGTCGGTCTTGTCCCGGACAGGGCCCGTCCGGGGCGGGGCTGAGGAGAGAAAAGCATCAGGAGGGAGAAACCTTGAGAGGTAAATTTGCAAAGCTTGCCTGCGCCGCCCTGGCGCTGGCGATGGTGCTTTCGCTTACCGCCTGCACGGGCGGCCCGTCCGAGGAGGTCGAGGGCGAGTACCAGACCATAGAACTCACCATGGCCGTCAATGGCACCGACACGCAGATCGACGCCCGCGTCGGCGACTATTTTGCCCAGCTTGTTGAGGAGCGCTCCGGCGGCAGCGTGACCGTCGCCGTGTTCCCGAACGACCAGCTCGCCAACGGCAACGCCTCCCGTGGCATCGAGATGATAGCCTCGGGCAGCGTGGACCTTGCGGCCTACGCGACCTGCACCCTCGCCGTCATAGACGAGAAGCTGCCCGTCGCCACGATACCCTGGATATTCGAGGACTACGACGAGGCCGTCGAGGTGATAGACTCCACCGGCAAGGACTACTACGCCGAGCGCCTCGCCGCCAAGGGCATGACCTACCTCGGCAGCTTCCACAACGGCTTCAGGCAGCTCACCAACTCCAAGCACGAGGTCCGCACGCCCGAGGACATCCAGCATCTCAAGATCCGCGTCCCCGGCTCGGTCGTGTTCATGGGCTTCTTCAACGCCCTCGGCGCCGACCCGAGCGCCATGAACTGGTCCGAGGTCTTTACCGCGATACAGCAGCGCGCCCTTGACGGGCAGGAAAACGGCGTGTCCATCACCGATTCCTCCAAGATGTACGAGGTGCAGGACTACCTCACGATGTGGAACTACTCCTATGAGAGCGACCTCTTCATCGCCAACACTGACATTTGGGAGAGCCTTGAGCCCAAGACCCAGGAGCTCCTCGCCGAGTGCGCCGCCGAGGCCTGCGACTGGGGCCGCGAGACCCTTGTGAACGAGGAAGCGGAGACCATAGAGCGCTTCAAGGAGGAGGGCATGACCGTCACCTACCTCACGGACGAGGAAATGGCCGCCTTTGAGGAAGCCGTCGCCGACTTCAAGCAGGAGATGTTCGAATACTTCGGTGAGGAGGCCTGCTCGGCCTTCGGCATCGAGGCCTGACGGAGGTGCACGACATGCTTAATAAGGTTCTTGACTGGATAGAAGAGATAATCTGCATTATCTGCACGATAGTGATGGTCGCCATCACCTTCGCGAACGTCGTCTGCCGCTGGACCGGCATCGGTTCCCTGGCCTTCTCCGAGGAGATAGCCACCTACCTCTTCATACTGCTCAGCATGATGGGCACCGCCATCGCCGCCAAGCGCCGCGCGCACCTCGGGCTTACGATACTGCCCGACGCCGTGAACTTCAAGGCCCGCAAGGCCCTGCTTGTGTTCGTTTACGGCCTGTGCACCGTGTTCTCCGCCGTGCTTTTCTACTACGGCGTGCTCATGGTCCTCAACCAGTACAACCTCGGCATGGTCACCGCGGCCATGCAGTGGCCCGAGTGGATTTACGCCACCTTCGTCCCCTTCGGCGCGATATTCATAACGATACGCTTCGCCCAGGCGACCATTGAGGAAGCGAAAGTCAAACCCGAGTCCGCCGACGGAAAGGAGGCCCTGAGCAAATGATTGCCGCCGTACTGTTCATAAGCTTCGCCCTGCTGCTTATAATGGGCGCGCCGATAGCGGTCTGCCTCGGCGTATCGAGCGTTATCGCCATGCTTGTCCAGGGCGCCGGACGTCCGCTGGACACCGTAATGAGCGCCATGCCGCAGATGTTCAGCTCCTCGATGAGCAAATTCGTGCTGCTGGCCATACCCTACTTCATCCTCGCCGGCAACATAATGGACAAGGCGCAGATTTCAAAGCGGCTCATTAACCTCGCCGAGGCCTGCGTCGGCCATCTCCGCGGCGGCCTCGCCATTGTCTGCGTCATCGTCTCCTGCTTCTTCGCGGCCATCTCCGGCTCCGGCCCGGCCACCGTCGCGGCCCTCGGCCTGGTTATGATACCCGGCATGATCCGCTCCGGCTACAGCCCGAGCTTCTCCGCGGCCCTTATGGCCAGCGCCGGCGCTATCGGCGTCATCATCCCGCCGAGCATCACCTTCGTCGTCTACGGCTCGATTGCCTCCGGCGTCGGCATCGGCGACCTCTTCAAGGCGGGCGTCATCCCCGGCCTCATCATGGGCGCGGCCCTTATCGCCACGGCCCTGATACTTGGCCGCAAGGCCAACCTCGTAAAGCTGCCCAAGGCCAGCTGGCACGACCGCTGGGTCGCCTTCAAAAAGGCCTTCTGGGGCCTGCTCATGCCCGTAATCATCCTCGGCGGCATCTACGGCGGCATTTTCACCCCGACCGAGGCCGCGGCCGTGAGCGTCGTGTACGGCCTTGTCGTTGGCGTGTTCGTCTACAAGACCGTCAAGTTCAAGGAGCTCAAGGCCATCATCATCGACTCGGCCAGCACCTCCGCCACCGTCCTCTTCATAACCGCGACGGCGAGCATGTTCTCCTACGTCCTCACCCGCAGCCGCCTGGACATCGCCATCTCCGGCGCGCTGACCGACCTCACCGGCGGCAGTACGATAATCTTCTTCATCATCGTCAACATCCTGCTGCTCATAGCCGGCTGCTTCCTGGACTCCACGAGCGCGCTCTACATCTTCACCCCGCTCTTCGTCCCGGTTGCCCAGGCCCTCGGCGTCGATCTCATCCACCTCGGCGTCGTTATGATAGTCAACCTCGCCATCGGCCTCTACACGCCTCCCGTCGGCGTCGACCTGTACGTCGCCTGCGGCGTCGCCAAGGTCAACCTCAAGCAGATATCCAGAGCCGTCGTACCATTGATACTGGCCTCGCTTATCGTGCTGCTAATAATTACCTACATACCCGGCATATCCACGATATTCACATCCTGACGCCCTGAAGAAAGGTGGTTGCAATGAACGAGAAACTGAGCATTGCGCAGCTTAAAAACACCTGCGTCGACCTCAAGAAGCACGTCATCGACATGATTTACAAGGCGCAGTCCGGCCATCCGGGCGGCAGTCTCTCCGTGGCCGAATTCGTAACGGCCTGCTACTTCCGCGAGATGAACGTCCGGCCAGAGGAGCCCCGCTGGCCCGGCCGCGACCGCTTTGTGATGAGCAAGGGCCACGTCTGCCCGGCGCAGTACGCCGCCCTCGCCATGCGCGGCTACTTCCCCATGGAGGTGCTCGACACCCTGCGCAGGGAGGGCTCGCCCCTCCAGGGCCACCCGGACATGAAGAAGTGCCCCGGCATAGACATCTCCACCGGCTCGCTGGGCCAGGGACTCGCCTGCGGCGTGGGCATGGCCATCGCGGCGAAGTTAGACGGCATGGACTACCGCGTGTTCGTAGCCGTCGGCGACGGCGAGTGCAACGAGGGCGAGATCTGGGAGGCCTGCGGCACCGCCTACAAGTATAAGTGCGACAACCTCATCGTGTTCGCCGACTACAACAACCTCCAGCTGGACGGCACCTGCGACGAGATCATGCCTCCTGTGGACCTCGCCGGCAAGTTCCGCGCCTTCGGCTTTGACGTCTATGAGATAGACGGCAACGACATGGAGGAAATGGTCAGGGCGCTCGACCTCGCGGTGAGCGTCAAAAACGGCCGGCCCAAGTGCATCGTCGGCCGCACCGTAAAGGGCAAGGGCGTCAGCTACATGGAAAACCAGGTCGGCTGGCACGGCACCGCGCCCAACACCGAACAGTACGAGCAGGCCATGGCCGAGCTCGACACGCAGTACGTCGAGTGCTGAGGGAGGGCTTAAAATGAGCGAAATGGTTAAAAAAGCGACCCGCGACGGCTTCGGCGACGAAATAGTCGAATTAGGGCGCGAAAACCGCGACATCCTTGTCGTGGACGTGGACATCGGCAAGAGCTGCAAGACCGGCGCCTTCCGCAAGGAGCTGCCGGGGCAGTACCTCAACGTCGGCATCGCCGAGCAGAACGCCGCCGGCGTGGCAGCGGGCCTCGCCACCTGCGGCAAGATCCCCTTCGTCGTGACCTACGCCGCCTTCGGCAGTATGCGCATGGTCGAGATGATACGCCAGGAGGCCTGCTATCCGCACCTGAACGTCAAGCTGGCCTGCTCCCACGGCGGCGTCACCCCCGCGAACGACGGCGCGAGCCACCAGTGCATCGAGGACCTCGGCATCCTCTCCACCATCCCGAACATGACCGTGATAATGCCCGCCGACTACCACGCCGCGCGCAGGCTTGTCCGCGCCGCCGCCGCCTGGGACGGCCCGGTGTACCTGCGCTTCACCCGCGACGCCATCCCCGTGATATACGACGAGGGCGTGGAGTTCGAGATAGGCAGGGCCAACAAGCTCCGCGAGGGCACCGACGCCGCGATAATCGCCAACGGCGACACCGTCTGCCTCGCCCTCGAGGCCGCGCGCGAGCTCTCCAACAGGGGAGTCAGCGTCCGCGTGCTGGACATGCACACCGTAAAGCCCCTCGACACCGAGGCCGTTGCCGCCTGCGTAAACGACTGCGGCCGCATAGTCACCGTCGAGGACCACAACATAATCAACGGCCTCGGCTCCGCCGTCTGCTGCGTGGCCGCCGAGATGGGCAAGGGCATTGTAAAGCGCGTCGGCATCCAGGACCAGTTCGGCCAGAGCGCGCCGTATGAGCGGCTGCTCGCCATGAACGGCATCACCGTCGAGAACATTGTGAGCTCTGTCCTCGCCCTTGGCAAGTAAGGAGGAAATTTGATGAAGGTATTCCTTATCGGCTGCGGCGACATCGCCCGCCACCACGGCCGCGCGGTCGTCCGCCTCGGCGGGCAGGTCATCGGCGGCTTTGATATCAGCGAGCACAACGCGAAGCTGGTCTCCGAGGAGTTCGGCTGCCCCACCTGCAAATATGAGGAGATAGAGGGCTTCATGCCCGAGTGCGACTACGCCGTCATCTCCACGCCCCCGACAAAGCGCCTCGACTACTGCGAGATGGTCCTGAAGCACCACGTCCCGCTCTACCTTGAAAAGCCCGTCGCCTGCACCATGGCCGACGCGAAGATACTCAAGGACATGGCCGAAAAGTACGACGCGAAAATTATGGTCGGCTTTGCGCACTATTACCGCCCCGCCTACCAGAAGATGCTCGAGCTTGTAAAGACCGGCATGTTCGGCGAGCCCGTGGACATCGCCTTCTCCCGCCTGAGCCCCGGCTTCGGATTCCACGCAAAGAACCTCGGCGCGAGCTGGCGCACCGACCCCGACCTCGCCTGCGGCATGACCGTCGAGAGCGTGAGCCACGACTGGAAGCTCATAACCGCCATGGCCGGCGGCTTCGACACCATAAGCTGCAACTACACCGGCACCATTGCCAGCGTGCCCAAATTCGATAACCACACGAGCATATCCGTCCGCCTGCGCAACGGCGCCATCGGCACCATCGCCGCGAGCTGGGCCTGCGATATTCCCACCTGCTCGAGGGCGTACATCGGCACGAAGGGCAGCATCTTCCTCACCGGCGAGGGCATGTTTGAGTTCACTAACCTCACCTGGAAAACCGAGGACATGCCCTATGCCGAGAGCATAAAGTTCAACGACAGCTATGACCTCGCCACCGGCGACGTCATATACTACGCCCACGAGGCCTTCCAGCGCTGCCTGCGCGAGGGCAGGGAGTTCGATACACCCCTCGCCGACGGCATCAGCGCCCTTATCTACTCCCTCGCCGCCAAGAGGTCCAGCGAGGAGCAGGTGACCGTAAAGGTCCCCGACTGGGGCGACATCAGCGAAGTGTAATCCCTCTGCCTCCATACCATAAACTCACAACCTCAAAAGGAAAAGCCGCGGACAGCCGCGGCTTTT
>CALWYQ010000168.1 GCA_944385815.1 uncultured Oscillospiraceae bacterium | reverse complement strand
TGCCTCAGCTTGTGCGCTTCAGCAACCCGGAGCTGAGCGCGGCGGATACGGTCATCGACGAGTGCCGCTGCACCATGCAGGAGGCGCGGGACATGCTCGGCGCCTTCGGCTTCACGGGCGAGGACGCCCTCAAGGCCGTCGGGACGCTCTCCGGCGGCGAGCAGAGCCGGCTCAGGCTCTGCATACTCATGCGCGCGGACGTGAACCTGCTCATACTCGACGAGCCCACGAACCACCTCGACATCCCCTCGCGCGAGTGGATGGAGGACGCGCTGTCCGGCTACGGCGAGGCGCTGCTCTTTGTAAGCCACGACCGCTATTTCATCGAGAAGTTCGCCACGCGCATCTGGTGCTTCAGCGGCGGGGAAATTATCGACTTCCGCGGCAGCTTCGGCGAGTTCCGCGAGTGGCGCGCGCGCCGCGAGGCCATGGCCCAGGCGGCGAAGGCCGCCGCGCCCCGTCCCGCAAAGCCCAAAAGCCAGAAGCAGCGCACCTCGGAGCGGGAAAAGCAGCGCCGCCGGGTCGAGCGCGAAATAGAAAAGGCCGAGGCCCGCGCCGCCGAGATAAACGCCGAGAGCGAGGCCAACGCCTCCGACTACGTCCGGCTCATGGAGCTGGACGCCGAGCGCGCCGGACTCGAGGAGCGGCTGGACGCGCTGTATCTCGAATGGGAGGAGCTAAGTGAAGAATAGGCTCTATCTGATTTTCGCGGCGCTTTTTCTCGCGGCGGGGGCGGTTTTTGCCTTTGCAATGACGGGGCACGGCCTTGTCGGGGCGCTCTGCGCGGGAATCGCGCTTATAATCCTTTATTATCATTTTGTGCGCAAAAGGGCGCTCAGGATCGCGATGGCCGTGGTTCTGGCGCTCGGCCTGGGCGTATTCTGCGTCATCGAGGCGCCCATTGTCCGCGACGCGCGGACAACGGCGGCCGAGGACGCCGAGTACCTTGTAGTCTTAGGCGCGGGGCTGCACGGCGACACGCCGAGCCTTTCCCTCACCGACAGGCTGGACGCGGCCTTTGAGTGGCTCTCCGCGCACCCGGACTGCGTGGCCGTGGTCTCCGGCGGGCAGGGCCCCGGCGAGACGATGACCGAGGGCGAGGCCATGGAGGTCTGGCTCGAGGCCAGGGGCATAGACCCCGGGCGCATTATCGTAGAGGACAGGGCGACGAGCACCTGGGAGAACCTCGAGTTCTCCTTCGCCCTCATCAGGGAGCGCGGCGGCGAGCCCGACGGGAACACCGCCATAGTCACCAGCGAGTACCACCTCCACCGCGCCATTGCCATGGCCGCCCGGCTCGGCGTGGAGTGCTCCGGCGTAGCCGGGCGCACGAGCTGGCCCACCCTCGCGCTGAATTATTTTATACGCGAGGCCTTCGCGGTAACCTATTACCGCCTGACGGGAGAGATATAATGGAGCTTGTAAACGTATATGATTTTGACAAGACCATACTGCCCTATGACAGCACGGAGGCCTTCTTCGCCTTCTGCCTGCGGCGCTGGCCGCGCGTGCTCGGCCCCGCGCTGGGCGCGCTGCCCTATGCGGCGGGGATAAAGTTGGGGCTCACAAGCAAGACCCGGGCGAAGGAGGTCTTTTACGGCTTCCTCACACGCCTGCCGGACGTGGACGCCGCCGTTGAGGAGTTCTGGGCCGGGCATTACGGGGACATCAACGCCTGGTACCTCGAACAGCGCCGCCCGGACGACATCATATCCAGCGCCTCGCCCGACTTCCTGCTGCGGCCCGTGGCGGAGCGGCTCGGCGTGCGGCTCATCGCCAGCCGCGTGGACCGCCGCAGCGGCTGGACCCTCGGCGAGAACAACCACAGCGAGGAAAAGGTCCGCCGCTTCCGGCTTGAATACCCGCGCTGCGAGGTGGACGGCTTCTACTCCGACTCGCTTTCCGACACGCCCATGGCGAAAATAGCCCGCCGGGCGTATATCGTCAGAGGGAGCGAGCTGTTCCCCTGGCCGGAGGCCGCAGGCTGATTTTGCGGCCTTTTCCCCGCCGGGCGCGGGAACGCGCCCCGCATCTCTGCTGAACACGGCAAATGAAGGAGGCCGTCGTATGGGCATCCGGTATGTAAAAAACCTCCCCCGCGGCGAGGGAGCCTCCCCCGTCACGGCGGACGACGCGCGCGCGGCGCTTGAGTTCTGGCGCGGCGCGCCGTTTTATGCGCCGTCGCCGCTTGTCAAGCTCCCCGGCATGGCCTCGGAGCTCGGCCTCGGCGCGCTCTATCTCAAGGACGAGGGCCGGCGCTTCGGACTGGGCGCCTTCAAGCTCCTCGGCGCCGGGTACGCCATGGCCCGCGCGCTCTGCGGCGAGGGCCCGCTGAGCTGGGACGCCGCGGCGCGCTCCGGCCGCCGCCTGAGCTTTTACACGGCGACCGACGGCAACCATGGCCGCGCCGTGGCCTTCCTCGCGCGGGAATTCGGCTGCCGCGCCGTGGTGCTCATGCCGGAGGGCAGCTCGCGCGAGCGCTTTGAGGCCATCGCCGCCGAGGGCGCGTCCGTCAGCATCGAGCCGATGAACTACGACGCCTGCGTGCGCCGCGCCCGCGGCCTCGCCGATGAAAACGGCGGCGTGCTTTTGCAGGACACCGTCCTGCCCGGCTGCGAGGCGCTGCCGCATGAGATAATGCGCGGCTACGGCGCGCTTTTCGCCGAGTGCGCGGACGCGCTGCCCGAGCCGCCGACGCACGTGTTCCTGCAGGCCGGGGTCGGCTCCTTCGCCGGGGCGGGCGCCGGCGCGCTCACGGAGCTCTTAGGCGTCAAGCCCGTATATTTCGTCGCCGAAACCGCCGCCGCGCCCTGCCTCATGCTCTCCGCCGGGGCGGGAGAGAGGCGCTGCGTCGGCGGGGAGATACGCACGATCATGGCCGGCCTCGCCTGCGGTGAGCCCTGCGAAATCGGGCTTGCCGCGCTGCTTGACCGGGCGGAATACTTTGCCGCGCTGCCGGACGAGAGCGCGGCTGAGGCCGTGCGCGCGCTCTATCGCGAGGGCATAGTCGCCGGCGAGTCCGGCGCCGCGGGCTGCGCGCTGCTGCGCGAGCTCATGCTCAGGCCCGAGTTAGAGCCGCTCCGGCGCGAGGCCGGCCTCGGCAGGGACAGCCGCGTGCTTGTTTTCAACACCGAGACGGCCACCGACCTCGCCTCCTGGCGGGCCATCGTGGGGAACTTTCCTGGACAGGGCGCGTCTTTTGGGATATAATATGGTTTTGAGGTGATATTATGGCAAATAACAGGAAAAAAGGCAGCCCGGCGGGCGTTATTTTCGCTTTGCTGATGCTGGTTGTAATAGTTGTCGCGCTCATAATCGTCCTGCGCTCCTTCGGCATGGA
>CALWYQ010000167.1 GCA_944385815.1 uncultured Oscillospiraceae bacterium | reverse complement strand
GATGTCTACGTTGGCCTGGGCAAGCCCGTCCGCGTCCGCGGAGGCGTTGCTCGAGCCGCTGTGCCCGAAGGCGAGGTTCGCCACCATGTTGAAGCCAAGGGCCAGCTCGCCCTCGGGGACTTCAACGACCTCGCCGGGCCCGGCGGGCTCGGTGGGCGTGGGCTCCTCAACCTCCGGCGCAGCCGGGGTGTACTGTACTACGGTTATTCCGCAGCCGGCCAGCAGGCCGACGCAGAGAAGCAGAGAGAGTGCAATTGCGGTCAGCTTCTTCATTTTTGTTTCTACCTCCCGAATTATTACTGTACGGGTAATTTTAGCGGAGCAGGCAGCTCCCGCCCCCGGGGGCCGACCCGAGAATCAGGGCGCACTGCTCCGTTTATCATAGTGAAAAGTATAACAAACTTCAATTAACTGTGTATTTATTTAACCTTAATATTTATTAATGTTTCTTGCGGCAGCTGCGCTTCATCCGGCGTGATTTTGCGCTTGTATCCACCGCAGAATTTGACGTATTCCTGCGTTTATGCTTGCAATTGCGGGAATCATGAACTATAATAGCTTTATTAAACGATGCTTAATTTTTGTTAAGGGAGGAGCCGTTTTATGGCCGACAGCGTTTTGATAGTGGACTCCGAGCTGAATTCCGTGTCCATGCTCAGCCGCGCGCTGCGCGCCGCCGCCATGCAGACGGAAAACGCCGTCTCCGGCGAGGAGGCGCTCGAGCGGCTCTGGAGGGTCAAATACGACCTTGTGGTGTTGGAATTAGAGCTGCCGGGCATAGACGGGGCGCACGTCCTCCAGGACATACGCCGCCGCGGGCTCAAGACGCCGGTGGTGGTCTGCTCGGCGCAGAGCGAGGAATATGAGCAGCTCTACTGCCTTGACCTCGGCGCGGACGATTTTGTCGCCAAGCCCTTCAACCCCGTCATCTTCGCGGCCAAGGCGAGGGCGCTTATACGGCGCAGCCGCGGCCTGCCGATGGAGGACATGATCTGCGCCGGGCCCTTCACCTACAACAGCGGCACCCTGCGCTTTTACAAAAACGGCGAGGAAATCGTCCTCTCCGGCAAGGAAAACGCCATGATGAAGCTGTTTATGGACAATCCTGACCGCATTTTTTCGCGCAGCCGGCTCTACGACCTTGTCTGGGGCGGCAGCCTTGTGGACGAGAACACGGTCATGGTCTACATATCGCGCCTGCGGGCGAAAATCGAGGACGACCCCTCCCACCCGCTCTACATACAGACCGTGCGCGGCCTCGGCTACCGCTTTACCGTGCCGGCATGAAAAACGCCCCGGAGACCCGGGGCGTATTTTTTATTGTCCGGCCAGCGCGTCCTTCGCTATGGATTCGGCGGCGGAGGCGTCCTGGGCCACTATGAGCACTACATAGGGGCCGCCGGAGAGTATTACGGCGCTCTCCAGCTTGGGGACCTCGGCGGGGTTATAGCTCGCGTACTGGTCTATGCGCGTCTGGTTGCGCTGCCTGAGGCTCTCAACAAGCGCGGCCGCGTTCTCGGCGGAGCCGGTGTTGAATACGGCGGCCTCCTCGGCGGTGGCGCCGGTGCCGGCGAAGGCGCAGACCTCGCTGCCCTCGGGCGCGGAGTAGAGCCCGAGCGCGACGCTGCTGTCAAGCGCGTTCATCGGCTCGCCGAAGGTCGCGGCGCCGACTATCTCCTGCGCAAGCCCGTCCACGTCTATGGGCTCGGCCTTGCCGACGCAGCCGGCGAGGGCGAGCGCGGCGCAGAGCGCGAGGGCGAGCGCGGCAATGCGTTTTGCTTTTTTCATATTGTCCTCCTTATATCAAACCGTGTGGGATTTGAGGTAGTTTACCCAAACCTTGTAATAGGGCACCGTGAGGTGGGTGCCGTCGTATGAATCGTCGTCTATGAGGTAGCCGTCCGGGGCCTCGAGCACCTCCGCCACGTTCAGATAGTTGACGTCCTTCTCCACGCACATGTCGCAGAGCGCCCTTTGCAGGCGCATTACATTATTATTATTGAATACCTCGTCGTTACTGCTCCTGATGCGGCCTATGGAGAAAATGGACTGGACGTATATCGTCGCGTCCGGGTGCGTCTCGCGTATGAGGTCGATTATCTTTGCGTACTCGTCGGCAAAGGTCTGCGCCGAGGGCCAGCCCAGCTCGTTTATGCCGAGCATGATATAGACCTTGGAGTATTCCTGCGTCCTGATTGCGTCGGCGACGGTCACGTGCCCGCCGTCGAGCTCGAGGAAGGCGTCGGTGAACACGGTGGAGACGTTGAGGCCGACCTTCGACCAGAAGGTCGTGGGCAGGCCCGAGTAGAGCTTCAGCCCCTCTGTGCGGCTGTCGCCGATGAAAACGGCGTCCTCAAAATAGCTCTCGTCCACCGGGGCGGTGGCGCGGACGGTCACCGGCAGGCCGGCGCCGATGCTCCCGGGCGTCTCGACCATGGGCGCGGCGGTGCCCGGCGCGGCGGTCTGGACCGGGGCGGCAGCCGTCGGGGCGGCGGAGGCTTCCGGCCCGGGTGTTTCCTCCGCCTCGCCGTTGGGCATGGTGATAATTGGCACGGGGTCGGTCGGCCGCACAAGGCTCCCGCCGCTCGCGGGGGCCTGCGTCTCCGGCGCGGCGCTCACGTCCGGCCGCTCCGGCAGCATGGTCACCCCCGCCGCAATAATCACTACGGCAAGGCAGCCGAGGAGCAGTATTTTTATCGCCGCGGCCCCGCCGCCGGAGCCCGGGCTCGAGTGTTTTCCCTTAGTTGCCATACCATCTTCCTCTTCTCATCTGCCCGCGGAGCGCAGGTATTCCGCCGGGCCGCTTGCATAAAGGTCCCCGCCGTGCGCGTCGCATGCGGCTATGAGCGGCATGTCGCGCACCGTGAGCCTCCTGACCGCCTCGGGGCCGAGCTCCGGCCAGGCTATGACCTCGCATTCGAGAACGCAGCCGGCGAGCAGCGCGCCCGCGCCGCCGGCCGCGGCGAGATACGCCGCTCTCCCGCGCATGGCCTCCAGCACCTCCGGCCTGCGCGGGCCCTTGCCTATCATCAGCGCGAGGCCGCGCTCTATAAGCGCGGGGGCGTAGGCGTCCATGCGGTAGCTTGTAGTAGGGCCCGCGGCGCCTATAACGCCGCCGGGCAGGGCCGGGGCGGGGCCGCAGTAGTATATTGCGGCGCCCTCCAGCTCGAATGGCAGGGGCTCCCCCCTGCCGAGAGCCTCGAGCATGCGCCGGTGCGCCGCGTCGCGCGCGGTGTACACCGTGCCGGAGAGCAGCACGCGCTGCCCGGCGCGCAGGGCCAGTATCTCCTCCCGCGCCGCCGGAACGCTGAGCCTTATCTCTTCCATCACAGCACCTCCGCGGCGTGCCTGTCGGCGTGGCAGCAGATGCAGACCGCGCAGGGCAGCATGGCTATGTGCGTCGGCGCGGCCTCGACCATGACGCCGAGGGCCGTCGTCGCGCCGCCCAGGCCCTGCGGCCCGGTGCCGAGGGCGTTTATCTCCTCAAGGAGCCGGCGCTCCAGCCCGGCGTAGTATGCGTCCGGGTTCTCCGAGCCCACGGGGCGCAGCAGCGCCCTGCGGGCAAGGCGCGCGACGGTGTCAAAGCCGCCGCCTATGCCGACGCCGGCGACTACCGGCGGGCAGGGGTTCCCCCCGGCCGAGCGCAGGGTGTCGAGCACGAAGGCCATGACGCCCTCCTCGCCCTCGGCAGGAGTGAGCATTTTTACCCGGCACATGTTCTCGCTGCCCGCGCCCTTGGGCGAGACGGTTATTTTCACCCGCTCGCCGGGGACTATGCGCACCTCGACGGCGGCCGGGGTGTTGTCCCCGGTGTTCACGCGCCTGAGTGGGTCGGAGACCACGCTCTTGCGCAGGCAGCCGGCGCTGTAGCCGCGGCGGACGCCCTCCTGTACGGCGGAGTAAAAGTCCCCGCCGCTTATGTGCACGTCCTGCCCGAGCTCGACAAATACCGTAGCGAGCCCGGTGTCCTGGCAGATGGGCAGGCCGGTCTCCGCCGCGGCGTCCAGGTTGCGGCAGAGGTCGGAGAGTATCGCCCTCGCGGCGGGCCAGGGCTCGGCCTCGGCGGCGCCGCGCAGCGCGCGCTCCGCGTCTGCGGGCAGGCGCCGGTTGGCCTCGATGCACAGCCGCGCGACGCAGCCGGTTATCGCGCCGGCAGGAAGCTCCCTCATATCCGTGCCGCCCCGCTTTCTCGCGCGGCGGCGGCGACAGCGGCCGCGACCGCCTCCGCGACGCCCGGCTCAAACGCGCCGGGGATAATGTGCTCGCGCGAGAGCTCATCGCCGGCAAAATCGGCGAGCGCCCCGACGGCCGCGGCCTTCATGGCCGTGTTTATCTCCCGGGCGCGGACGGAAAGCGCGCCGCGGAACACGCCCGGGAAGGCGAGGACGTTGTTAATCTGGTTCGGGAAGTCGCTCCGGCCCGTGCCGGCAATGAACGCGCCGGCCTCCATGGCCTCGGCGTAGCCTATCTCCGGCGTGGGGTTCGCCATGGCGAAGATTATGGGCTTCGCGCCCATGGAGCGCACCATGTCCTGCGTCACGAGCCTGCCGCCCGAGACGCCGATGAACACGTCGGCCCCGCGCAGCGCGTCCGCAAGCGCGCCGGTGACGCCGCGCGGGTTGGTGAGCGCGGCGAGCTCGGCCTTGTGGCCCGAGACGCCCTCGCGCCCGGCATATATCGCGCCGCGCCTGTCGCACACGACAATGTCGCGCGCGCCGAGGGCGAGCAGCATCCCTGTTATCGCAGTGCCGGCGGCCCCGGGCCCGTTTATGACGATGCGGGCCGCGCCAAGTTCCAGCCCGGCGAGCCTGAGCGCGTTTGTGAGCGCGGCGGAGACAACTATGGCCGTGCCGTGCTGGTCGTCGTGGAACACCGGGATGTCCAGCGCCTCCATAAGCCGCCGCTCTATCTCAAAGCAGCGCGGCGCGGAGATGTCCTCAAGGTTTATCCCGCCGTAGGCAGGCGCGACGGCCCTGACGGCGGCTACTATCGCGTCGGGGTCCTTTGTGTCCAGGCAGATGGGCACCGCGTCCACCCCGCCGAACTCCTTGAAAAGCAGGGCCTTGCCCTCCATGACGGGCAGGGCGGCCTCGGGGCCTATGTCGCCGAGGCCGAGCACGGCGGTGCCGTCGGTGACGACGGCCACCGTGCTGCCCTTGCAGGTGTACTCCCATACGGCCTCCGGCTCGGCCGCAATCCGGCGGCAGGGCTCCGCGACGCCGGGGGTGTAGGCTATGGAGAGGTCGTCCCGGGTTTTAACGGGGACCTTGCCGCGTATCTCTATCTTGCCGCGGTGGGCGCGGTGCAGCTCCAGCGCGGCGGCCGCGTAGTCCATGCCGCTCATTTGCGCTCGCCGCAGGGGTAGTGGTCGTTGTCCGCCCTGCCCTGCTGCGTGAGGCTGTAGAAGCGCCAGCCGCCGGAGAGGTTGTAGACGTCAAAGCCGTTCCCGGCGAGGATGCGGCAGGCGATATAGCTGCGCATGCCGGAGAAGCAGTTGACGTAGACGGGCCTGGACCTGTCCAGCTCGCCGAGGTGCTCGCGAAGGCCGTCGAGGGCGATGTTTATCGCGCCGTCGATGTGCCCGGCGGCGTACTCGCCCGGGTTGCGCACGTCGAGCAGAGTGACGGAGCCGTCGCGCGGGAGGCCGGCGACATCGTCCCAGTGGAACTGCTTGACAAGGCCGGCGCGGATATTCTGGATCATAAAGCCGCACATGTTGACGGGGTCCTTGGCGCTGCCGTAGGGCGGCGCGTAGGCGAGCTCCAGCTCGGCGAGGTCGTCGCCGGTGAGGCCAGCGCGGATGGCCGTCGCAAAGACGTCGATGCGCTTGTCCACGCCCGCGGGGCCGACGATCTGCGCGCCGAGTATCCGGCCCGTATCGGGGTCGAAGAGCGCCTTGACAAGCATGTTCTGCGCGCCGGGGTAGTAACCGGCGTGGTTGCCCCAGTAGCCGACGATGGTCTCGTACTTTACGCCGGCGGACTTCGCGGCCTTCTCGTTCAGGCCGGTGCAGGCGGCGGTGAGGTCAAAGACCTTGATGACGGTGGAGCCGAGGGTGCCCCTGTACTCGCTCGGGATGCCGCAGATATTGTCCGCGGCGATGCGGCCCTGCTTGTTGGCCGGGCCGGCCAGCGGCGTGAGCTTGAGCGCGCCGGTGACGGGGTCGGCAACCGGCACGGCGTCGCCGACGGCATAGATGTCGGGGTCGCTCGTGCGCATGTGGCTGTCCACCATGATGGAGCCCTTGGGGCCGAGCTCGAGGCCCGCGGCGCGCGCGAGCTCGCTCTCGGGCACGACGCCGACGGCGAGGACGACGAAGGAGCAGTCTATGCTCTCGCGGCCCTTTACGTGGACGCGGATGCCGTTTTCGGTCTCCTCATAGCTCTCAACGGCGTGCTTAAAGCGCAAATCGAGGCCCTTTTCGCGCATGTGGCTGTGCAGCTCGCAGGCCATGTCCCAGTCGAGCGGCGGGAGCACCTGCTCGCTGCGCTGAAGGAGCGTGACCTTCACGCCGGCCTCCATGAGGTTCTCGGCCGCCTCGAGGCCGATGAAGCCGCCGCCGATGACCACGGCGCGCTCCGGCCTCTCCTCCTCGACGCGGCGGCGCAGCTCGAGCGCGTCCTCAACGGTGCGCAGCTTGAGCACGCGCCGGCTCTCCACGCCCGGGGTGTCCGGCACCATGGCCCTGGCGCCGGGGGAAAGGATCAGCTTGTCGTAATCAAGGGCATATTCGCTCCCGTCGGCGAGGTTTTTGACCGAAACGCGCTTATTTTCGCGGTCTATGCCCGTCACCTCGCTGGAGACGCGGACGTCTATGTTAAAGCGGCTTTTAAAGCTCTGCGGGGTCTGAAGGGTGAGGGATTTCTTCTCGGGGATAACGCCGCCGACATAATAAGGCAGGCCGCAGTTGGCGTAGGACACAAAGCCCGTGCGCTCTATCATCGTTATCTCCGCGCTCTCGTCGAGGCGGCGCAGCCTTGCCGCCGCGCTGGCTCCGCCGGCGACGCCGCCGACGATGACAATTTTCTTGCCCATTGAATATTACCTCCGTATATGTGATTTATTTTTCGTTGACTATCCTGACGTCCAGCCGCTCGAAGGCCATGCTGAGCCCGGCCGCCTCGAGGTGCCGGCGCGCGCTTTCATTGAGCGCGAAATATACGTCCCAGTAATCCGAGGTCGCCGCCCAGCAGCGCAGCGTGTACTGCACGCTGCTCGCGAGGTAGGCGCTGACCACAACCGCCGGCGCGGGCTCTGCGAGGACGCTTTTGTTCTCCGCCGCGGCGGCGAGCAGCGCCTCGCGCGCGGCCCCGGCGTCGCAGCTGTACTCCAGGCCGAAGCTCAGATCCACGCGCCGCGTGGGCTCCGCCGTGTAATTGGTGAGCCTGCTCGCGGCAATGTCGCTGTTCGGGACGTGTATCTCCTTGTTGTCGGCCGTGATGAGCGTGACGTAAAAAAGGCCGTTGCGCACGACGGTGCCACTTGTCGTGCCGCTCTCTATGAAGTCCCCGGCCTTGAAGGGGTGCGTTACCAGGAGCGTTATGCCGGCAAAGACGTTCGCGAGCGTGTTCTGAAGCGAGAGGCTAAGCGCGAGGCCGGCCACGCTGACAAGCGCCACCAGCGAGGTGGTGGATATGTTCAGCTTGCCCATTATGACCAGCGCCGCCGTCACCCAGAGCACCACGCGCTCGCAGCTGAGCACCGCGCGCCTTATGGGCGGGTCGAGCCTGGACCTGTCCAGCGCGCGCCGCGTCAGCTTGAGGCAGAGCTTTATGAGCACGAGGCAGACAAGGAAAATAAGCGCCGCGGCAAGGATATTGCCCAGCGAAAAGCCGCCTATGTTCAGCGAAAGCAGCTCGGCGACCGTCTCGCCGAGGGTTTTTTCGGGCACTAACTTATCTATTATCTCCGACGTGTCCATTCCGCCGCCTCCCTTCGCCGTGGCCGGTCTAAATATTTTACCATACTTCGCCTTCATTTGTCCATGGTCAGCTGCCGGCCGCGGCAAATTTCCGTCCCTTCCAGGCGGCGCTTACAAATTGTGCTTGACTATTCGGCCCAAAGGGTCTTTAATATAGACATTAAGCAATATCTTTGCGCAGCTGCGCACGGGAGGAATCAGCATGAAAATCGCAGTCACCTATGGTGAGGACGGCCTTATTTTCCAGCACTTCGGGCACACCGAGCGCTTCAAGGTCTACACCGTCGAGGACGGCAGGCCCGTCTCCGCCGAGGTTATCGACACCGCCGGCGCCGGCCATGAGGCCCTCGCCGTTTTCCTTAAAAACCAGGGGGTAGACACCCTCGTCTGCGGCGGCATCGGGCCCGGCGCGGTCAACGCGCTCGGCATGTGCGGCATCCGCGTGTTCGGCGGCATAACCGGCCTCGCCGACGCGGCCGTCGAGGCCCTGCTCGCCGGAAACCTCGCCTATAACCCCAACCCCAACTGCGACCACCACAACGGTGAGCACGGGGACCACTGCGAGCACCACGGCGGCGACCGCTGCGGCTGCCACGGGGCTCACTGAAAAGCAGACACGTATCCCGCCGTGCCGGAAACGCCGCGGCGGGAATTGTATTATTATTCGTTGTTGTTAAATTAACGATTTGGAAAGGAGATGTGCTAATGCAATACGTCTGCGAGCTCTGCGGCTATGTTTACGACGAAGCCGAGGGACTGCCGGAGGTGGGCATCAGCGCCGGCACGGCCTTTGACGGCCTGCCCGACGACTGGGTCTGTCCCCTCTGCGGCGCGGGAAAGGACGAATTCCATCAGATGGACTGAGCCCCGGCCGCCCAGCGCGCCCGCTCCCGTAAATCCGGGCGCGGGCGCTTTTTTGCCGCGCGGGCAAAAAATTTGCTCTCCCCTCTTGACAAGCGCGGCGGAGCGTGTATAATTAAGGCAATTTCATACGAAAGATAGAGGCGCGGCCGACAAGAGTACGCACGCAGGAACGCCAGACAGCGTGTGCCGAAAGGGGAAGCCGCCGAGGTGCCGTATGTGTGTCTGCGTGTGCGGCTGCCGGGCCGGGGGATAACATCCGTCGGACTGTCACGGTTGTGGAGCGCTATCTAAGACAGTGAAAGCATTTGTTGCCGCCATTGGACTTCACCACCGGGAGAAGCTCAGGGCGGTAATTTTTTCCTTGAGCTTCACAATCCAGACCAGCGGGCGCGAGACCCGCCGCGAAGAATTCGCGCGGAATGAGAAACGAAAGGAAAAGATGAAAATGACCAGAAGGATCCTTGCAATGCTCATGGCCCTTGCCATGGTGTTCGCCCTTGCCGCCTGCGGCGGCGAGCCCGCCGCGGAGGACGAGGTCCTCTCCGCCGAGGAGCTCAAGGCCCAGGTGGACGAGATTATCGCCGGCCTGACCGCCCCCGAGAACGTTGACCCCGCCGCCGTGCAGGGCGTTGAGGACGGCGTGCTGACCGTCGCCATGGAGTGCGCCTACGCCCCCTACAACTGGACGCAGGTCGATGACTCCAACGGCGCCGTGCCCATCGCCAGCGGCTACGCCAACGGCTACGACGTGATGATCTCCCAGATAATCTGCGACATCTACGGCTGGGACCTCGAGGTCGTCGCGAGCGCCTGGGACTCCCTGGCCCCGGGCGTGCAGAGCGGCATCTATGACGCCAACATCGCCGGCCAGAGCATGACCGCCGACCGCATGGAGCAGGTGGACATGGCCGGCCCGTACTACTACGCCACCATCGTCGTCGTCACCACTGCCGACAGCGAATATGCCGGCGCGACCGGCATCGCTGACCTTGCCGGCGGCACCTGCACCGCTCAGAGCGGCACGATATGGTACGACTCCTGCCTGCCGCAGATTGAGGACATCGAGCTGCTGCCCCCCGCTGAGACCGCTCCCCAGATGATTATGAGCCTCACCACCGGCCAGTGCGACTACATCTGCACCGACCTGCCCACCGCCACCGCCGCCGTGCGCAACAACGAGGGCCTCAAGATTCTCAACTTCTCCGGCACCGACGGCGACTTCCAGTTCGCCAGCGAGGAGGAGCGCGCCGAGAACGTCAACATCGGCATCAGCGTCCAGAAGGGCAACACCACCCTGCTCGACGCCATGAACGGCGTGCTCAGCCAGATGGACGAGAGCGACTTCAACACCATCATGGACTACGCCATCGCCATCCAGCCCGCTATCTGACAGCCGGGCGGGACAAAACCTGTGCAGGGCGCGGAGCTCTCTCCGCGCCCTGCAAGCGCGAATAATACAAAGGGGTTTATTGAATGGACAGATTTTCCGCCCTGTTTGCAGACATAGGCGCCCTGCTGGGCGTATACTGGAAGAGCTATCTCACCGGTATGGGCA
>CALWYQ010000166.1 GCA_944385815.1 uncultured Oscillospiraceae bacterium | reverse complement strand
GAGTCGGGGACGGAGTAGGACTCGGAGTGGGAGACGGGCTGGGGGAGGGCGACGGGGTGACGGTGGGCTTGGGCGCATAAGTAGCGGACACGTCGCCTATCTCGTCGCTCGGGGAGGTCTCGTCCTCAGCCGCTTGCCCGCACGCCGCCAGGGCGAGTACCATGATAAGCGCGAGGCAAAGCGCGATGATGCTCTTGGATAATTTCATTCTTTCTTCTCCTTGCTTTATTATGTACGGTCACAGCGCCCTGCCAAACCGGGCGCGGACTGTTCAGACGAAGCTGAAACAAAAAAGTTCTCGCGAATTTAAATTATTTTTCGCCCTCTGTCCTGCCGCCGGGGCGGAAGGAGGCAAGAGGGTTGGCGTCAGCCGCTATATGCAGCTCCGCATTGTCTACGTGAGTATAAATCTGCGTCGTGTTCAGGTGCTCGTGGCCGAGCACCTCCTGAACAGTGCGCACGTCCACGCCGTTTTGCAGCATCAGCGTTGCGGCGGTGTGCCGCAGCTTGTGCGAGGAGTAGCGGCTCGCGTCGAGTCCAGCGCGGAGGAGCGTCTGCTTCACCATGTGGTGTACACTGTCACGGCTCATCCGCCTGCGCCGGGTGGAAACAAAGAATGCCCTGCATTCCGGCGGGCACATGGCGGCGCGCACAGGCCGGTAGGCCTCGATCGCCTTCCTGCAGGCGTCGTTGAGGTAGACGATGCGCTCCTTGCCGCCCTTGCCGAACACGCGGATGTTATCCTCGCGAACGTCGTTATCATCAAGGCCGATAAGCTCGGAAATGCGCAGTCCGCAGTTGAGAAACAGGCATAATATGCAGTAATCCCGCTCCTTATTTATACCATCCACCGCATTCAGCAGCCGCTCCGACTCTTCAAGCGTCAGATAGCGGGGGAGGGTCTTTGCGATTTTCGGCGTGTCAAGGTCCGCGACGGGGTTATTTGTAAGCTGCTTTGTCTTGACGGTCAGATAATTATAAAAGCTTCTGAGCGTAGAAATTTTCCTCGCGCGGCTCGCGGCGTTCAGGCCGTACTCGGGAGAGCGGCTCTGCTCATTTTTAACGCGGTCGCGCGCAAGGTAGGCGAGGTATTCGTAGACCTCGCTGAGGGTTACGGAGCCCGCGAAATCGAGGTCGACATCGTCAATGGACACGTCGTCGAGCTCGCTGCCGCGCGGGACAAGCCCACGGATGATTTTGATGTAGCGGAAAAAGTTGCGAAGATCGAGATAATATTCGTCAACGGTTGCGCGCGAATGGCCCTTGATAGTCTCGTGATATGTGAGGAAATCGCGCAGCACCTTGGGAGCTTCACTGCGGTAATCCAAAGCGTTCACCTCCGGAGCGCGTCTATTGTAAACGAAGCGGGAGGAAAAGGCAAGAGGCAAAACACATAAAATTCAACAAAATAAAAATTTTGCTGAATGTAGGGGAGGCCGAGACGCAATTTTACCTCGATTGAGCCGCCGCGGGCTCAATCGAGGTATTCAAGGCCGTCTATGGAGCTTATGCCAAGTCCCGGCGCGTCGCTGAGCTCTATGAGCTTTCCGCTGAATTTTGCCCCGCCCATTACAGGATTCGAGCTGCACAGCGCCGGCCCGTCAAGGTCGACTCGCGTAATGGCGCTTTTGGCGCAGGCCAAATGCACCGCCGCGCTGACGCTGACATTGGCCTCCAACATACAGCCGATCATGCATTCAACGCCGTAAATTTCAGCGGCCGAGATTATCCTCAGCGCATTCGCCGGCCCGCCGCACTTCATAAGCTTTATATTTACGTAATCCGCCGCGTGGCGCTGCATTATATTTACCGCATCCTGCGGAGAAAACATACTCTCGTCAGCCATTACCGGAACCGGCGAATTAGCGGTAACAAACTGCAGGCCGTCAATGTCCCTGGCTTTAACCGGCTGCTCTACAAGCTCTATGCCGAGGCCCTCGGCCTGCATTTTTTCCAGCAGCCTTACGGCCATGCGCGGCGTCCAGGCCTGGTTGGCGTCTATCCTGATCGTGGCCTCCGGCGCGGCGGAGCGCACGGCCCGCAGACGCGCAAGGTCAAGCTCAGGATTTTCGCCGACCTTTATTTTCAGCGTGTCGTACCCGGCAGAGACGGCGTAGGCCGTATCCTCGGCCATGGTTTCGGGGGCGTTTACGCTTATAGTTATGTCCGTCGTCAGGCGGCCCATTCCGCCGCCCCAAAGCCGGTAGAGCGGCAGGCCGCAATTCTGGGCATATATGTCCCAAAGAGCCATTTCGGCGGCGGCCCTGGCGCTGCTGTTGCCGACGATGCTGCCAGAGATGGCCGAAAGCGCCTCGTCCATGCCGTCAAAGCGCCGGCCCATGAGCGCCGGCCCGATATGTCCGCGCAGCGCCGCCTCGATGGAGCCGAGCGTTTCCCCGGTTATGGCTGCGGTCGGCGGGGCCTCTCCCCTTCCTACGGCGCCGGACTCGTCCGTGAGCTCTATGATCATATCCTCAATATGGGATGTCTCGCGCAGCGCGGTCCTGAATGGCACCCTCAGCGGCGCGCGGAGCAGCGCGAGACGCATGCTTACTATCTTCATTTTTCCTCCAAATCACAGATGGTGCTTGCTGCACTGAGAATAGCTGTCAGACAATGGTCTGGCTACAGTGTCATAATTCTTGTTGCACAGGGTGGTAAAGAGCACATCCACGACAAAAAGCGCAGACATCCTGCTGCTCATGGCCCCGCTGCGGAATTCAAGCTCCGGCGAGGAGGTCGGGAGCACGTAATCCACTAACTCCGAGAGTGGGTTGACGCCGAATTTTGTCACCGCGACAGTGCGGCAGGAGCGCTCCCTCGCCGCCTCGGCAAGCTCAAGAATTTCCTTGGTATTGCCTGAATTAGAGAAAAACATGGCAATATCCTCAGAATTTAAGGACGTAATGTACGTAAGCTGCACATGCAGATCCGTACAGAAGGAGACGTTCACGCCTATCCTCAGGAGCTTATAGTACAGATCCTCCGCCACAAGCCCCGACGCGCCCACGCCGAAAAGCTTGACGCTGCGCGCGCCGGCTATACAGGAGGAGACCGTGTCTATCAGAGCGGGGTCAAGTATCTTCGCCGTGCTTGCAAGGGCGTCCTGCGCCACGGCCTCGACGCCGCGTATGATCTCATCCGTGCTCGAGTAGGTCCTGGTGTCAAGGAAGTCCATGCTCGCGGGCTTTGCGGCGCGCTCAGGCGCGTCCCTGAGCTGGGTCACAAGGTTTTTCTTCATGTCCTTCAGGCCGGAGTAGCCGAGGGATTTGCAAAAGCGCACCCACATGACCTGGCTGACGCCGCTTTTTTCCGCCAGGACGGCTATCGGGTCGTTGAATATGGAGCTCTGGTTTTGCAGGAAATACCGCGCCACCTTCTGCTCGGACGGGCTCAGCGTATCGTATACGCTCCTGGCCTTGATCTCAATATCTGTCATTACAGCCCCCTTATTACGGAAAAGGGGATACAGAGTATCCCCTCATTCAGAACTATTTTTTCGCAAATACAGTCCATATCCCCGGCCGACGCTGCCGCCGGAAATGAGCCTTTCGCGGAAAATACGCCTGAGCGCCGTGTCGCCCGGCAGCTTTTCCGGGTGCCCGTCGTAGGGCGCGCCGAAGATTATCCACATGTCGCCGAAATCAGCGTCGTCTATGGTAAAAAGCAGCTCGTAATCCGATGCGAAGCGCCTTATGCCCGAGCCCTCCGGCAGCCTTGCGCACAGCGGGTGCAGCAGCCAGGAGTCGCAGACAAATGGCGTATATTTTTCCCCGGCGAAGCCGAAGAAGCCTGCCGCCTCAGCGTATGAGGCCTCGCAGTCCTCACGGCGGAGCGGCCCGCTCGAGGGGATGTGCACGTTGATGACCCTCTCCCCTTTTTGGAGCGGCCCATCTGCCTTAAATGGCGCGAACTCAAATTGCAGCCTCCCGAGCGCGAAGCATTTGAGCTCAAAAAAGCGGTAAAACCACGGCGCAACAAAGCTGCCTGCTACGCCGTAGAGCCCTTCGCACTCGCGCGTCTTGTATAGTATGTCCGCAAACGAGTCCACAAAAATCCGCTCAGGAAGCCCGGCGGCGGCATATTTTTCCCTCGCCGGCTCGAGCATGCAAAGGTACGGCAGCACCTGCAGCGTATAAGCGCTCTCGCCGAGAGCCGCAGCAAAGCCTGCCGCTTCCGCAAGCACCCCTCTCATGTCGAGCTGCGCGCCGGAGGCGTAGCTCTCGCGCGCGCTGAGCAGCAGCGCGCGCGAGCCGTCATTGGCCATGGCCTTAGTTAAGGCCCGGCCGTAGGTCTCAAGGGCCGCCTGCGAATAGTCCCATGGGGACAGCAGCTCTTTTATTCCGGGGTAATCAAAGGTCACTCTGCGCCTCCGTTCAAAGGTCCTTGAGCAGCACATGCTCGGCTATGCCCGGCTTTACGGCGGAGGGTATTGTGCCGAGCCGCCAATAGCCGAGAGAATCATAAAATCCGATTGCTCCGGCGTTAAAATCACTCACCATGAGGCTTGTCCTGAGGCAGCCGCGCTCACGGGCCATGCGCTCGAATTCCCCCATGAGGAAGCGCCCCGCGCCCATCCCTCTCGCGGACGGGGCCGAGCCTATCAGCGAAAGGTAGTCGTAGAGACCGCAAAAGCCTCTCGGCACAACGCGCATAACGCCCGCGACTGAGCTGTTATGCGTCAGGGCGAGCCAGAGCTCGCCCCTTTCAAGCGCTTTTGTGAGCGAATTGAGCAGCCTTCCGCCTTCGGCAAAGTAGTGCTCCCATATGGAGCTGCCGCGAAAGACATCGACGCACTCGCCGAGCCTGCCGGCGCTGCCGGGCGCAAGTATGAGCTCCGCGCTCATCCCTTTACGCCGCCGAGCGCGATGCCTTCGACGAACTCCTTCTGCATCAGGCAGTAGAGCACGAAGGGCACAATAAAGGACAGCGTTGCCGCGGCCATCGGCGGGCCGTAGTTGGTGGCGAAGTAGCTCGTAAGGGAGCTCGTCGCGACGGTAAGCGTGTGCATCTCGTTTTTGGTGGCGGCAATAAGCGGCCAGAGCAGGGCGTTCCACGCGCTGTTGAAGGTGAAGATGGCGAGCGTTATGCGCGCCGGCTTGACCATCGGAAGGACTATGCGCGTGTAGATGCGTATCTCGCTGCAGCCGTCGATCTGCGCGGCCTCAATAAAGTCGTTGGGCACGCTGCGGATAAACTGGCGCATCATAAAGACGCCGAAGGCGCCGACAAGCGGGATGACCAGCGCGATGTACGTGTTGAGCAGGTGCCACTGGCGCATCATAACATAGAGCGAAATGAACACGACCTGGGTGGGTATCATCATGGTAGCAAGGACAAGGTTGAAAATGCTCTTCTTGCCGGGTATTGGCTTTTTTTCAAAGCCGTAGGCCATGGTGCAGCTAATGAGGTCGACCGCGATAACGCTTATCACGACGACAATGAGGCTGTTGAGTATGGGACGGCCAAACTCGCGGTTTTCAAACAGATAGCGGTAGTTGAAGAAGTCGAAGAGCCTGATATCGTCCCATTTAATGTACATGGTGGTGGTTTCGGCAAAGGAGACGAGCACCATGTATACAAGAGGGACTATGCAAAGAAAAGCAAAGAACGTGACAAGTATCACGCCGACTACAAAGCGCCAGCCGCGGCGTTCTCTCCGTATCATGCTCAGTCCTCCTTTCCTTCAAAGAAATGCTGCTGGATGAAGTGGATGATAAGTATGACGACCAGCAGGAGTATGGCGACGGCGCTCGCATAGCCTATGCGGAAGTCCAGGAAGGCGTAGGCGTAGATTATGTAAGCGACCGTGCTCGTGGCGCCGAAGGGTCCGCCGCCGGTGAGCTTGTAGACTATGTCAAAGGCCTGGAAAGACCAGATTATGCCGAGGGTTACGTTGAGGTAGGTTATGGGCTTGAGCAGCGGCACGGTCAGCTTCCAGAAGCGCTGGCGCGGCGTTGCGCCGTCGATGAGCGCGGCCTCCCTGACGCTGACGTCGATATTCATTATGCCGGCATAGAAGATAATCGTAAAGTAGCCGACGCTCTTCCATACCGCGACCAGCGAAACGCATATCAGCGCCGAGGTCGGTTCGCCGAGCCAGTTGAAGGGCCCCAAGCCGAAGATGCCGATTATTTCGTTGAGCAGGCCGCCCTTGGAGGCGAGTATGACCTCCCAGACGGAGGCCGCCGCAACATAGGAGCAAAGGGTGGGGATGAAGATAACGCTGCGCAGGAAACGGCCGTAGCGGTTGTTGAGGTACTCGGCCAGGAAGTTCGCGACGAACATGGCCAGCAGCGTCTGGAGCGGGACGGTGATTATAACGTATATAACCGTGTTGAAAAGCGCCCTGCGGAGCTGGGAGTTGCTGAAAACCTTTTCATAGTTCTCAAGGTTGATCCACTCCGGCGGCTGCGCTAAGTTATATTCCGTGAAGCTGTAGAACAGCGTCATAAATATGGGCGCTATGCAGAAAATCAGGAAAATCAGCATACCCGGCGTTATATATGCCACGCCGAATGCTGCCTGCCGGCGCATCAGGGGGGACATCCCCCGCCTTTTAGTTTTGTTCATTCTTTCACCACGCTCATTTCACTGAATGCTGAAATCTAATCGCTGCGCTCGACAGTGATTAAAAGGAGAAACCGGGCATCGTCGGTTTCCGGCCATGCCCGGTTTCATAGATCAGGTTTTAGGCAACTATCTGCTCGTTGTAGTAGGTCATGGTCTCATCAATGACCTGCTCGGGGGTGAGCTGGCCCATGAGCATGCCCTGCACGTTCTGCTGGAACTGGTCCATGAAGGAAGCGGAGCCCTCGAAGGAGGGAACGACGTGCATCTTGTCGGCGTCGTCGGTGTACATGCTCTGGAACGGCTCGGGCTCAGTGTAGGTGGCGTCGGTGGTCAGGCTGGGCATGCCGTAGATCTGCTCGTGGTAATCATCCATGCACTCGGCGCTGGTGATGTACTTGATGAGCTCGGCGGCAAGGGCCTTGTCCTCGCAGAAGTTGGAGATGGCGAGGGAGTCGACGGAGAAGTTGGTGGCAAGGCCGCCGGAGCCCTCGAGGCCGAGGCTGCACTCCCAGTTCACGCCTTCGCTGGTGAAGGTGGAGGCGTTGCCGGTGCCGTTGATGATGATGGCGGCTTCGCCGTTGACGAACTTGCCGTTCGGGTCGTCCATGGTGACGATGCTGTCGTCAAAGATGCCCTCGGTCTTGAGCTTGTTGATGAAGTTCAGGGTCTCGAGAGTGGCCTCGCTGTCGAGGTTGAGGTTGCCTTCCTCATCGAGGACAGTGCCGCCGGCCTGGAAGAAGAAGGGCCAGAAGCTGGCAAGCAGGGCGGATACGCCGTTGGAGGCGCCCCAGGACTGGATGAAGGGCCAGACGTCGGGGTTGGCTTCCTTGAGGGCGACGCAGACATCAAAGAACTCGTCCCAGGTGGTGGGCAGCTCGGTGATGCCGGCGGCCTCGAGCATATCCATGTTGTAGAAGATGACGCAGGGGTTGCCAGCCATCATCGGCCAGGTGCAGAGGTTGCCGTCGGCGTCATAGGCGCCCTGGTCGAGGAATACGTAGAGCTCACGGTCCTCGTCGGTTATGTACTCGTCCAGGGGGGCGAGCAGGCCGGCGTCGATGAGGTCAAAGGTCTCGGTGACATAGCAGACATCCGGGCCCTCGTCGGAGAGCATACCGGTGTAGACAACGGTGGCGTAGTCGGTCCAGGAGAGGATCTCGAGGTTGACGACGCAGTTGTGCTCAGCCTCAAAGGCGTCGAGCTTGCCGTTCCAGAAGTCCTCGTCGCTGATGCCGCCGTCGCTGAACTGGTAGACGGGCAGCCAGAGGGTCAGCTCAACGGGATCGCCGCTGGGCTCTTCGCCCTCGGGGGTGCCGGTGCCTTCGGGGGCGGGATCTTCGCCGCAGCCGGCGAGCAGGCCGAGGCAGAGCACGACCGCGAGGAGCAGTGCAAGTAATTTCTTCATGTTGTCCTCCTTATTATTTGATTATTTCTCTTAACGGGCACTTTGTGCCCTAATTAAGGACATTATAGCACCGTATTACGGCAATGTAAAGAATTAGCTGTACAATTCCCGGCTATTCAGAAGCCGGAGCGCGCAAGGGGCATGACGCCGGTGAAGGGCCTCTCCCCTTTCAAAAAGGCCGGCAGCTCGGCAAGCGCGCGGTCGGTGTACTCCCAGCAGGCAATACCGGCTGCGTTTTCCGGAAGGCAGAGCAGCTCGTAGGGATTACGCAGCGCGACTACGGCCATGGGCTTGCCAAGTCCGCCGAGCGCCCTCATAAGCTCCATCTGGCCCGGGTGCAGGTTAGCGTTGCAGCAGCCGAGCACTATGCAGCCGGCGGAGGCTGCGGCAGCCACAGCGCCGTCTATATCGTCCTGCTCCGGGTCCTCCGGCGTTATCACAGCCGTGCCTCCGAGGGCGGCGGACATTGCCTCCGCAAAGGTTTTCTGGCCGCGCACGCGGCTCGAGGCGAGATTCACCCTCGAGGGCGGGCAGCCGATAAAGACCGGCGATGCGCCGAGCCGGGGCATCGGGCCCCTGACAAGGGTGAAGCTGCGGGCAAGCAGCTCGCGTGCCTCCGCGGCGTCGCCGGGCATAACGTCCCTGCCGGGCACGGCCTTTATGGCGGCCTTGGCCCTCAGTATGCGCTGCACGGAGGCCTCAAGCTCGCCGGCATCCAGCCGGCCGGACTCTAACTCCGACGCAAGCCTTGCGGCGGTCTCGCGCGCGAGCGAGGCGGTGTGTGAAATGCAGACTATGTCCGCGCCGGCCATTATGGAAGCGGCGGCGCCCTCTACGGTGCCGTAGTACCTGGCGATGGCCT
>CALWYQ010000165.1 GCA_944385815.1 uncultured Oscillospiraceae bacterium | reverse complement strand
AGCTAAAGGAGAAGGAAAATAATGAAGCCGTTAATATATGTGATCCTTATGGTGTTCGCTGTGCTGCTGCAAATGTACCTCTCGCGCAAGCCCTCGCGCTGGCCCGGGCTGGTGCTGCCGGGGCTTGCGCTTCTGATTTCGCTTATCTATCCGCTGAACATGGTGGCTACCGGCCAGGACGCGGGAATGCTCGCGGCGCATATGATAATCGTCTGCCTTATCGCCAACATACCGACGATCATACTTCTCACGGTCTACCTTGCAGCTCGAAGGAGCGTGAAGCGCATGAGCGAATACGAAAAAATGCGGGCGCAGGACCTGTAATACTGAAAAATCCCCCGAAAGGGGGATTTTTCAGTATATGCCGCCTTCACCGGCTAAAAATAATTCGGGGCTTTTCATTTATGGACGCTTGTGTTAAAATAAACTGTAAAATTGTTTATTTCAAGGGGGCTGCCATGCCTGAATTCCATGTTGTAAGCGAATATTCCCCCTCCGGCGACCAGCCGGAGGCCATAGACGCCCTTGCGGCGGGGCTCGAGGCGGGGATAGACGAGCAGACCCTTCTCGGCGTTACCGGCTCCGGCAAGACCTACACCATGGCGAAGGTCATCGAGCGTATTCAGCGCCCGACACTTGTGCTTGCGCACAACAAAACGCTTGCGGCCCAGCTCTGCTCGGAGTTCCGCGAGTTTTTTCCTGATAACGCGGTCGAGTACTTCGTCTCCTACTACGACTACTACCAGCCGGAGGCCTATATACCCACTACGGACACTTATATTGAAAAGGACGCCGCCACAAATGAGGAGATAGACCGACTGCGCCTTTCGGCGACCGCTTCGCTCATAGAGCGCAGGGACGTTGTAGTCGTATCCTCGGTCAGCTGCATTTACGGACTCGGCGAGCCGGAGGACTTCGCCAAGATGATGGTCCCGATACGCGTCGGGCTCGAGGTGTCGCGCGACGAGCTCCTGAAGCGGCTTATCGAGATACGCTATGAGCGCAACGACATTGCCTTTGAACGCAACATGATACGCGTACACGGCGACGTGCTGGAGGTCTGGCCGGCTTATTATAAGGACAGCGCCATACGCGTGGAGTTTTTTGGCGACGAGATTGACCGCGTGAGCGAGTTTGACCCCGTTACAGGCAGGGTCATACGCCGCCTTACAAATATACCCGTATTCCCGGCAAGCCACTATATAACGCCTAAGGAGAAGCTGCAGCGCGCCGTCGGCGAGATACGGCGCGAGTGCGACGAGCGCGTGGCCTATTTCAAGAGCCGCGACAAGTTCCTCGAGGCTCAGCGCATTGAGCAGCGCACCAACTTCGACATTGAGATGATAAACGAGTTGGGCTACTGCTCCGGCATAGAGAACTATTCGCGCATAATATCCGGCCGCGAGCCGGGCAGCGCGCCGATGACGCTCCTGGACTATTTCCCTAAGGACTTTGTGCTCTTCATAGACGAGAGCCATGTCACGCTCCCGCAGGTGCGCGCCATGTACCGCGGCGACCGTGCGAGGAAGGAGTCGCTTGTCGAGTACGGCTTCCGCCTGCCGAGCGCCTTTGACAACCGGCCGCTGAAGTTTGAGGAGTTCCAGCAGAGGATAGGCCAGGTCGTGTACGTCTCCGCAACTCCGGGCGAGTACGAGCGCACCCGCTCGGGGCAGATAGTCGAGCAGATCATCCGCCCGACCGGCCTGCTGGATCCCGAGGTCGAGGTGCGTCCCGTGGAGGGCCAGATAGACGACCTTATAGATGAGGTCAGAGCCCGGATGGCGAAGAACGAGCGCACGCTTGTGACGACGCTTACCAAGCGCATGGCCGAGGATCTCAGCGCCTACCTCACTAACGCCGGCATAAAGTGCCGCTATATGCACCACGACATAGGCGCGATCGAGCGCATGGAGATAATCCGCGACCTGCGCCTCGGCGAATTCGACGTGCTTGTGGGCATAAACCTCCTGCGCGAGGGCCTTGACCTGCCGGAGGTGAGCCTTGTCGCCATACTGGACGCCGACAAGGAGGGCTTTTTGAGAAGCGAGACCAGCCTTATCCAGACCATAGGCCGAGCGGCCCGCAATGCGGAGGGCAAGGTCATAATGTACGCCGACACGGTGACGCCGAGCATGCGCGCCGCGATCGACGAGACGGAGCGCCGCCGCTCAAAGCAGGACGCCTTCAACAGGTCGCACGGCATAGTCCCGCGCACCATCAAAAAGGACGTGCGCGATATCATCGAGCTCAGCCCGGAGCCGGACAGGGCCGGACGCCGCCGCGACGGCGTGCGCATGACGGAGAGCGAGCGCCGCGAGGAAATTGCAAAGTTGGAGAAAAAGATGAAGGAGGCGGCGAAGATGCTCGAGTTCGAGTACGCCGCCGTGCTGCGAGACCAGCTCATAAAGCTCAGGGGAGAGAAAAAATGAAGCGCTTTGCCGCAATGCTGTGTGCCATAATACTCGCCGCGGGGCTCGCGGCCTGCTCCGGCGCGCCGGGGCTTGAGCTGCCGGAGCCGGCGGCGCCGAGCCTTGAGCCCACGCCTGAGCCCATGCCGGAGCCTACTCCCGAGCCAACTCCGGAGCCGAGCGTCGTAAGGCTCACGCTCGCCGGTGACCTTGTGATGCACACGCAGCTCAACGGGGAGGCGCTGCAGAGCGACGGCAGCTATGACTTCTCCGTGCTTTTTGAGGATGTGGAGCACTATGTCTCCGAGGCCGACTACGCGCTCTGCTGCCTCGAGTCGCCGCTGACGGGCGAGCCGCCCTGGACGGGCTATCCGCTCTTTTCCTCGCCGGACGGCCTTGCGTATTCGCTCAAGGACGTCGGCTTCGACCTCATAAACATGGCCAGCAACCACAGTGTGGACGCCTTCCAGCCCGGGCTTATCCGCACCCTTGACGTCCTCGACGAGGCGGGGCTTGACCATGTCGGCACCTACCGCACGGAGGAGGAGCGCAGCGAAAATAACGGCATCCTTGTCAAGGAAATCAACGGCATAAGCTTCGCCTTCCTCGACTTCACCTACGGCACCAACGGCATACCCATAGACGGCTATGAGTACGCGGTAAACGTATATAATAACGACTATATGACGACCCTTGTAGACGTCAACTATGAGATGCTTGACGCGGACATGGCCGCGGCCCGCGCTCTGGGCACGGACGTTATTGCCGTCAGCGTGCACTGGGGCGCCGAGTATCTGACCGCGCCGAACGTGTATCAGCAGAGGCTCGCCGACTATTTCTTCGAGCAGGGCGCGGACCTCGTGATAGGCGGACACCCGCACGTTCCGGAGCCCATCGAGATACGCGAGATAGATAACGGCGACGGCACAACGCGCACGGGCTTTTTGTGCTACTGCCTCGGGAACCTTCTCTCCTGCCAGACAAGACAGTACACGGACCTGACGTGCATGGTGCAGCTTGAGCTCACCAAGGACCCGGAGACCGGCAAAACCGAGCTCACGGGCTGCGAATATATACCGATGATGATGATAAACCTCCCCAAGTACGGCGTGTCCGCCGCGCCGGAGGGATGGCAGCGCCGGCTCTGGGATATCCGCGCGGCCATAGCTGACTATGAGAGCGGAGACGACCGCGGCGTTATAAACACCTACCTCTATAACAGCCTTGTGCAGGCTCTGAAGGACTGCGAGCGCATATTCGGGGATCCTCAGCTGCCGGATGAAAGCGAGAATACGCCATGAAGCTTATGATTTTGGACGGCAACAGCATAGTTAACCGCGCATATTACGGCGTGCGCATGCTCAACGCGCCCGACGGGACGCCGACGAACGCCGTCTACGGCTTCCTCACAATATTGCAGCGCCTGCTGGACGCCTATCCGCCGGACGCGCTCTGCGTGGCCTTCGACCTGCCCGCCCCCACCTTCAGGCACAGGCAGTACGCCGGCTACAAGGCCCAGCGCAAGCCGATGCCGGAGGAGCTCGCCGTCCAGATGCCAATTTTGAAGGAGCTGCTCGCCGCCATGCGCATAAAGCAGCTCTCGGCGGAGGGCTGGGAGGCCGACGACGTGCTCGGCACCGTCGCGGCCATCTGCGAGCGCGCCGGCTGGGACTGCGAGATAGTCACCGGCGACAGGGACAGCTTCCAGCTCATAACCGGCAGGACGGAGGTCCTCCACGTAAAGACCGCGAAGGGCCAGACCGAAACCGTGGACTATGACCTCGCGCGCTTCAGGGAGGAGTACGGCTTCGAGCCGGCGCGGATGGTGGACCTCAAGGCACTTATGGGCGACGCCTCGGACAATATACCGGGCGTGGCGGGGATAGGCGAGAAAACGGCCCTCGACCTCATACGGCGCTTCGGCACGCTTGAGGAGATATACGCAAGGCTCGACACGCTGGATATCAGGGAGGCCGTGCGTAAAAAGCTGGCCGCGGGGGAGGCCTCCGCGCGCATGAGCTACGAGCTCGCCACGATAAGCCGCGACGCGCCCGTTGAGCTCAGCCCCGAGGAGGCCGTGTGGACTCTCGAGGGCACGCCGGAGCTGCGCGATATCCTCGCCAGGCTTGGCTTCAAGCGCTTTATTGAAAAATGGGGCCTTGAGCCGGACGGTGGTGAAAAAGCGGCGTCCGCCGGGGCCGGGAGCCTTCCCGTGCTCGAGTTGGGGGCCGGGGAGATAATAGAGAGGATAAAGGCGGCGGAGTATGTCTCCGTCCTGCCGGGCGCGGATATCACCGAGCTCACGCTCTGCGACGGCAAGGCCGTGTTCGGCATAACGCAGCTGTCTGCAGGGGAGAGCTGGGACGCCCTTACCGACGCGCTCTTCGCGCCGGAGGTCAAAAAGGTCGGCCACGGCGTAAAGGACCTGCTGGGCAGCGCGCTCGCGGCCAATATAAGCCCCGGCGGCTTTGTTTTTGACACTGAGCTCGCCGCATATGTACTCAACCCGACCGAGAGCGCCTATCCGATAGACAGGCTGTCCAGGCGCTTCTTGGACGCTGAGGTCCCGGACGCGCAGGCGCTCTGGCAGCTGTATCCGCTGATGGACGCCAGGCTCGTGGAGACGGGCGCAAAGGAGCTGTACTACGGCATCGAGCTTCCGCTCTGCGCCGTGCTCGCGGATATGGAGCGGGCCGGCTTCCTTGTGGACCGCAGCGCCCTCGCGGCCTATGGCGATAGCATGGTCAGCGGCATCAATATGCTCCAGGAGCGCATATGGGGCCTTGCGGGGCATGAATTCAACATCAATTCCCCTAGGCAGCTCGGAGAGGTGCTCTTTGAGGAGCTCATGCTCCCGGCCGGCAAAAAAACAAAGACCGGCTGGAGCACGAACGCCGATGTGCTCGAAAAGTTGGCGGGCAAGCACCCCATAGTCTCTGACGTGCTGGAATACCGGATGCTGACCAAGCTCAAGAGCACCTACGCCGACGGGCTCATAAAGGTCATCTCGCCGGACGGCAGGATACACACGAACTTCAAGATGACGGTCACGGCCACGGGCAGGCTCTCCTCCACGGAGCCAAATCTGCAGAATATCCCCATCCGCCGCGAGCTGGGCGGGGAGATAAGGCGCATGTTCGTCGCCGCGCCGGGCTGCGTCCTGGTTGACGCGGACTACAGCCAGATTGAGCTGCGGCTCCTCGCGCATATTTCCGGCGACGAGACCATGCGCAGCGCCTTCCTGAACGGCGAGGACATACACGCCGTTACGGCCTCGCAGGTTTTCGGCGTGCCGCTTGACGAGGTGACGCCGCAGCAGCGCAGCCACGCAAAGGCGGTCAATTTCGGCATAGTATACGGGATCTCCGCCTTCTCCCTCTCCCAGGACATAGGCGTCAGGCCGGCTGAGGCCAGGGCGTATATAGACGCATACCTCGAAAAATACCACGGCGTGCGCGAGTATATGGAGCGGGTAATCGAGGAGGCCGGCAAAAAGGGCTATGTC
Source organism: uncultured Oscillospiraceae bacterium (assembly GCA_944385815.1). Classification (GTDB taxonomy): domain Bacteria; phylum Bacillota; class Clostridia; order Oscillospirales; family Oscillospiraceae; genus Scatomorpha. The sequence continues at coordinate 11,561 of CALWYQ010000165.1, read as the reverse complement.
GAGACGCTTTTCGGCCGGCGCAGGCCGCTTCCCGAGCTCAGGAGCTCCAACTTCAACACCAGGGCCTTCGGCGAGCGCGTCGCGCGCAACATGCCGATACAGGGCACGGCGGCGGATATAATGAAGCTCGCCATGGTCAATGTGCACCGGCGCATGAAGGCCGAGGGGCTCAAAAGCCGCCTGCTGCTCCAGGTGCACGACGAGCTTATCGCCGAGTGCCCCGAGGACGAGGCCGAGCACGTCAAGGCTCTGCTTACTGAGGAGATGAGCGGCGCCGTAAGCCTCAGCGTACCGCTTACGGCAAACGCGGAGATAGGCCATTCATGGGCGGAGGCACACTGATATGATAAGCTATGACGAAGCCGGAAGGGTGTTGGACGAGGCCGTAGACGCCCTGCCCGAGGAGATATTCCGCGAGCTAAACGGCGGAGTGAACCTTGTCCGCCGCAGCTGCACCGACCATAACGGCCTGCTGGTGATGGGCACGTACAACGTCAACCAGATGGGCCGGTACATAGAGATATATTACGGCTCCTTCAAGGTGAAATACCGTGACGCGGCGCCGGATAAGTGCGAAAAGGAGCTTGTAAAAACGCTCAAGCACGAGCTTACGCACCATATTGAGAGCCTTGCCATGGACCGCTCGCTTGAAAAATGGGACGAGCAGCATGTGGCAGAGCTGCTGGCCGGGCTTGAGGAGGGCTACGACCCGCTTGAGGTGGGCTCCATCCTGTTCGTAGACGGGGACGGGGCCGGCCTTGCGGAGATGGCCTACGCCATGTTCCGCATAAGCTCGCTGCAAAACGGGCTTGACGACGTGTTTGCCGACTGCGCGAGCATTACGAACGGCCCCCTCAGCCTCAAGGCCGCGCGCGCCTCGGCGCGCTATGGGGCCATACTCTCGGCCGTTGGGGCGCCGCATGAGCTGACGCGCGAGCTCTGCGAGAAATACGACGTCGCGCTGTGCATGACCGAGGCGCAGGCAAACGAGCTCGCCGCCCGCTGGCCGGAGCTTGCCGAGCGCTTCATGTGCCTCGGCGACAGGGACCTGGCGACGCCGCGGCTTGACACGCAGATGGCGTGGAACCGGCTCGCGGACGACATGGCGGAGGCCGTGACCTCGCTTGTCATGGAGCTGCAGGGCGGGGAGGACGGATATGATTGAGCTGCGCCGCGCCGCCGAGGACGATCTGGACTGGCTCGACGGCCTCGGACGGAGCTGCTTCAGCCCGCCGTGGACGCGGGAGAGCTTCGCCCATGCGCTCAGCGGCGCAGGCAGTCTTGTGCTTGCGGCCCTGTGCGGCGGCGAGCGGGCCGGATACCTTGTGCTCAGCCATGTCCTCGACGAGGGCAGCGTTGACAGTGTCTGCACCGGGCCGGAATTCCGCCGGCGCGGCGTCGGCGCGGCGCTTTTGCGCGCCGCCATCGAGGAGGGCCGGCGCCTCTCGCTCGCCCGCATAACGCTCGAGGTGCGCAAAAGCAACACTGCCGCCATAGCGCTCTACGAAAAATACGGCTTTTTAAGCCTCGGCATCCGGCCGGGATACTATGAGCGTCCGAGGGAGGACGCCGTTATTATGACACTTGAATTAGGGGATGCGGAAAATGATAATACTCTCTGTTGAATCCTCCTGCGACGAGACCGCCGTGGCGCTTGTGCGCGACGGCAGGGAGGTGCTGACCGACCAGGTGTTCTCGCAGGCGGATTTGCACGCCGTGTACGGCGGGGTCGTGCCCGAAATCGCCTCGCGCAGCCATATCGAGGTCATATATCAGTTGGCGGACAGGGCGCTGCAGGTAACGGGCCTCACAAGGCGGGACATAGACGCGGTGGCCGTGACCTATGCGCCCGGGCTCATAGGCGCGCTGCTTGTCGGCGTCAACTTTGCCAAGAGCCTTGCTTACGGCCTCGGCGTGCCGCTCATACCGGTGCACCACATACGCGGGCATATTGCGGCGAACTACCTCGCATTTCCGGACCTGGAGCCGCCCTTCCTCTGCCTCGCCATCTCCGGCGGGAATACGCTCATCGCCGACGTGCGCGACTATACGGATATCCGCGTCCTCGGCTCCACAAGGGACGACGCGGCCGGGGAGTGCTTCGATAAGACGGCAAGGGTGCTCGGCCTGCCCTATCCCGGCGGCAGGCCGCTCGACGAGCTCTCTCAGACCGGGGACGATACAAAGTATCATATGCCCGTGTCCCACGTGGAGGGCAACCCGCTCGATATGAGCTTTTCCGGGCTCAAAACCGCAGTCATAAACCTCGCCCACGGCGCTGAGCAGCGCGGGGAGGAGCTTGACCGGGCTTCGCTCGCCGCAAGCTTCTGCCGCGCCGTAAGCGAAAGCCTTGTGCCGCGCACCATGGAGGCGCTCAGGTCCCTCGGCTACGACAAGCTGGCCGTGGCCGGAGGCGTGGCGGCCAATTCGAGGATACGCCGCGATTTCAGCGAGGCTGCGGAGAGGGCCGGGGCGAAGCTGTTTATACCGCCCCTCAAGCTCTGCGGGGACAATGCCGCCATGATCGGCGCTCAGGCGTATTATGAGTATCTTGCCGGAAGCAGGGCCGACGCCGGTCTCAACGCGTACGCGACGCTCGAGGTTTGACGGGGAGGAAAAGATATGGGTATCCATGACGGGCACAGGGAGAGGATGCGCGAGCAGTTCCGCAAGTACGGTATGGATATATTTACGGATGTCCAGGCGCTTGAGTTTCTGCTTTTCTATGTCATCCCGCGGAAGGACACAAACGTAATCGCGCACAACCTGCTCAACACCTTCGGCAACCTGAACGGTGTGTTTATGGCTACATATGAGCAGCTTGTCCAGGTCGAGGGCGTCGGCGGCAGGGCTGCGGAGCTTATTATGCTGGTCACCAGGCTCGAGCGCTATATCGCCATGCAGAAAAATTCGACCTCATTCCCGCTGTGCGACTCTGCCAAGCTGATAGAGTACTTTACGCCGATATTCAAGAACCTGCGCAATGAAAACATATATATGCTCATGCTCAACAACAAGTTAGAGCAGCTCAACTGCATCAAGCTCGCAGAGGGCAACGCCATGTGCGCCCAGATCTCGCCGAAGGTCATATTGACCCGCGCGATCGAGCACAGGTGCAGCTGCGTCGCCCTGGCGCATAACCACCCGATCGGCTCATCCTTTCCCTCGTCGGAGGACATTCAGTTTACAGAAAAGTTGGAATACCTGCTCAAGCAGTGCGGTATCTGCCTCATTGACCACATCATCATAAGCCCCGAGGGCGGAACCTCAATATGCGGGCTGAGGATGTGAGGCCATTGGGCCCTTTTTGCAAAACCGCCGCCGCGTATTTTTCGCGGCGGCGGTTTTGCAGCGGAATTGGCATATAATATTACGGATGTTGTTATGTAAACAATATCAAACCGCCACCCGCTCTGAAAGCCGCGTCCCCTGCTGAGCAAAGAGCCGTAGGAACGGCCTGATATGGGGATATACATGTTGAAAACCCTGTTGAAAATGTTTATAACTCCCTGAAATCATTAATTATGGCTTCGCTTATGTAAACGGTATTTTCAATTTAACGTCCGGTATAAGGCCGGTATATTCAGAAAATATGGTCATAAAAAGTCATATGTATGCTTATAATGCAGGATTGCGGCGCAATTTGGCGCCAGACGGCGCAAAATGACGGCAGGCTTGATGCAAGATAACACTCTGTAATAGCCGCGCCGCGCTAAAAATCATATTCCCCGTTGACAAACACCTCCGCTTCTGGTAGAATAATCGAGCGCGAGCGCCAGAATGCTGGCATAGCTCAGTCGGTAGAGCAGCTGATTCGTAATCAGCAGGTCGTGTGTTCGAGTCACATTGCCAGCTCCACAGCCGCGCAGGCACGCTGCCGTGCCGGATCTGCAAGGCAAAGCCGCTGTCCATGTTGGACGCGGCTTTGCTTTTATTTATTCTGTTGACAAACGTAAACTGACATGGTATATTGTGATTACAGGAGTAAACAGCAAAGGAGGCGGCGCATATGACCATAACCGACGCCGAGTGGGCGGTAATGGAGCTCGCCTGGGCGAGGCCAGGGCTTACGGGGCGCGACTGTGTAAACGCGCTTTCAAAGCAGCGCGGCTGGAGCCGGAGCACCACGCTTACCCTGCTGCGGCGGCTTGAGGACAAGGGGGCGCTGAGCACAAGCGAGCTCGGGCGCACAAAGGCCTACTATCCTGCCGTAGAGCGCGAGGACGCGGCAATGAGCGAGACCGCCGACCTGATAGACAGGGTTTATCGCGGCAGCCTCAGCCAGCTTGTCAACACCTTCACCCGCAAAACCGCCCTGCCGAGGGAGGAGATAGACGAGCTCTACGCCATGCTCAGGCGCCTGGAGGGGGAGAGTAATGCTTAACTGGGTGATTACCGGCAGTGTGCTCATACTTGCCGTGCTGTTTATACGCGCCCTTGCGCGCGGCCGCGCGCCGGCGCGGGCCGTGTATGCGCTCTGGCTCTTAGCGGCGCTGCGGCTGCTGCTGCCCGGCAGCATAGAGCTTGATTCGCCCGTAAGCACGCTTACCGGCGCGGTAGAGCGCGCGCCGGTGGTGCAGCTTACTGAAAAGCTCATCGGCGCGCAGAGCATCAGCCTTACGCCGGACGGGGAGCTTGAGGCGCATTACGCGGAGCCCGGCGAGCAGACGGTTATCATAGCCGAGCACGCAACCGAGAGGGACTTTGACCTGATGGCCGCGCTTATGGGCGCAAAGCGGCTGCTGCTGCCGGCCTGGCTTGTTGGGGCCGCGGCGACGGCGCTTATATTCCTTGCGTCCTGGCACAGGTTCTCGCGCGATGTCAGGCGGCGGAGGGAGCCCTTTGAGATAAATGGTCTTGGCATACCGGTATACGTCACGGACGCCGTGGACACGCCCTGCCTTTTCGGGCTTGTAAGGCCGGCCATATACCTGACGCGCGAGGCCGCGGAGGACGAGAGGCTGCTGCTCCACGCCGTCGCGCACGAGTATGCGCATTACCGGCAGCGCGACCACGTCTGGTGCCTGGTCCGCGCGGCCTGCCTTGCGCTGCACTGGTATAACCCGCTTGTCTGGCTGGCGGCGAGGCTAAGCCGGCGCGACTGCGAGCTTGCCTGCGACGAGCGCGCGGTGCGAAGCCTCGGCGAGCGCGAACGCGCCGGATACGGCCGCTCCCTGATACGCCTGACGAGCGAAAGAGCCCGCGGAGCGGCAGTTGCAACGACCATGTGTGCAAGACCGAACGAGCTCAAGGAGAGGATAATAATGCTTACAAGGAAAAAACGCAGTATAATAGCGATGGCGCTCGCGCTGCTGCTCGCGGTAAGCGCTACCGCCTGCTCCTTCACGGGCACGAAGGATAATGATGAGGCCGGCAGCGTCGTGCCCGTTGAGGGCGATAATATCGAGTATGAGTTCACCGTCCCGAAGGGCACGGAATACATAGACCTTACGTCCTGGGAGTACGCCGGGGACGAATGGCGTCCGCTTGTGAGCGGGGGCTGGGCTTGCTTGGAGGATAGCGGGAGCTTTGCCTTCGCCATGGAGGACGGCCGGGAGGAAATACTTGGCGAGATCTCCTGCGACGGCGCCGGAGACGGCGGGCCGGATAGCTATGCAAAGGCTTTTGACTACAGCGGACGCTTTGAGGCCGGTTCACCCGGCCTGGTCAGGGAGGAAAACGCGCTCAGCCCGGCGCTCGACGAGTATTTCCCGCTTGTTATGCTCCACTCGGCGCCCGAGGGCTCAGATGTTGGCCTGAAGGGCTTTTCAAGCCCGGAGGAGCTGCCGGATGCGGATGCGTATTATTACTGCATAACCGCCCGCTTCTGCTCGGAGAAGCCGGAGACCGTCAGCCTTGATGTGTCAGAATACGAGGAGTTCGGAAAGATAAGCTATAACTTTACCGCTCCCGAGCCGTGCGGCGTTTATATGCGCGGCTATGAGCTTTCGGATGGGGCGTGGGAGCTCTTTGACAGCTGCAAGTACCTGTCCGGAGCGGAAGCCGGCACGCTCAGCTTCGACGCGCTGACGCCGGGCGAGGTAAAATACTCCGCATCCTTTGGCGGAGAGGACCCGGGCGAGGCCAAAAGCTCTTACTATACGCTCAGCGGCGCCGGCATCGCCCTTAACCTTGACGGGGGCAGCGTTGAGCCGGGCGCGGAGAAGCCCGTCCTGGTGCTTTATACCGGCAGCAGCGGCCCGACCCCGGGCACGGCGTATTTTATGCCGGAGACCCTCGGCGCGGACAGCGGCTATATCTGCTACACCGTAACCTTTGTACCGGAGGGCATGGAGATGCCGGAGGAGAGCGTGAAGCCGCAGCCCACTGAGGTCCCGATCGACCAGGGGAGGGAGCTCTTGGGCTTTGAGACGCGCGCCGTGGAGGATGAGAGCTACTCCGACGTCATAAACCGCTGGGTGCGCGAATACGCCTCCAACCTCGTGCAGGGCCTGCCGGAGGACGACCCGTTTGCCTGCTCCGGCGTGAGCATCAGGGAGGCGGAGGTGCTTGGTTTTTCGCTGACCTCGGGCACCATGCTCGAGAGCATAAGCGCCCGCATCGCGATAGGCTGCACGCCGCGCAATCCCGCAGAATTTGTAAAGCAGTTCGATGTCCTTACCGCAGGTGACCCGATACCTGGCTCCGGCGAGGAGAGCCAGCTTGTAATAGAGCGCTTTGTGACGCTCTGCAAGAGTAACGGCAAATGGGTCTGCGACACCGTTTCGACCGATCCCGCCGACGAATACCGCTGGGGCTATTTCTGCCTTGAGAGCCGTAGGGACATGGAATACGTCAGCGCCCTTGCCGAGGAGGGCTGCTCCGCCGAGGAGATCCTCGCGAGAGTCAACTATCTTGAGCTCCGCAGGCTGAGCTATGAGAGCTGGAGCGCCCTGCTGGACGCGGCCGATGAGGCGGCCATTTCGCCGATCAGCTCGCTCTACGACCAGATCGTGCGCGACATATATGTCCTGCTCATAGCTGCAAATTCCGACGGGGCCTTTACGGAGGGCGCGCTCGAAATAATAGACCGGCAGCGAGAGGCCGATGCCTCGACCTTTAAGCAGGCCTATGAGGCCGTAAAGGCGATGGACTTCCTCGAGACGCCGATCACCATGCTGATACCGGAATTATAAGAGACAAAGCAAGGAGAGCCGCATGAAATACGATTTTACGTCCATGATCGACCGCCGCGGGCATGACGCCGCCGCGGTGGAGGGTATAGGCCGGCGGCGCTGGGGCAGCGAGCCGGACGCGCCGCGGGAGGGCTTTGACGCCATCCCCATGTGGGTGGCGGATATGAATTTCGCCACCGTGCCGACAATACCCGAGGCCATAATTGAGCGCGCAAAGCACCCGCTTTACGGGTATTTTGCCCCGCGCGAGGAGTATTTTGACGCAATCATCCGCTGGCAGAGCGAGAGGAACGGCGTCACCGGTCTTAAAAAGGAGCACATAGGCTATGAAAACGGCGTGCTTGGCGGCGTTATAAGCGCGCTTAACGTAATGTGCTCGCGCGGCGACGCCGTGCTGCTCCACTCGCCGACCTATGTTGGCTTCACAGGCTCGCTCGGCAACAACGGCTACAAAATGGTGCACAGCCAGCTCAAAAAGGACGAAAACGGCGTCTGGCGCATGGATTTTGAGGACATGGAGCGGAAAATCGCGGAGAACAATATCCACGCCGCCGTATTCTGCTCGCCGCATAACCCTACGGGGCGCGTCTGGGAGCGATGGGAGATAGAGCGCTTTATGGAGCTGTGCAGAAAATACGGCGTCGGCGTGGTCTCCGACGAGATATGGTCCGACATCATCCTCCCCGGGAATAAGCACATCCCGACCCAGAGCGTGAGCGAGGACGCCGCCAACCGCACCGTCGCCCTCTATGCGCCGAGCAAGACCTTCAACCTCGCGGGGCTTATCGGGAGCTATCACATAATCTACGGCAAATGGCTGCGTGAACGGGTTGAGAAGGAGTCCTCGCTGCCGCACTATAACGATATGAACGTCCTGAGCATGCACGCGCTCATCGGCGCCTACAGGCCGGAGGGCCATGAGTGGCTCGGCGAGCTGCTTGAGGTCATCGGCGGCAACGTGGACTACGCCTGCAATTACATAGCGGAGCGCTTTGAGGGCGTCTCGGTATCCAGGCCGCAGGGCACGTATATGCTCTTCCTCGACTGCGGCGGCTGGTGCGCCGCCCATGGCTGTGGCCTGGACGAGCTTATAAAGGCCGGCTGGGACGTCGGTGTCGCCTGGCAGGACGGCAGGGCCTTCTTTGGTAAAAGCCATATCCGCATGAACCTCGCGCTGCCCCTCGCCAGGGTGAAGGAGGCCTTTGAAAGGCTCGATAAATACGTGTTCAACGCATAAGCGGCGCAGCAAAGCGCCGGAGCGGCAGCTCCGGCGCTTATTTTATGAGCCTTATGAGCGCTTTTTCGCCGGCGGCGGGATTCAGCTCCCGCAGCCTTTTGAGCAGGAGCGCAAAGCTCTCCGACGGCTTCCTGAAGTAGGCCGAGCGCGGCAGATCGCCGAAAACAGACTCGGACAGCGCGTATCCGGCCATGCCCCAGCCATATGGGACGCCGTGCCTGTTGCGCAGGTACTCAAAGTCATAGACTGTTATGTAGCACTGCATCTGAAGCCGCGTGAGGCAGGTCTCAAAGCCCTTTTCAACTCCGGCGGCGCGCTTGAGCTCGCGCGTGAGCAGCGGGCCGTATTTGTTCAGCGCGTCGATTATCTGCCTGTCGCGGTGATTTGCAAGCCCGTCCTCCCAGCGCGCGTCAAAATCATAGCCGCCGCGGCGGTAATTGGCGAGCTCGGCGTAGTATTCCCGCGAGCAGAAGCCGGCCTTGCCGGCGAAAAGCTTGGCATAGGCCGAATTGTGCCTGCGCGCGGCCTCCATTCGCCACTCCCAGGGCCCCTCGACGCCGTCCGCGAACCAGAATCGCGCGGGCGTCAGATCCTCTACAGAATATCCCGGCACACCGCAGCAGAAGAAGGGCAGGAGCCCGTATTCCTCCGCCGCCGCCTCAAGGGCCTCCACACCGTCAATTTGCCTTATCATGGCCATTAAACCCGCCCGTCCTCGTTGGGACACCGTATCTCGACCAGCTCCTCGATCATGTGGTGCAGCAGCCTTGCCTCCGCCGTGTCCGAGGCTCGGTAATATACCTCCTTGCCGACGCGGCGCGAGACTATAAGCCCGCCGTTTTTAAGCTGGCGCAGGTGGTGGCTGACGGCGGGGGAGGACATGTCTACTAAGGCGGAAATGTTTATGACGCACTCCTCACAGTGGCAGAGCAGCCAGAATATGCGTATGCGGCTCGGGTCGTCCATCAGCTTAAAGACGTCCGCAATTGCCTGGAACGCCCCGCCGGCGGGCATGTGCTCCATGACTCGCCCAACGTCGCCGCCGTGGTCGTGAGGCAGATTAACGTAAGACATTGCCTTCCCTCCGAAATATATCTTACCCTTAAATATACCACGCAGCGCAGAAAAACACAAAGAAAATAATTTGCGCAGCCTGCTTGACAAGGACGGAAAATGTGATATACTTCACTTAGACGATTAAGCAAACGTTTAATCGAATATACAGCCGGGGGTTTGCCGCTATGAAAAAGACCTATAAGATAGACGTGGACTGCGCCAACTGCGCCAACAAGATGGAGCTTGCCGCCAAGGCCACCGAGGGCGTCAAGGACTGCGTCGTGAACTTTATGACGCTCAAGATGAACGTGGAGTTCGAGGACGGTGCCGACCGCAGCGCCGTCATGCAGAACGTCTACAAGGCCTGCAAGCGCGTAGAGTCCGACTGCGAGATTTTCCTGTAAGAGGGGGGATGCGGTAAATGAACCGCAAACAGAAGCGCATGCTCGCGCGGATACTGATTTCCGCCGCGCTGCTCGCCGTGCTTTCCTTCCTGCCCGTTGATGGGGCGCTGAGGCTCGCCTGCTATATGGCGCCGTACCTCATCGTCGGCTATGACATACTCATAAAGGCCGGAAAGGGCATACTAAACCGCCAGGTCACGGATGAAAACTTCCTCATGGCCGTCGCGACCGTCGGCGCCATCGCCCTTGCGCTCTATGAGGGCAGCGGGGACTACACGGAGGCCATCGCCGTCATGCTGTTTTACCAGATAGGCGAGTGGTTCCAGAGCTATGCCGTCGGGAAGTCCCGCCGGAACATCTCCGAGCTCATGGATATACGCCCGGACTATGCTAACGTGGAGGCTGACGGGAAGCTCGAAAGGGTGGACCCCGACGATGTCGGGCCCGGTACGGTTATAGTCGTGCAGCCGGGCGAGAAGGTGCCCATAGACGGCGTTGTGGTCGAGGGCGAAAGCTCCCTCAACACCGCCGCGCTGACGGGCGAGAGCCTTCCGAGGGACGTAAGGCCGGGGGACGAGATAATAAGCGGCTGCATCAATATGAGCGGCCTTCTCAAAATAAAGACCACCAGGGAATTCGGGGAGAGCACCGTAAGCCGCATACTTGACCTTGTTGAAAACGCAAGCTCAAGGAAGTCGAAAAGCGAGGCCTTTATATCCCGCTTCGCCCGGGTCTACACGCCCGCCGTCTGCGGGAGCGCCCTGCTGCTCGCCATAGTCCCGCCGCTGGTGCGCATACTCGGTCTCGGGCTGAGCGGCGGCTGGGGCACCTGGATCTACCGCGCGCTCACCTTCCTTGTCGCGAGCTGCCCCTGCGCGCTTGTCATAAGCATACCGCTGAGCTTTTTCGCCGGGATCGGCGGCGCGAGCAAGGCCGGCGTGTTAGTGAAGGGCTCGAACTACCTCGAGACCCTCAGCAAGACGCGCTGCGTGGTCTTTGACAAGACGGGGACTCTCACGAAGGGCGTCTTTGAGGTCAACGGCATACATCACAGCCGTTTTTCGGACGCCGAGCTTGTGGAGTTCGCCGCGCTCGCCGAAAGCGCGAGCAGCCACCCAATAAGCCGCAGCCTGCAAAGGGCCTACGGCAGGGAGATAGACCGCAGCCGCGTCAGCGATATCCACGAGATAAGCGGCGAGGGCGTCACCGCCATAGTTGACGGCCGCCCGGTGGCCGCCGGCAACGGCCGGCTCATGGATTCGCTCGGCATTAACTTCATCGAGTGCCACGGCATAGGCACCGTGATACATATGGCCATAGACGGCAGCTACGCCGGGCATATACTTATCTCCGACGTTATAAAGCCCCACTCCGCCCTCGCCATAAGGGCGCTCAAGTCCGCCGGAGTGCGCGAGACGGTTATGCTCAGCGGCGACAGCAGGCGCGTCGCAGAGGGAGTGGCCGCGGAGATAGGCGTAGACAGGGCATACGGCGAGCTTATGACCGCCGACAAGGTCAGCAAGGTAGAGGAGCTTTTAGCTGAAAAGCCGGATAAGTCCAGCCTCGCCTTCGTCGGCGACGGCATTAACGACGCGCCCGTCCTCTCCCGCGCGGACATAGGCATAGCGATGGGCGCCATGGGCTCGGACGCCGCCATAGAGGCCGCCGACGTGGTGCTGATGGACGACGACCCGCTGAAAATAGCCCTGGCGATAAAGATATCGCGCA
>CALWYQ010000164.1 GCA_944385815.1 uncultured Oscillospiraceae bacterium | reverse complement strand
CCCGGTGTCCCATACTCGGTCAGCGTGCACGCCGCGTTCCATGCGGTATGCTTCATAGAGCTTCATTACCCGTTGCCACAGGTCACAGCCCGCGAACTCAAAGAGCTTCAGCGCCTCGTCAGGCGTTATGCGCTCGCTGGGCATCCGTGTACCGGTCGTCTCCGCCCTCCCCTCACGCGACGCAGAAGCGCCTTGTGACGCTCTCACGGCTGAACCTCGCGGCTACATCCGGCAGAGCCGCCCGAAGGGCCTTCGTGTCCAGTTTAACGCTCGTGACGGGCTTCCACGTTATCCGGTATATCCCGGCCCGCAGCTCCGTCTCGTCGCCCATAGCGCGCTTCAGCGCGTCCCTGACGGCCTCCGCCTCGGCCTCGGCTTCGGCGATAAGCGATTGCAACTCCCGCAACTGGCGGCACTTGCTTTCAATCTCTGCTGTAGACATTGTTTTAGCTCCCTTCTTTGTTCGGTGGTATAGTTACCCTCGGAGATTCATTCATGGTCTTGTTTTCGACGTGTACGTCGTGTTTCAAGGCAAAGTCAGGTGCTTTTAGCCCTTGCGAGTCGTTCTCGCCGCATTTGCTTCTGTTCCTCTGTGAGAGGTGCCGCCTTTCTGGGCGGGTAAATGTGTACCCACGTCTTGGGCACGGTGAATTCAATCCCGCGCTCCTGTCTGCACTCGCCCGGCCTCTCGACGGCCAGCGTCCGCAGCTTGCGCAGCAGCGGCCTGTTGTGCGTGTACACGCTTGCCGTCCTGTCGGCCTCATTGAAGTTTACGATTGTCTCCTGTTCGTACTGTGGCAATCCCATGCTATGCACTCCTTCCTTTTGGAGAGGGCCGGGAGGCCTTGCAGCGCCTGTCGCTTCCATGCCGGCCCCTTCTGCATCCCGCCCCGGTCTGACCTTGCGTTCTTGTTTCAGCTCTCGCTTACTCCGTCCGCCTTGCCTCTCCCTTGAACTGTCTATATTATAGCACTATTTGCACCAATAGTCTATTGACAGAACAGACATATTTACACCAATATATTTGTTAAATCTGACTATTTACATCAATAGACTTTTGCGTTATAATATAGCCATACTGGAAGAGTGACGCGAATTTGCGGCGCTCCCGGAAGGAGCTGTATGAATGGCTGTTTCAAAAGCGCAGCAAGCATCGGTGAACAGGTATGTAAAGGCAAACTACGACCGCGTAAATGTGACCATGCCTAAAGGCAAGAAGGACGTTATCAAAGCCCACGCAGAGGCGCGAGGCGAAAGCGTGAACGCCTTTATAGGACGTGCCATAGACGAGACTATGGAGCGCGACAAGGACGTTGAATCCAAATAACAGAACAGGCCGGGAGGATGTTTCCCGGCTCTGTTTTTAACCCATGTCTATACTTTTGTCTATACTTCCGCGAAACGGCTCATTTTAGGTAAAAGCGCATATTGTCTTATAAATTCGAAATTTCAAATAAAAAAGCCTGAAACTCATCGCTTCAGGCTTAAAAAGTTGGAGCTGCTGCCCGGATTCGAACCGGGGACCTCATCCTTACCAAGGATGCGCTCTACCTACTGAGCTACAGCAGCATACTTTACCCCACGGGGGTTAACCCGTGGGGTGTGGCGACCGAGAAGGGACTTGAACCCTCGACCTCTAGCGTGACAGGCTAGCGTTCTAACCGACTGAACTACTCGGCCGCGTTGCACCGCTCACAAGCGGCTTTTGTAATATACCAGACGGGAGGCGATTTGTCAATAGGAATTTTAAAAAATTTCGCTTTTTTCCGCGCCTTGCCTTGCGCGCGGGTTTGTGGTAATATAATAGTATCTTTATTTAAGGAGGCGGAGCGGTGAAAAAGGCCGTATTGCTGCTGCTTGTGCTGCTTATAGTGCTCGCGCCCTGCGCGGCGCTGGCTTCGGGGAGCTACGTCTGCTTCATCGCGCTCAACGACAGCCTGCTCGAGCTGAGCAGCCAGGCCTACAACCAGGGCGGGCAGTATTACGTGCCCGCGGGCGTGTTCGCCGACTTCCGCATATATTTCGACTACCGCGACTCTACAAGCATCGCGCGGCTGTATTCCTCCTCGCGCACGATGTACTTCAACCTCGTCACCGGCGAGACCTACGACTCCGGCAACAACTTTTACACCTCCAGCGCCATACTCCGCGGCGGCACGGTGTACGTCCCCGTGGACTTTGTCTGCCGCCAGTTCGGCCTCGCCTGGTCGTACATACGCGGCAGCGGCTACGGCGACGTGTGCCGCATCACAAACGGCGCCGCCTCGCTGAGCGACAGCCAGTTCCTCTCGGCCGCGCAGCCGCTCATGGCCGGGCGCTACAACGAATATATCGGCTCCGTCGTCGAGCCCAGCGTCACGGACGGCGGCTTTTCCGGGGCGGAGAGCGTGGTATTCCTCTCCTTTGAGGGCGTGCCGAGCGAAACGGCCCTCGCAATACTGGACAGCTATGGCCTCAAGGCCGCCTTCTTCCTCACGAACGACGAGATATCGCAAAACCCCGAAACTGTCCGCCGCATAGTGGGCGAAGGGCACAATATCGGGATTATGTGCAAAACCACCGGGCCGGAGACGGAATTCCGGGCCGCCGCCGCCGCCCTTGAGGGCTGCGCGCACACGGCGACCGTGCTTGTCTCCTCGCCCCGCGATTACAGGACGGCCTGCGAGGCCTTTGCCGGGGAGGCGGGCCTTGTGTACTGCCCGGCCAGCCTCGACGGGGTCAGAAACGGCCTCGGGATGACCGCCGCCGCGCTCAGGCAGGCGCTCGGCGCCTCCCACGCGCCGCTCGTCTACCTGCGCCTGCTCTGCTGCGCCACCACGGACGCAAACCTCAACGCCATGCTCTCAACGCTCAGCGCGGGCAGCGTGGTCCTGGCCCAGTGCGAAACCAGCACTGCCTCATAATTGCATATTTAACGGCCAAAACCGCCCGGGAATCGCGATTCCCGGGCGGTTTTGCGCTTTCCGGCGGCGTTTTGGGCGGAGGGAAATAATGTGTCTACTTTATTTCACAGCTGCGCTGCACACGCAATTTTTACACGCAGGGCTACGAAAATTGCACATGTAAACACAGAATGAAAATTATGTGTATAATAAGTAATGCAGTAAAACCGCGGCAGTGCTGCGGCCGGAAAGGGAAAAGGAGGTGCGTACGGCGTGACGGAAAAGGAAGTCCGCAAGCTCGGAAGGCGGGATCTTCTGGAGATGCTGCTTGTCCAGGCGAGGGAGTTGGAGGACGTGAAGCGGCAGCTGAGCGAAAAGACCCGGGAGCTTGAAGCTGCGAGTACGGCGCCGCGGACCACCTCGGACCCGGCGGAGCCGGAGACGGCCGGCTCCATAGCTGAGGCCGCGCTTCAGCTCAACGGCCTTTTTGAGCTCGCTCAGGCGGCGGGCCAGCAGTATGTTGAAAACGTGAGGCGGCTCAGCGACCGGCAGGACGCCATATGCGCCAGGCGCGACGCAGAGAGCATGGCCAAGAGCGAGGAGATGCTCCGCGCGACGCGGGAGAAGTGCCGCGCGATGGAGCAGGAGACGCGCCGCCGCTGCGCCGCCCTCGAGGCGGAGGCAAAGCAGCGCGCGGACGACTACTGGCAGGAGGTCTCCCACAGGCTCCACGCCTTTTACGACAGCCACCGAGAGCTTAAAAAGCTCCTGAGCATCTACGAGGGCTGAGACCGGCATGACAGAGACAGGCAAGATGCGGATGCCCAGCATAGAGCAGCTGGAGGCGGAGCTCCGCCGTATCGACTCCGCGCCCAGGCGGCGCGGCGGCTTTGCACTCCGGCTGACGCTGGCAATAATCATAGTCGCGGCGGCGGCGCTTATCCTGGCGGCCTCGCTGCTCTTCCCGGTGCTCAGGATATCGGGCACGTCCATGGGAAGGACGCTTTCGTCCGGCGACATTGTCGCCGCGGTAAAGACGGATGAGCTTGAGCGCGGGGATATAATCGCCTTCAGCTGCAACGGCATGATACTCGTCAAGCGCGTTATCGCGCTCCCGGGCGAGGTGATAGACATAAGCGCGGACGGCACGGTTACCATAGACGGCTCGGCGCTGAGCGAGCCCTATCTCACAACAAAGTCGCTCGGCTCGCTGAGCATAGAGCTGCCGTATACCGTCCCGCAGGGAGAATATTTCGTCATGGGCGACAACCGCGCCGTGTCCAGCGATTCGCGCAGCGCCGAGGTGGGCTGCGTATCCGCGGGGCAGGTGCTGGGGAGGCTCGCCGTCAGGCTCTGGCCGCTCGGCTCGATAGGAGCGGTGGAATGACGGCGCGCATAAGTAAATTTGAAGGGAGGCAGCCGTTATGAATATGTTCAGGTCCGGCGACAGCGGGAGGACGTGGCGGATGGCCGTGCTGGCCGTCGCCGCGCTCGCGGCGCTGGTGCTTTTCGCGGCCCTCATACTGCCGGGCGTCACGCTTGAAAGCGAGCCGGCCATGCTCGAGTGCAGCCTTGAGCTGCATGAGCACGGCGCGGGCTGCTACGACGCCGGGGGCAATGTGATATGCGGATACGCGGACTTCGTCGTACACACGCACGGCGCGGACTGCTATGACGCCGCGGGGCGGCTTATCTGCCCGCTGCCTGAGATAGCCGAGCACGAGCACACGGCCGGGTGCTACGCCGAGCACGAGGTGCTTGCCTGCGAATACGCCGGGGACGGCGGCGAAGCCGGCGCGGAGCACGTGCATGGCGAGAGCTGCTACATATCCGAGCCCGTCTGCGGCATCGAGGCCGGCGCGGTACACACGCACGACGAGAGCTGCTATGACTCCGCCGCAGGGCCGGAGCTTATATGCACGCTTGCCGAGGGCGCCGGGCACAGCCATGGGCCCGAGTGCTATGAGGCCGTGCTCAGCTGCACGGAGGAACACGAGCACGGCGAGGGCTGCTATACCGAGACGCTAATCTGCACGCTCGCCGAGGGCGCCGGGCACACGCACACGGCGGAGTGCTATGCTCAGCCCGCCGGCGCCGGGCCGGTCTGCGGGCTTGAGGAGGGCGTGCCGCATGTACATACGGAGGACTGCTGCGGCGAGCCGGTGCTCGCCTGCGGCTATGAGCAGGGCGACGCGCCGCCGGAGCCCGTGCATGAGCACGGCCCCGAGTGCTACGAGACCGTCCGCGAGCTTATCTGCGGCCGGCAGGAGATAATCCTCCACACGCACACGATCGAGGGCGGCTGCTTCGACCCCGTGACCGGCGCGCTGATATGCGAGCGGCTTGAGGTGCGCGAGCATGTCCATGACGGGAGCTGCCTGCCGCCGAGCCCGAGCCCGGAGCCCACCGAGAGCGTGGAGCCCGCCGAGAGCGAGGAGCCGGCCGAGAGCGAGGAGCCCGCTGAGAGCGAGGAGCCCGCCGAGAGCGAGGAGCCCGCTGAGAGCGAGGAGCCCACCGAGAGCGTGGAGCCCACCGAGAGCGAGGAGCCCACCGAGAGCGAGGAGCCCGCCGAGAGCGAGGAGCCCGCCGAGAGCGAGGAGCCCACCGAGAGCGAGGAGCCGGTCGAGAGCGAGACGCCCGCCGAGACGCCGCTTCCGGAGCTGAACCCCGGCGACAGCTGGGCGACGGTTGAAAAGAAGCACACGGGCATCCTGCGCCGCGCGGCGAACGCCGTTATGAGCCTCTTTTCCGCCTCGCCGCGCGCGGAGCCGGGGACGGGGAGCGTGGACTTCGAGCCGCACCTTGACAATATAAGGATAGAGACCATAAGGGACGGCGCGTGGGTGCCGGTCGTCTCGGGCTCCGTCCTGACGGACGGCGACTCCATCCGCGTCACCATGACCTACACCATACCCGAGGGCCTGGTGCACGCCGGCCAGCTGCTGATACACTACCAGCTGCCGGGCGGCATCAGCCTCAGCGGCGAGGCCACGGGCTACGTGACCAGCGGCGGCACGCAGGTGGGCACCTATGTGATAGGCGTGGACGGGCTCATACAGATAGAGTTTTACGAGAGCTTCGCCGCGGGAGGCGAGTCCTTCACCGGGACGCTGCAGTTCACCGGCTACGCCAGCGCCGCGGGCGCCGGAGAGGACGGGGTCATAGACCTGGGCGAGGCCGGCGGCACCATAACGGTAGAAACCGGCGAGGAAATTGTAGACCTCCGTATATTGAAGCAGAACTACTACGACCGCCTGAACGAGCATAACCTGCCCGAAGGCCCGTCTATCATCTACACCGTCACAATCTCGAGCAGCACGGGGACAAAGGAGCCGATAAAGCTCAC
>CALWYQ010000163.1 GCA_944385815.1 uncultured Oscillospiraceae bacterium | reverse complement strand
GTCTATGTCCCGCTGGACTGGGAGAGCGTAAGCGTCCTTGCCGGCGAGAGCGAAAAGGCCATGACCGGCGGCGAAGAGGGCTGGTTTACGGCGGAGGTGCCGGTGACCGTCACGAGCCTCACCTTTGTCGGCAACGGCGGCGCGTCCCGGACGGAGGCCGTCAGCGTGGAGGCGAAGGAGGTTTGGGTGACTGTCTATAACGACCTCACCACCGAGGCCGTCTATGAGGACCCCGAGGCGCCCGACGCGCCGCCGGTAACCGTCTATGCGCAGGTCCCCGCAGACTGGGCCGGCCCCTGCTGCTGGGCCTGGTCGGCGCCTGACGGAACCAACGCCTTCTCCGCCTGGCCGGGCGAGGCCATGACGGACGGCGGGGACGGCTGGTACAGCATCGAGGTCCCCGGCTGGGTAAACTCCATAATCATCAACGCAAACGAGGGCGGCATCCAGACCACCGACCTTTCGGTGGAGACCGGCAAGGACGTATGGATAACTGTCACCGACGCGGAAAACGCCGCGGTTGCCTATGAGCAGCCGGACGGCGAGGCCGAGCCCGAGGCCACTCCCGAGGCCGGCGAGGAGCCAGCACCGGCTGAGGACGAGAGCGGCAGCAGCGCCGTTATCTGGATCGTCATAGCCGTCGTAGTTGTCGCGGCCGTCGCAGCTGCCGTAGTGGTGTCCAAAAAGAAAAAGAAATAAGCTTCAGCTTTCATTTCCTGCAGAGGGCGGGCGCGTATATTGCGCGCCCGCCCCATAGGAGCATAAGGAGGGAATTATGAAAAAACTGCTTTCGCTGCTTATGGCGGCAATGCTGCTGCTTTCTCTCGCGGCCTGCGGGGGGCAGGAGACGGACGCCGGCAGCATAGTCATATGGCATGACAAGGAGGACGCCGTAGCCGAGGTGCTTCAGAACTATCTCAGCGAGGCCCTGCCCGAGTACACGATAACGCTTGAGAAAAAGACCAGCCTCACGGACTCGCTAAAGCTTGTTGGGAACGACCCGGCCGGCGCGCCGGATATGTTTATCTTCGCGCACGACAAAATCGGGCTCTTCGCCGAGATGGGCATACTTGCGCCCATTGAGGAGCTTCTCAGCGAGGGCGAGCTTGAAAACTACCTGCCTATGACCACCGAGGCCGCGACGTACAAGGGCACGGTCTATCAGCTTCCGCTCTACTTTGAAACGCTGCTTTTCATGTATAACAGCAAATACATGACGCCGGAGATGGTGCCGGAGACCACGGAGGAGCTATACGCCTACATGGAGGCGAACACCGGGCGTGACCGCTTCGGCTTTGTGGAGCAGCACTCCACGGCATACTACTCCGCCGCGTGGATCCACGGCTTCGGCGGCGAGATAATAAGCGCCGACGGCACGCCATTCCCGGACGCGCAGGCGGTCAAGGACGCGCTCGAGTACCACCTCAAGTTTGTGCAGCTCATGCCGGGCGAGACGGAGTACTCCACCGTAAATACGCTCTTCTTGGAGGGCAAGGCGGACTCGACGATAGGCGGGCCCTGGATGGTCCCGAGCGCGCGTGAGGCCGGCATAGAGCTCGGCATCGCGCCCATGCCGGTCGTGGACGCGACCGGCGAGCCGCTCGCGCCCTACTCCGGCGTGCAGGGCGTGCATGTGCTCACCCACGCCGCCGAAAGCAAGGGAGAGGCGGTACGCGCCGTTTTAGAGGCGCTCACCGCGCCGGAGGTCGGAGTTGAGCTCGCGCTTGCAAGCGGCTGCGCGCCGGCCCGTGCCGAATGCTATGACGACGAGGCGGTCGCGAACGACGAGCTTGTACAGTCCATGCGCACCACGGCGGAGATAGCCATACCCATGCCGAACCTCCCGGAAATGGACGTGATGTGGACCGTTATGAGCAATCTGCTCACGGACGTCAACCTCTCCGGCCGCGGCGTGGATGAGAGCTTCGACGAGGCGATGGCGGAGGCCGAAAACCTCATCGCCAACATGAAGTGACATGAAAAAACGCACTAAAAGCGTGCTTGTAAGCTACCTTGTCTCCGGGCCGTCGCTGCTGCTCATAGCGCTGATAGTCGTATTCCCGATAGCCTATACCTTTTTCATCTCGCTCACCAACATGAGCGTCTACCACTGGTTCGACTTCACGGTAATCGGGCTGGACAATTACTGGCGCGCGCTCTTCGTCTTTGACTCCGGCTTCCTTTCGGCGCTGCTTGCGACGGTCCTGTGGACGGCTGTCAACATGCTCATACAGCTTGCCGCCGCCTTCCTGCTCGCGAGCGCGCTGAATATAAAAAAGCTCAGGCTGCGCAAGCTCTACAAGACGCTTTTGATGTTCCCCTGGGCAATGCCGGGCTATGTCTCCATACTTCTCTGGAAAACCGGCGTGTTCAACAGCGAGTTCGGCCTGCTAAACCAGTGGATGGAGGCGCTCGGGCGGGAGGCGGTCCGCTGGCTTTCGACGGATGTGTCGGCCTTCATATGCTGCACAGTCGTCAACCTCTGGCTTGCGCTGCCGTTTATGATAATGATTATGGACGGCGCGCTCCAGAGCATAGACTCGAGCTATTTTGAAAGCGCGATACTCGACGGAGCGGGCTGGCTCAAGCGCACGCGCTACATCACCATCCCCTCCATAAAGCCCATAATCGCGCCCGCTGTGATCATAACGGTGTTCACGACCTTCAAGCAGTTCGACGTCGTCTACCTGCTTACCCAGCAGATGGGCGCGCGCACGGGCTCCAACTTCCATACGATCCTGACCTACGCCTACGAAAACGCGTTTGTAACCAACAACTATGGCTACAGCTCGGCCATATCCATAATTATCTTCGCACTTATGCTTGTATTCTCGATACGCTTCAGGCTTGGAGGGGAGGGGGAGACGTGAGGAAAAAGGCAAGGGAAAAATTAGGGCTCGGCGCTCTGAACATATTCTTCATCGCGCTGTGCTTTGTTACGCTTATACCAATATTATACGCGCTGAGCGTCTCCTTTTCCGGGACAAACTCGCTTTTGAGCTCCGACTTCTCCTTTATCCCGGAGGACTTCACGCTTGAGAACTATATTGCCGTATTTACCGGCGAGGACATTATGACCTGGTTTGGCAACAGCATCCTGCTGGCCGCGGCGACGGTGTGCATCTCGCTCGCGGTCAGCGTGCCCGCGGCCTACTGCTTCTCGCGGCGCCGCTTCCCCGGGCGGCGGCTGGTGCTGCGCTGGCTGGTGCTGCTGAATTCCTTCCCGGCCATACTCAGCATGTTTGCGGTTTATCGACTGCTGCAGCCGCTGGGGCTTGTGAACCACCGGCTGGGGCTTATAATAGTCTACACCGGCACCATGGCCGTGTTCTCGCTCTGGAATATGAA
Organism: uncultured Oscillospiraceae bacterium; assembly: GCA_944385815.1. Lineage (GTDB taxonomy): Bacteria > Bacillota > Clostridia > Oscillospirales > Oscillospiraceae > Scatomorpha. Next base: position 3,491 of record CALWYQ010000163.1, on the reverse strand, counting down.
GGGCTACTTCGACACCATACCCGTTGATATCGAAGAGGCCGCGCGCATGGACGGCGCGACCGATTTGCAGGTGGTCACGCGCATTGTAATGCCGCTTGCAAAGCCCAGCGTTGTCGTTACGGCGCTGATGGTGCTGATCTACGTCTGGAACGAGTACATCTACGCCACTACCTTTATGACAGGTGAGCGGAACTACACGCTCGCCGCCGGGCTGTACGCCCTGCAGGCCACCGAGATGAGCGGCAGCTGGCCGGTGTTCGCCGCGGCGAGCATCATAGTCTCGCTGCCCGTACTGATAATATTCTTCCTCTGCCAGAAGCACATGACTTCCGGCCTGACGGCAGGAGGTGTAAAGGGTTGAACCGAGCCGCAATATACCACCGGCCGATGAGCGAATACTGCCACGGCCTCGACGAAAAGCATATAGTCTACCGGCTGCGCTGCGCCAGGGGAGATCTCAGCCGGGTGACGCTCTCCTATGGCGACACCGCCTGCCGTGTGACGCCGATAGTATTTACCACGCTGGAGATGGAGCTTGTCGCCTCGGATGAGTACCATGACTACTGGGAGCTCTGCGCAGAGAGCAAATATAACCGCGTCTACTACTACTTTACGCTCTATGCCTTTGACGGCGACTGGACCTATTACTATGGCGGCGAGCTGACCAGGACGCTGGTTGACGAGCGCTCGGAGTACTTCAAGCTGCCCTATAACCACCGCGCCGACATAGCCTCCGTCCCGGATTGGGCCCGCGACGCGCTGATATACAACATCTTCCCGGACAGCTTTGCCTCAGCGGAGGGCCATATATCTTGCAAGGGGCTCGAGCTCGATTACCGCGGCCAGTCCTCCCGCTCCCGTCTCGGCGGCACGCTCGACGGCGTCGCGGCAAACGCGCGGTACATAAAGGAGCTGGGCTTCAGCTGCGTATACCTGAACCCTGTCTTTGCCGCCGGTGAGTATCACAAATACGACACGCTCGACTATATGCACGCAGACCCCTGCTTCGGCGGGGACGAGGCCTTCAGACGCATGGTCGAGGCGCTGCACCGCGAGGGGCTGCGCGTTATCATAGACGGAGTGTTCAATCACTGCGGCTGGCGCTTCCCGGCCTTTGAGGACGTGCTGCGCAATCAGGAGCGCTCAAAATACTGCGGCTGGTTCTACGGCCTTAAATTCCCCGTCGAGCGCCCGGATGACCCCGAGGCCTATCCAACTTACGCTGCCTATGCCTACGAGCGCATGATGCCCAAGCTGAATACCGCCAACCCTGAGCTCCGGGATTACCTCTGCGGCGTCGGACGGTACTGGATAGAGGAATTTGACGTAGACGGCTGGCGCCTGGACGTGGCGAGCGAGGTGGACGACGGCTTCTGGCGCGCCTTCCGAGCGGCCTGCAAGGCTGCGAAGCCTGACGCGCTGCTGATAGGCGAGGTGTGGGAGACCGCGCGCCACTGGCTCGAGGGCGACATGTTTGACTCGACCATGAACTACGACTTCCGCAAGCACTGCCTGCGCTTCTTCGCCCGCAGCGAGCTTGACGCCGCCGGCTTTGCCGCGCGCTGTGCCGGCATGCTCATGCGCTACAAAAAGCAGATAGCCGGCGTACAGCTCAACCTGCTCGACAGCCACGACGTGCCGCGCTTCCTCACGCTCTGCGGCGGGGACAAGCGGCGCTACAAGTTAGCCGCGCTCTTCATGTTCAGCTTTGTAGGCATGCCCATGCTTTTTTACGGCGACGAGCTTGGCCTCACCGGGCTCAGGGAGCTCGACTACCGCGCGCCGATGCCGTGGGGCGGAGGCGACCGGGAACTGGCCGGCTTCATCGCCCGGGCGGCCGCGCTGCGCAATGAGAGCGCCGCGCTGCGCCGAGGAAGCTTTAGCGTATTGCGAACGCACGGCGGCCTGATCGTCTATGAGCGCCGCCTGGGCTACGAGCGCCTGACCTTTGCGCTCAACGCCTCGGACAGGGCGGAGCCACTGCCCGAAATCGGCGGCGGGGCGCTGTGGGCCGAGGGCCTGAGCGAAAAAAAGCTGGCCCCCTGGGGCTTTGCGGTTTTCGTGCGGTAAAAAGCTATACCATCCCGGGCTCCAGGATGGTATAATGCTGTAAAGCGGCTTTTACGCATTTGATTCCGGACATGGAGGCGGTGAGATCGTGCCGATAACCATAAAAGACGTGGCGCGCGAGGCGGGAGTGTCCGTCTCGACTGTGTCCAAGGTCATAAACGGCCACTACAGCATTTCAGAGGCCACGGCGGAGCATGTGCGCGAGACAATGCGCGCCCTCGGCTACAGCCCGAACGCCAGCGCCCAGAGCTTCGCCCGCGGCGCGACGCGGCGCGTCGTGCTGCTGACGGACCTGTACCGCAACATCGCCTTTGAAAACCCGCACATGTTCGAGATAATAGCCGGGGTGGAGGAAACTCTGCGCCGCCGCGGCTACACGCTCGAGCTCCGCGGCACGGACAAGACCGACGCCGGCGAGGCCGCGCGCGACATCATCTCCCGCCGGGGCGCAGACGCCATAATGGCGCACGTCTCCGTGATGTCCCACGAGCTTGCCGCGCTGCTGACCGAAAGGCGCTTCCCGCACATGATACTCGGCGTCCCCGGCTTCGCGAGCCAGGTCTGCTGGGTGGATATAAACCATGTGTACGCCGGCGTGCTTGCCGCCGAGCATCTGCACCGCCGCGGCTGCCGCCGCGCGGCCTTTATCGGCGGGCGCGATTATGACCTGAGCTCCACCAACCGCCTTGAGGGCGTCAGACGGGGGTTGGAGGACATGGGCGCGCCCCTCGCGGAAAACCGCATATGGCTCGGCGACTCGACCCTCGCCGACGGCGCGCGCATGACGCGGCGCCTGCTTGCGCAGAACCCCGCGCCGGACGCCATCGTCTGCGCGAACAATTACCTCGCCCTCGGCTGCGTGATCGCCATCCGCGAGGCCGGGCTGAGCATTCCGGACGGCATTGCCGTTATGACCTTTGACGACTACCCGTTTTCGCAGCAGACCGTCCCGCCGCTCACCACGGTGAATATAGACGTCCGCGACATGGGGGCGCAGGCGGCCGAGCTGCTCCTGACAGTCCTCCGCCACCCAAACAAGCAGGTGCAGACATATATAACCACCTTTAACCTCATCGAGCGCGAATCGACGGCGCGATAGGGGAGGGGCTTGCGCCCGGCTGCGCTTATGCGCAAAGCCGCCGCGGACCTTAATCCGCGGCGGCTTTTTTTGTTCCTCCGGCCTCTATCTCAAGCAGGGCTGCCTTACGCCGCAGGCCGCCGGCGTAACCTGTCAGCGCGCCCGAGGCCCCGACTACGCGGTGGCAGGGGACGATTATGGATATGGGGTTCCTGCCGACCGCGCCTCCAACCGCCCTGGCCGACCCTCCTCCGGCTCCGGCCCTGAGCGCGCAGCGCGCTGCAAGCTCGCCATAGCTGACGGTCTCACCGTACGGGATTTCCAGCAGAAGCTCCCAGACCGC
>CALWYQ010000162.1 GCA_944385815.1 uncultured Oscillospiraceae bacterium | reverse complement strand
TGCCGTCGCAGCCGAGGACGTCTACTATCTTGTGCGCAACCATCTGCTTTATCGCCTCGCGGGCGGGCTTGAGGTACTGCCTCGGGTCGAAGTCGGCCGGATGCTCGGCAAAGTACTTACGGATGGTAGCGGTCATGGCAAGACGCAGGTCGGAGTCGATGTTAATCTTGCAGACGGCGCTCTTGGCGGCCTGGCGCAGCTGGTCCTCGGGGACACCGATGGCGCCGGGCATGTTGCCGCCGTACTTATTGATTTCTTCGACAAACTGCTGCGGCACGCTGGAGGAGCCGTGCAGGACTATCGGGAAGCCGGGCAGGTTCTTTTCAACAGCCTCGAGCACGTCGAAGCGGAGCTGCGGCTTGGTGCCGGGTTTGAACTTGTACGCGCCGTGGCTGGTGCCGATGGCGATGGCCAGGGAGTCGCAGCCGGTGCGCTCAACAAACTCCTGGACCTCCTCGGGGCGGGTGTAGCTCGCGTCGCCGTGGGCTACCTTGACCTCGTCCTCTATGCCGGCGAGGGTGCCGAGCTCGGCCTCGACCACGACGCCGTGGTCATGCGCGTACTCGACGACCTGGCGGGTAATGGCGACGTTCTCATCGAAGGGCTTGCTGCTCGCGTCGATCATAACGGAGGTGAAGCCGCCGTCGATGCAGCTCTTGCATATCTCAAAGCTGTCGCCGTGGTCAAGGTGCAGGGCTATGGGCAGGCCGGTCTCTTCAACAGCGGCCTCAACAAGCTTCATGAGGTAGGTGTGGCTCGCATAGGCGCGGGCGCCCTTGGACACCTGGAGGATCAGCGGGGCGCGCAGCTCGGAGGCGGCCATGGTGATGCCCTGGACGATCTCCATATTGTTGACGTTGAAGGCGCCAATGGCGTAGCCGCCGTCATACGCTTTGCTGAACATTTCTTTTGTTGTTACTAAGGCCATAAAAATTATCTCCTTCGCAAGCGGTAAATTTATGCTATTGCATCTTTATTATATCGCAAACCTGTGTTATAATCAATAACACATTCTCACAACACTTCATTTTTTGGAGGCTTCAAACATGGAAAAAGCACTCAAGGGTTCCTGCATCATCGGCCAGTCCGGCGGTCCCACCTCTGTAATCAACGCCAGCGCCTACGGCGTTATCCGCACCGCGCTCGACAATGAGAACATCACAAAGGTGTACGGCGCCGCCCACGGAATAAAGGGCGTGCTCGCAGACCAGCTTTACGATATGGGTCAGGAGGATGCCGAGGAGCTCGAGCTGCTTATGAACACCCCCTCCTCCGAGCTGGGCTCCTGCCGCTACAAAATGGCCGACCCGGACGTTGACGACACCGATTACAAGCGCATCCTCGAGATTTTCAAAAAATACGACGTGCGCTACTTCTTCTATAACGGCGGCAACGACTCCATGGACACCTGCGACAAGATAAGCCGCTTTATGGCGAAGTCCGGCTGGGAGTGCCGCGTAATGGGCGTGCCCAAGACCATTGACAACGACCTTTACAACACCGACCACTGCCCCGGCTTCGCCAGCGCCGCGAAGTACATCGCCACGAGCTGCGCCGAGATATACAAGGACGCCCGCGTGTACGACACCGGCATGGTCTGCGTTATCGAGATAATGGGCCGCCACGCTGGCTGGCTGACCGCCGCCTCCGCCCTTGCCTCCCTCGCCGGCTGCGCGCCCGACCTCATCTACCTGCCCGAGACGGATTTTGACATGGACAAGTTCATCGCCGACGTCGAGCGCGTCTACAAGGCCCAGGGCAACTGCCTCGTCGCCGTCAGCGAGGGCGTGCATTACGCCGACGGCCGCTTTGTCTCCGAGGCCAAGACCAGCGCAACGGACGGCTTCGGCCACGCCCAGCTCGGCGGACTTGCCAGCCTTCTGGCCGCCGCCGTCAAGGAGCATCTCGGCGTAAAGGTCCGCGGCATCGAGCTGAGCCTGCTGCAGCGCTGCGCCGCCCACGCCGCCTCCGCCGTTGACGTTGAGGAGGCCTTCATGGCCGGCAAGGTCGCCGTTGACAGCGCCGTCGCCGGCGAGACCGGCAAGATGGTCGCCTTCAAGCGCGCCGAGGGCAGCCGCTACAAGTGCGAATATGTCCTTGTCCCGCTGACCAGCGTTGCGAACTACGAAAAGAAGGTCCCGGCCGAGTGGATCACCCCCGACGGCACCGGCGTCACCCAGGGCTTCATCGACTATGCCCTGCCCCTTATCCAGGGTGAGATAAAGCGCCCCACCGAAAACGGTATGCCCCGCTACGCGAGGCTCAAAAAGGTCCTTGCTAAATAAACTCAAAGCCCGCTCGTTTGAGCGGGCTTTTTCTTTGTGCAAAGCGCCGCCCCGTTTAAGGGGCGGCGCAGTTTTTATTTTATGCCCTGATGGAAGCGCATGAGCATGGCTGCGGCCTGGGCGCGGGCCGCGCTGCCCTGCGGGGCGAGCGTGGTCTCGCTCGCGCCGGTTATTATGCCGTTCTCCACGGCCCAGGACACGGCCTCCGCGGCCCAGGAGCTGACGCTCCCCGCGTCGGCGAACTCAGCAAGGCTACCCGACGCCTCAGGCTCCCCGGCGTAGCGCCAGAGCATGGTGGAAAGCTGCTCGCGGGTGACGGGGGCGTCGGGCGCGCTGCCGTCCGAGACGCCGCTTTCAACCGCCCAGGCCCTGGCATCCTCAAGCCAGGACGCGCCGGTCGCAGTCTCGCCGTCCATCCGCGCCAATATCGCCCAGACCATCGCGCGGGTCATGCCCGCGTCCGGCGCAAACACCGTTGCGCCGGTGCCGTCCATGAGGCCGTTTGCCCAGACGTACACGACATAGTCATAATACCAGCTGCCGGGCGCTACATCCTCGAAGGGCAGGACGGAGCCTACAGGCGCAAAGGCGGCCTTTATCTCGACGTCGCAGGCCAGCATTTTGAAGCTCTCGCCGCTTATCCTCTCGCCGTTTACGGTTATATACGCAAGCTCATAGCCCTCCTCCGGCGTCACGGCCAGCGTGATCGTGCTGCCCGCGCTCGCGTTATTGAGGCTCGGCTTTACCGTGCCGTGCTCCGAGGGCACGACGCTTATCGCATAGGTCTCCGGCAGATTTCCGGTCACTTCGTACACCGTGACCGCGGCGTTTGCGCTCGCAAAGCCGGAGCCCGTCGCGGCAAGACGCACCTGATACCCGCCCGGCTCGATGCGCTTAATGGTCGCCTCGGTAAATGCCGTCCAGCTCTCGCCGTTATCTGAGCTGTACTCCATGCCGAGCTCCGCGCCGATTATGCGCTCGGCCCCGCCGGAAACTTCCGGCGCGGCGGGGCGATCGGGCAGGGTATTTTCCGTTACCGCGCCGCCAGGCACTCGCACATACACCTTATCGCCGGGCTCGACCTCTATCGTGCCGTAGCCCCAGGAAAGGCCGTCGGAGCTTATCTCATAGCCCTCGGCGGCCTTTATGGTCTCGGCGGCGTAATCAATGCTGTACAGGCCCGTGGGATCAGCCGGCGCGTAATACTTATAGCGCGGTATAAGGCTTGTGTCCCTGTCAAACGTATCCTCCTCATAGAAGGGCGTTTCAGGGTTTTCCTCATACCTCCAGCCGTAGAAGCGGCAGTCTTCCCCCGCGCCTTCGGGCACGTCGGGATTCTCCGCCGGTTGGGCCACGCTGCCGTCTTTGTTGCAGTACGCGGCTGCAAACTCCGTGCCGTCCATAAGCTTAAAGCTCACCTTTATGACCGCGTAAGCGTTGGGCCTGAGCGACGGAGCGACGTCAGCGCCGACCTTCTGGCTCCAGAATTCGGAGCCATCGCCCTTTTGCAGCAGGTACGCGGCCTCGCCGGAGGCGAGCTGAGCCTCAGTGACCACGGTCGCTTTCCCGTCCCATCCGGCGCTTGAATAGCCGTTTTCTATCTTAACGTCCATGCTTACGCTTGCGGCAAGCTGATTGCCCAGGCTCAGGCAGTTGGCAATACCTTGAGTGCCATCTATATTGCCAACGATGCCGCCGGCTTGGCCGGCTGGGTTCGTTACCGTTAAGGTGCAGCTGCTCAGGCAGTTCTCTATTGAGGTCTTTGACGCGGAGGCCACTATACCGGCGGCATAAGTTTCTCCCTCCACGCTGCCTTCAACGCTCAGGCCGCTTATTTCCGCCCCGTCGGTGTAGCCGAAGAGGCCGGCATAACTTTCGCTCACGTTAAGGCCGCTTATCTTGTGCCCGCCGCCATCAAATATGCCGGCGAATTTATAGTTGAGGCTGCCAATCGGCGTGAATGCCTCATTATTGAGGTCAATATCGTCCATCAGGCTTATAGTCACGCCCGCGAAGGTCTCGCCGTCATTTACGCGCTTGGAGAAGGCGCGAAGCTGTTCGGCGGTGTATATATTATACTCCGTCTGCTTCGGCTCAGTAACGCCTCTAAGCACAGGCCGGCCGAGGAAGGGGTCCATTTCCCAGATATTATTGAGGTCCCATCCAGTAAAGAAATCAGCATTCGCAAAATGTTCGGCGCTGAGCTCGAGATTGCTTCGATTTTCTGTGCTGCCTTGGAGGGTGAAGCAGTTATTGAAGTCCGTATCCATTGTTCCGTTTACGACGCCGTTTGAGTCAGTGTCGTTGCTGTAATCTGTGATACGCCCAAAAGTGTAGCAGTGATCTACCCTTACACCCGCTTCAACTGACTGATAGCAGATAGCGTATGAATATCACCCGGTCGCGCACGCCGGAGCCGTACAGCCACCGCGCAAGGGATATGCCGCTCTCGCCGGGCATCTGAATGTCAAGCAGGTAAAGGTCATAATCCTCCCCTACCGCGTCCCCGGCCGAATCGAAGGCGTCTATGTCCGCGTCCACGCCCCAGCCGGAATATATTTTGCCGCACAGTCCGCATATGAGCTTTCTGACCTCATCGTCGTCCTCACAGACCGCGACGCGATATACAGACATGCCTCCACCGCCTTTCTCTTACATTGTACCAGCTTTGCGCCGCGTATGCAAGCGGCACGGCGAAA
>CALWYQ010000161.1 GCA_944385815.1 uncultured Oscillospiraceae bacterium | reverse complement strand
CCGATATTGATGCCTTTGGCGATAAAGTCGCCGGCGCGGCTCTGTATGCTCGCGAGCGGGCGGCCTATGCCGTCAAAGATGCCGCCCACAAGGCCGGGGCCGAGGCGGATGCTCATCGGCTCCATGGTCGGGTACACCGGCTCGCCGTAGCTCAGGCCGCCGGAGTCCTCGTATATCTGCACTATGCTCTCGTCCCCGGCGGAGGAAACGACCTCGCCGAAGAGGCGCTGCCTGCCGACATAGACAAGGCTCATGCGGGGCAGGCTCCGGCCGCCGCGGACATGGATGACCGGGCCGTTTACGCCGTGAATGTAGTAAGGTGTCTTATTGTCCATCTGCGCCCTCCGTTCCAAAGCCCGTCATCTCGGTGAAATGGGCGGCAAGCTCCTCCAGCGCCGAGTCAAAGGTGAGGTCGGCGCGGCGGCGCTGCTCCGGGAACTCGATTATAAGCCCGCCGAGATTTATAAAGCCCTCGGCAAAGCTCAGCTCAACGCCGCCGGCAGCGGCCTTCAGGTGGCCGGTGTGCGAAATGTCGTCCCGGCGCAGGAGCACTCGCGCGCTCTTCGCCTCAGGCACGGCGGCAAGGCCGGCGCGGAGCAGCCCGTCGAGCGCGGGGCCGTACTCCGGGCTCTCCGGATAGGCGGCAAGCCTGGCGCGCACGCCCTCGATGACCTCCGCGGCGCAGTCCTCGCGCTGCTTTAAAAGGCTGCGGCGGGCCGCGAGCGTCTCGGTCATGACGCGCTTTTCCTCCTTCGCCCTGGCGTCGGCAAGGGCGGACGCGGTGCGGCGCTCACCCTCGGTTTTTGCCCGGGCGCGGTAGTCCTCTATGGCCGCCTGCTCCCGCTCGTCGGAGCCGGTGCGCACGGCCTCCGCGCGCTTTTCCGCGGCGCTGATAATGGCGGTGGTAAAGCCCTTGAGCTTGCCCTTGCTTTTCACTTCTTCCATGTGTCAGCCTCCTAAAACTTGATGCCTATGGCCTCGTTTATGAGGCGCATAATGGAGTCCGACCCGCTCCTCTGGCCGCGGCTGTCGGCGATGACGTTGACCAGCGGTCTCGCGCTCGAGAGCTTGAGCTCGTCGAGCCTGTCGCGGCTGAGGGCATAGCAGCCCTCGGTCACGATGAGGATGGCGATCCCGCTGTCCGCCGCCGCCCGGGACACCGCAGCGTCCACCTCGCGCTTTGTCGGCGCGAGCACGCCCTCTATGCCCGCAAGGCGCAGGCCCGTGAGGACGTCGGGGTCGTCGGAAATGCAGAAGCAGCGCATCAGAAGAGGAGGATGATGATGGCGACCAGCAGACCGTAGATGGCCATGCCTTCGGCGAGGCCGACAAAGACTATGCTCTTGCCGAAGGTGCTGTCGTTCTCGGCCAGGGCGCCGATGGCGGCGCTGGCGCTGCTGGAAACGGCGATGCCGGAGGCGATGCCCGAGAGGCCGACGGCGAGGGCGGCGCCGAGATAGCCGATGGCGCGGGTCCAGTCGGTGCCGGCGACGGCGGAGGCGACCTCGCCGGCCTCATCGGCGGCCATGACGCCCTGGGCGAGGACGCCGAGGCCGAAGAGGCCGAACACGCCGAAGAAGGAGGCGATGTGCGCGTAGAGCGGCTTTTTAACGCTCTTGCCGGCCTTGGCGCGGCGGGCGATGAAGTACAGCGGGACAACGATGGCCGCGGCGGCGGCAAGGGCGACGATAATAACAGTAAGCATTTTTATGACCTCCGTAAATCAGTTTTGGGGGGAGAATTTTGTCAGGTGCCGTAGTCAATTACCACCGGCTGGTACGGCGTGCCGCGGCCGGTATAGAAGCGGCTGAAGAGCTCATAGAACTCAAGCCTCAGGGACTGGATGCAGACGAGCGCGGCCTCTATCACCATTACGACGGCGTTGCCTATCACAAGGCCGAAGATGCTGTAGCCGCCGCCGGACTTGGCCGAGAGCTGGTAGACTATCATCATCATGATAGCGTGGATGACGGCGTAGGTGCCCACACGCAGGAAGCTCAGGCTGTTGGACAGCCAGCCGAGCACGGCCTCAAAGAGCTCGAAGAAGCCCTCGAGTATCATCATGCCGACGGAGGCCTCCTCATGGCGGCGCTCAAGGCGGAGCAAAAGCGCGAGCGGCTCGGAGAACCAGATGCTCAGCAGCAGCACGCCGAGGACGGCCCAGTACACCCCGCTGGAGAACACGGCAACATCAAGCCCGAGCTGGAGCCCGGCGCCCGCGCCGAGCAGCGCAAGGAAGAGCACGCCGGTCACGCCGTTGGCGGAAAAGAGCGCCTTGCGGTATTCCCTCTGGCGGAAGGCGGTGATGATGTTCATCACGCCCGTGAAGAGTATCAGCAGCACGCCGATGACCGCGCTTATCAGCAGTATGGTCACGACGCCGTCGCCCTCCAACACCTTGAAGCCGGGCAGCAGGTGTTCGTTGCCGAATACGCTGCCGTATATAAAGCCGAATATGATTGCGGGGACGCCCACGCAGGCGAGGATCCCGCCGAGCCACATTCCGCGCTTTTTGTACATGTACAGCCCCACGAGTATGAGTACCACGCCCTGGCCGATGTCACCGAACATCATGCCAAAGAACAGGCAGTACGTAAGCGCGAGAAACAGCCTCGGGTCGGCCTCTCCGAAGGCCGGAACGCCGTACATGTCAACGAAAGGGGAAAACACCTGGGCGAGCCTGCCCTTTTTGAACTTTACCGGGACCTTGCCGGCGTCCATCACGCCGGGCTTTTCAAAGCGGCAGGTGCAGCCGAGCGCCTCGGCCGCGGCCTTGAAGTCCTCCTGCCCCTTAGCGGGGGTCCAGCCGCAGAGGTAGAAGGCCTCTCCGTCCGTGCCTGCCATGCGCCTGAGCGCGACGCCCTCGCTCATGTACTTGAGGAAGGAGTAGCGCGAAAGCGCCTCGGCGCGCAGCCTGTCCGCCATCGCGGCCAGCTGCCTTGTGAGCTCCTCGCCCTGGCGGCGGGCCTCGGCGGCCTCGGTGCGCAGCTCGGCTATGCGCCTTGCCGGGATACCCGTCAGGCCGGCCGCGTTGGGCAGGTCCTCAAGGACAAGGCCCTTGGCGTGCAGCCGTTCCTCGGCGAGTATGCTCGCGCCGGGCAGCGTGAGCAGGATGCAGTAAATCTTGTCGTGCGAGTAGCCGCTCCTGAAGAGGAAGGCGCCGTACTCGGTTTCCGCCTCCCGGCGGAGCTCCGGCCAGTACTCCAACTCCGTGCTGCCGAAGTGCAGCCTCATGCTCTTCATGCCCAGCAGCTCCTCGAGGTCTACCTCGAGCAGGGAGAAGGGCTCGAGCCGGCTTATGAGCTCGGCATCGTCGTGCGCGAGGCTGACGGCGCTGTTGCGCCTGGTGCTGAGCCTCGCGGCCTCGCCCGAGGCCTCCGAGAGCCAGGCCTCCGTGTTCTCAAGCGTGTAGCCCGCCCCGCGGAATTCGCGGAACGCGGGCTCTATGCCCAGCTTCGTGAGCAGCGCCGCGGCGCTGTCCAGAGCCGGGCGGTAGATGTCGTCACAGCCGGGCGTCTGCAGCTCGCCGCGGCCGCCGAGCACGTTGGCCGCCTGCAGCGGCTGGAACTCGCGGTCTATCATCAGCGTGCGTATCGCCTCGTCCATGACGTGGGCCTGGCCCGAGACCACGGCCCTGACCAATTTTTCCGTTGCCAATAATCCGCCCTCCCTTTCGTGAGGATTGAAGGTTTAAGTATCGTTAAGCCATATACGGCGCGGGACTCAGGCCGTATTTAAGGGCCACAAACACGCGCCGGAGCATGTCCGCCTCGAACTCCCTGAGCGTCAGGAAGGCGTACACCACCTGAAGCCCGGGCCTGCCGTGCAGCACCCGGCGGAAGTACGCGCTCTGCGCGGCGCGGGCGAGCGCCTCGGCGGAGCCGTCGAAGTCCTTCGGGAGATAGCGGCCGGACTTAGTGCCGCGCAGCAGCGCGAGCGCCTCCTCGTCCGAGCCCGCCTCGAGCACCTGCCGCTCTATCTTCGCGGTGACGGAGCCGTGCAGCGGCAGGAGCAGCCTGCCCCTGCTCTCCGCCGCGGCGCCGAAGCGGCGCAGCCGCATGAGATAGGCGATGTTGAGCATGTCCGCGCGGAAAACCACCGCGTTCGTAAGCTCCCTCGCGTCCGGGCCGCTGTAGCCCGTCTGCATGTAATCGGCGAGCGAGGAGAAATAGCTCGCCTCGAGCGCCGTCACCGCCTGCGAAAGCGCAGGCAGGCCGGTCTTTTCGTCCCGCTCGAGCGAGAGCAGGGGCTTTTCAAAGATTGTGCCCCTGACCGCCGCGCAGAGCTCCTCCCAGCTTGCGGCCCTGCGGAGCTTTTCAAGGCAGTGGCCGGGCAGATTGCGGAAGAGCGGCGGGAGCACGTCTGTGCCCTCCTCCTCCGCCGGCGGGGAGGCCAGGCGGCGCAGCGCCTTCAGCACGGCCTGAAGCTCCTCGTCAAGGGTTATGAAATTCAAAAACTCGCGGCTCTCGTCGTTCGCGAAGCGGTAGAGCTTTTCAAAGTCCGCGTATACGCAGCGGCTGACCGCCTCGGAAAAGCGCGTGTCCGTCAAGTCCCCGCTCTGGAGCATGAGCGCCGCGTCGTGCCAGGCCTCATTGCGCTGCAGGACGCTCAGCAGCTCCTGCGTGGAGCCCGCCTGCGCTATGCGCTCCTTCTCCTCGGCGGTGAGCAGCCCGGAATACATGCCCCGCGCCGCGGTGGCAAGGGCGATGTCCAGGGCGCGTCTGCCGGAATTATTCATTCTGCGCTCCGGTAACTATGGCGAAGGCCCGGTCAATATAGGCCTCGCGGCTGGCCTCAAAGCGGCTCGCGAAGGCGGCGCGGCGCTTTTCGGCCTCGGCTTTTACCGCGGCTATCTGCTTGTCCGCCTCGGCGGCGGCTTCCTTTGCGGCCTGGGCCGCGGCGTCGCGCGTTGCGGCGCGCTCGCCGGCGTCTATCTCGCTCTTAGCTTCCGATATTCGCCATTCCGAGCCGACCGCGTAGTCGTTCGCGGCCTGCTCGATGCCCCGCGCCTGCTTCTCCGCGTCGAGCAGGGCGCGCAGGACTATCATGTCCGCGTCGGTCTCGCTGCGGAGCTTTGCCCGGAGCTCTTCAAACTCGCGCTGAGCCTGCTCGTCGGCGGCGTCTGGCGCCGGAGTGTTTTTGGGGTTTTTGGCCAAGCAGCCCACCTCCCGTGTTGTGCTGTGCCAATAATACCACCTATTTCGTCCTAAAGCAAGCAAGTTGGAGAAATTTTTAACAATAATTTTTACAAAACTGCACCCCTTATTCGGGCAAATTTATAAATTATGCCCTAATTCCGCATTTTGCGCCCGAAAGCCTTATTTGCGGCTTTGGCCCTTTAAATGTGCCGCGGGCTGTGTTATTATATTCTCATCGCAACGCGGGCCCCCGCGGCCCCGGATTGGGAGGAACCGGCATGAAATACATACTTATCATAGGCGACGGCATGGCGGACGAGCCGCTGCCCGAGCTCGGCGGGAGGACCCCGCTCGAGGAGTGCGAAAAGCCCTTTTTCGACTCGCTGTCCCGCCGCGGCACGCTCGGCCTGGTGCAGACCATACCGGAGGGCTTCCCCCCGGGGAGCGACACCGCGATAATGGGGATTTTTGGCTGCGACCCGGCGAAGTATTTTTCCGGCCGCGCGCCGCTTGAGCTCGCGGCCTCGGGCGGCGTAATGCCCGCGGGCGGGGCCTGCTACCGCTGCAACATGGTTACGCTCGGCGGGGCCGGGGGCGCGCCCTTTGCGGAGCGCACCATGGTCTCGCACTCGGCCGGCTCCATCGAGGGCGGCGAGAGCGACGAGCTCATAGAGTGGCTGTTCAATAACCCGGAGTTTGCGCCGCTCGCCGCGGCCGCGGGCATGAGCGTACGGCCCGGGAGCAGCTTCCGGCACCTCGCCGTGCAGGAGAGGGCCGACCTTGAGGGCATAGTCCTCGCCCCGCCGCACGACCACCTCGGCGAGAAGCTCCGGGACATACTCCCGCGAGGCAATGCCAACGCCGCCGTGCTGCTCGGCCTTATGGAAAAGGCGAGCGAGCTGCTCGAGAGCCATCCGATAAACAAAAGGCGCCGCGAGCTCGGGCTGCTGCCTGCGAACGGCATCTGGTTCTGGGCCGAGGGCAAGGGCGCGGTGCTGCCCAATTTCACGCAGCGTTACGGCGCGGACGGCGGCGTGGTGAGCGCGGTGCCGCTCTGCCACGGCATAGCCGCGCTTGTCGGGCTCGAGCCGGTAAGCGTGCCCACGGCCACCGGGGAGTGGGACACGGACTATGAGGCGAAAACCGCCGCCGCGCTCGAGATACTTGCCGGGCACGACTTCGCAGCCATACACCTCGAGGGCCCGGACGAGGCGACGCACAACCACGACCTGGAGCACAAGATATACTCCGTCGAGTGCCTCTCCGAGCGCGTGGCGAAGCCGCTCTGCGAGGCGCTGCGCTCCCGTGGCGAGGACTTCCGGCTGCTCATACTCTCCGACCACCGCACGCTGATGCGCAACGGGGCGCACGGCGCGGCGCCGGTGCCCTTCATGCTCTACGACAGCCGCGAGCTCACGCCGGGCTCCGGCCTCGCCTACAGCGAGGCCAACGGAGAGCGCGGGCCCTTCCTCAGCTCCGGCACGGAGCTGATGCCGCTGCTTTTCCGGGCATGAGCGGCGCTGTTCACATGGCGAAGGCCAAGCTCAACCTCTCGCTCGACGTGCTGGGCAAACGCCCGGACGGCTACCATGAGCTGTGCATGGTCATGCAGAGCTGCTCGCTGGCCGACGAGGTCCGCGTCGAGCTCGCCGCGCCGGGGGATTTCCTCGCCGTGACCAACAGGAGCTACATCCCCACGGGGGACAAGAACGTCGCCGTCAAGGCCGCGCGGGCCTACTACGCCGCGCTCGGGGCCGAGGGCGGGGCGCACATACGCATAACCAAGCGCATACCCGTCTGCGCGGGGCTGGGCGGGGGCTCGGCGGACGCCGCGGCCGTGCTCGCCGCGCTCAACGAGCTCCACGGCGGCGCGCTCAGTGAGACGGAGCTGCTCGCCGCGGCCTCCGCCGCTGGCAGCGACGTGCCCTTCTGCCTCATGGGCGGGACCATGCTTGCCGGGGGCCGGGGCGAGGCGCTGCGCCGTCTGCCGCCCCTGCCGGAGACGGACACAGTCATCTGTATGCCGCATTTCAGCTGCTCAACGCCGGAGCTCTTCGGGCGCATAGATTCGCGCAAAAGCCGCTGCCGGCCGGATACCGCGGGGCTTGTCGCCGCGCTCGAGGCCGGGGACAGGGCCGGAGCGGCGCGGCGGATGTACAACGTCTTTGAGGACGTGCTCGACCGGCGGGCCGCCGCCGCCGTGCGGGAAATAAAGCTGCTGCTCTTAGATAACGGCGCGCTCGGCGCGGCCATGTCAGGCTCCGGCAGCGCGGTGTTCGGGCTCTTCCCCGACGAGGACTCCGCCCGCGCCGCCGCCAGGGCCGCAGGGGAGCTCTGCCGCGAGGTGTTCGTGGCAAAAACCGAATAGCC
>CALWYQ010000160.1 GCA_944385815.1 uncultured Oscillospiraceae bacterium | reverse complement strand
CTCATTCTAAATCCCGATTTGTATGGCTGTTCGGTTCTACCTTATCACATAACAGGATAATATACAAGAAGAGCTACAGCAGTTCAAACTACTGCGTCTGTCAACTGTCTTATGACCACCGCCCATTCTGCCGGCGGGCTTTGCTTTGCTTTATTTAAGGCCGAGCGGGATGATGCCGCAGTAGTCCTCAACGCTGCCGCGGTCGTTGAAGCACTCGATTATCCTCCGGCCCGTGGGGTCCATCTCCCCGAGGTCATACTCGGCAAGCACCTTGCCGAAAAAGCTGTAGAGGATCTCGGCGCCCTTGTCGTAGCCCTCCTCGCCGAGGTTCTCCTGCATTTCGGGGCGCAGGAAGCGGCGCGGTATACGCTGGCCGTCCACCTTCATCTCGCCGAGGGCGTAGCCCATGAGGGAGCAGCGCGCAGGGATGAGGCGGTCCATCTTCATGTTGACGCCGCCGCGCCTCGCGAGGTATTCGCGGGCTATCCACTCCGCGGCGAAGCCGACGCGGTAGGAGCCGATGTGCTGGTTGGGTATGAGGACGTAGCGCGTGCCGGGGCAGGCGACAATCTGCTCGAGCAGCAGGTTGGCCTGGGTGACGCGCTTGCCGGTGGCGAAGGGCCAGTAGCTGCCCACGCCCTCGCTTGCGAGCGGGTTGCCCCCGGCTATGCTCGGGTTCTTAAAGCCGCGCGGGGCCACAAGCCTCCAGAGCCAGGCCAGCGCGGGCGGGATGATGTGCATGAGGCCCATGATGCCGTAGGTCGGGTTCTTGGCCGTGGCGGGCGGCATACGCACGCCGAAGGAGCGGACGTCCACCTCTACGGGCTTGTTGACCACCCGGGGTATCATGCGGCGCGGGACTATCACGCGCGGGTTCGGGCAGGGCTTGCCGTCGGAATCGGGCACGTGCTCCCAGGGCAGGCAGGTGGCGCGGGGCACGGCCTGCAGGTTGAGGAACATAAGCGGCTCGCTCGGGGCAATGGCGATGCGCTCGTACTGCGGGTCGCAGCCGTAGCTCGTTATGCCGTCCACACGGACGAACCAGCCGTCCTCGCCGTCGGTGAGGCAGAGCTTGCCGCTGCCGTCCTGTATGCCCGGAGGGCACATGGCCATGTCGTCCGTCACGGGGTTTATTGTACAGGTGTCGCTCATGGAGATGTACTGCTCCTCGCCGCTCACAAGGTCGGCGCCCAGCAGCACGCGGCCGTCGGCCGAGCGCATGACGTCCTGCAGGAGCTCGCTCTTGCCGCCGCCGGAGGCGCCCTCGTGCATCATCACCATCTCGTTTTCGTAGGGGGTTATGATGCGCGCGCTGGAGGCGTGGGCCGTGACCCAGCCCTCCTTCTCGCCTATGTCAAGCAGCACGGAGTAGATGCCCTTTTTGGCGCTCGGGCCGGGGTAGAGGTTGTAGGAATAGACCTCGTGCAGGTCCTCGCTGCGGCGGTGGACGACCACCTGCCTGCCGCCGAAGTGCGTGTGCCTGAAGGGGGGCGCGGCGTAGACTATGGCGCGGGGCTTGAAGTGCTCCACCGTGCGCAGGTCCACAAAGGCCTGCAGCTGCGCCATGGCAAAGCCGAAGAAGGCCGCGTTGCGCGGGCAGACCAGCAGGCTGTCATAGCCGTAGTCGTAGCCGCCGGACTTGAAGGGCACAAGTATGAGCTCCTGCCGGGTCAGCCAGCGGAAGGTCTCGAGCCGCAGCTCGTCAAAGTCGTAGCCGTACACGTCGCGGAAGCGCGGCTTGTCGGTGGGCTCGTCGTCGGCGATGCGCATGCAGTCCGGCTCGCGGCGGCGCATGTAGTCCTCGGGGAAGTTGACGGCCGCGCCGTTCTTGCACCGCACGACCTCGGCCTCCTTGACGGGGTGGCCGTTTACCTCATAGAGGACCTCTATCTTGTCGGTATATTCGTTGCCGAAGATCAGCTCAAAGAGCTGGTCCTTGCTCGTGGGTATAATAACGCTGGGGCTGTTGTATATGACCTTCCTCAGCGCCTCGGGAAGCTCAAAGCGTTCAAAGAGTATGTTCAAAGACCATTCCTCACTTTCTGCGATCACGTACCCTACTATTATAAATCCATGGGCGAGTTTGTCAAGTAATAAACGATACTACCTCAGTCCTCGCGCGGCCGGTTTGCGTGGCCCTGCTGCTTCATCCATACCTTCATCACCAGTTTATGCGGCAGGAGCTTGACAAGCAGCACCTGGCGGCGCACGCTCGCGCCGAGGACGGAGAGGTCGCGGCCCTTTTTGTAGTCGCGCAGCGCCCGCTCCACGACCTGCTCCGGCGTCCAGAGCTTGTTGTAATAGGTGACCGCGCCGTTATCGGACACCGCGTGGTCAAAGAACTCGGTCTTTACCCAGCCGGGCGAGACGGCCATCACGCGGATGCCCCGCGGCTCGAGCTCCACGTTGAGCGCGCGGGAAAAGCTCAGTATGAAGGCCTTGGTCGAGCCGTAGACGCACTGATATGGCACGGGCTGGAAGGCCGAGAGCGAGTCGAGGTTTATTATCCGCGACCCGCGCTTCATATAGGGCAGCGCAAGCTGGGTGAAGGCGACGGTGGCCTTGTCGTTGAGGTCTATCATCTCGAGGTTGGTTTTAAGGTCCACCTCGGTAAAGAGCGCAAAGCGGCCGAAGCCCGCGGCGTTCACAAGCGTCGAGACCTCGGGCCTCTCGCTTTCGAGCAGCGCGGCGAACTCGCCGAAGGAGGCGGCGTCGAGCAGGTCGAGCGGCAGGATGCGCGCCCTCGCGCGCAGCGACCCGGCCAGCTCCTCAAGCCGCTCCCTCCTGCGGGCAATGAGCCAGATCTCGTCGAGCTGCTCCTCGGCGTCGATACCCTTTGCGAACTCGCGCCCCATGCCGGAGGACGCGCCAGTGACTATGGCGATTTTCATATGTGGGCTCCTTTCCCGTGGCGGCGGTGTCATCCGCCGTTCATCAAAAGCCGGAGTGGCGCCGCTTCCGCTTCGCCACTCCGCTTAAAGCTTTATATTTCCCCGTCCGGCGGCCTTTAGGTGTATATCGTGCAGGAGGGCAGGGCCTCGCCGAGGGCGGCTATGTCCTCCTGGCTCAGGCCGCAGCCGGCGGCGTAGAGCGTATTCAGCCCGGTGAGGCCGAGCAGGGGATCTATGCTCTCGATCTGGCAGCCCTCTATGTCGAGGGTCTGCAGGCCGGTCAGGCCGGCAATCGGGCTCAGGTCCGTCACCGCGGTGCCGTTGAGCGAGAGCACGGTGAGGCCCGTGAGCTGGCTGAGCGCGGAAATGTCCGAAAGCGAGGCGTTCAGGCTCAGGTGCAGCTCGGTGAGGCTCCTGAGATAGCGCAGCGGCGAAATATCCGTCAGCTGGTTCTGCATGAGGCTCAGCGTGTTCAGGCTGCCGAGCGCGGAGAGCGCGGAGATGTCCGTCAGCGCGCAGCGGCTCAGCTCAAGGCTCGTAATGCCGGCTATGTTCGACGCAAGGGAGAGGTCTATGCCGGGGTTGTCGTCAAGGACAAGGACCTGCAGCGCGGTGAAGCGCTCCATGCCCTCAAGGCCCGTGAGGCCGAGGCCGCCGGCGTCCACATAGGTGGAGTCGGCCGGGAAGCTCTCGCCGCCGAGCTCGACGGAGTATATCTCCTCGCTGACCGCTATCTCGCAGCCGGGCAGGGCCTCGGCGAGGGCCTTGACCGCGGCGGCGCTGAGCTCCCTGTTCCCCTCAAGGTTCAGGCTCGCAAGCGAGCTGAGGGAGTAGAGCGGCGCGAGCATCGCGTCCGTAAGGCCGGTGTTCGCGAGACTGAGCGTGGTGAGGCCGGTCATCGTGGAGAGCGCATCTACGTTTGAAAGCGGGTTGCCGTCCAGCGCAAGGCTCTTGAGCGCGGTGTGCCCGGAGAGGGCCGAGAGCGAGCTCACGGCGTTGCCGGAGAGGTCGAGGCTCTCTAAGCCCGTGATGGCGATGAGGGGCGAGATGTTGGAAATCTCGTTGTCGGAGAGGTCTGCCTCGCGCAGGTTCGGCAGCGAGGCGAGGGCGGAGATGCTCGACACCACATTGCCCGAGAGGTCCAGCCGCTCGAGCGCGGCGCACTTAGCGAGGACGGAGATATCGCTCACGCTGCGGCCGGAGAGGTCGAGCTCGGTGACGTCGCTTTTGAAGTCCACCCCGCCGAGGCTGAGCTCCTCCACCGTGACGGTGGGCTCGTCGGTGAGTATCGAGCAGGCGGGCAGCTCGCCCCGCAGCTCCTCAAGCTCGGCGTCGGTTATCTCGCGTCCGCGGATGTCGAGCGTTTCAAGCCCGTCGAGGCCGTAGAGCGGCTCGAGCGAGCCTATGCGGTTGCCGCTCAGGTAGAGGGCGCGCAGATTGCCGAGCTCCGCGAGGGCGGAGACGTCCTCTATGGCATTGTCCTCAAGCGACAGCGTCTCCAGCCCGGTGCAGCCGGCGAGCGCGCCGATGCCGGTCAGGCCGCAGGAGTTGAGGCTGAGGTTTACAAGGTTTTCAAGCGAGGCTATGGCCTCGAGGTCGGCGCCGCTGAGCGTGACGCCGCTGAGCACGACGGTGTCCGTGTCCCTGTCAAACGCCCTGCCGCCTATGAGCACGGAGTTTTCGTCCACGGGCCCGGTGGGCTCCGCCTCGAGCTCGGCGCGGTATTCGCTGAGCAGCGCGGCGGCTTCGGCGCTGCCGGAGCTGTTCGCGTCCAGCCACTCCTCGAGCACGGCAACGGCCCCGGCGTAATCGCCGAGCGCGGCGCTGCTCCGCGCCAAGAGCAGCGCAGCCTCCTCCGTGGCGTCCTCCGCATAGGCGAGGCGCGCCGAATTGTACGCCGCGGAGTAGTCGCCGGCTACGTAGCTCTCCATGGCCGCGGCGTAATTTTCCTCATAGCTGCCGCCGGAGCGCTGCATGAGCACGACGGCTATGACGATGATGGCGATGACCAACAGCGCTCCGACGACGGTAAGAATGAGCGCCTTGCGGTCAAACCGCGGGTTTTCGGTGTTCTTCCTGCTGTCCATTTGTTCCTCCCGGGGATAGTACCTGCGGCGTCAGAAGGCCCAGCCGCCGCCGGTAAAGATGGGTATCCGCTGGCCCGAGGCCGTCACGCCCGTGACGTCCAGGTCGGCGGAGCCTATCATAAAGTCCTCGTGGACCATGGAGTCGTTTACGCCCATGGCCCGCAGCTCGTCGAGGGAATAGCTGCCATAGTTGCGGATGTTGCTCGAATAGCCGCGGCCGAGCGCCAGGTGGCAGGCCGCGTTCTCGTCAAAGAGGGTGTTGTAGAACATGACGCCGCTCTCGCGTATGGGGCTGGAGTAGGGCACAAGGGCGCACTCGCCGAGCATACAGGAGCCCTCGTCCATGGCGATGAGCGAGCGGAGCGCCGCTTCGTTCACGCGCGCGCCGCAGTCCACGGCGCGGCCGCCGGCGAAGCTTATCCAGAAGTCCTCTATGAGCTCGCCGCGGTAGGCGAGGGGCCGCGTGGCGTACACCACGCCCTCGGCCTGTCCGGCGCGCGGGGTGATGTAGACCTCCTCGCTGGGTATGTTGGGGTTATACACGGCGCCGTTGACGGGGTTCGTCTCCGCGCCGCCGAGGAAGAGCGCCTCCGGTATGAGGCCCACCGTGAGCTCCGTGCCGTTCGAGGCGCGGTACTCGAGCGAGACAAGGCCCATGGCGTTGAGCCTGTCGCAGCGGCTTTTGAGGAATTCGTTGTGCGCGCGCCAGTTCTCCGCCGGGTCGCCCTCGAGGGCGCGCGAGCAGGAGAGTATGGCCCTCCAGAGCTTTTCCTCCGCCTCGGCGTCCGCAAGGCCGGGGAAAACCTTCCGTGCCCACCTGAGCCCGGGCACGGCGGCGATGCACCACTGATAGCGGTTTTCCATCGCGTCGCTTATGGGCTTGGTGACGGCCCAGCGGCGGCGCTGCGCCTCGGCGCGCTTGGCCGGGTCCGTCCCGGCGAGGCCGTCCGGGTCGTCGCTCTCAAGGTAGATGCGCACCGGCAGGCTCCCGGCGCGCTCGCGCAGCCGCGCCTCCTGCCAGGGCTTGACCGTGCCGAGAATGTCCACGCTCTCGGCCATGAGCTTAAGCTTTTCCATCGGCTGGTACTGCCACTCTATCTCGACCTCGGCCGCGCCGGCGCGGTAGCACTCCTCCGTCGTCATAAGCGCGAACTCCGGCTGGTCGAGCCCCGCCGTGAGCACAACGCTCTGGCCGGGGAGGATGCCGCCGCCCGTGACGGCGACAAGGCGGGCGTACCGCCGCAAAAGCTCAGTATCCATTGTACTCCTCCGTGCTAATTTAATGTTTAACTTTTATTGATATAATGTGTACAGTGTGTTAATATTATCAAATGTCGGGAAGCGGCGCGTCAAAAGCGTCTTATCGCGCATTATAGCACACCCTTGCCCGATAGTAAAGTAATCACTTTGAATCTCCGCAGAAGCCATCTGCGGGAAAAGGAGAAGAACATGAAAAACAGCGAAAAGACGATGGACAAGTTAGTCGCCCTGTGCAAAAACAGGGGCTTCATCTACGCCGGGAGCGAGATTTACGGCGGTCTTGCCAACAGCTGGGACTACGGCCCCTTAGGCGTGGAGCTCAAGAACAACGTTAAAAAGGCCTGGTGGAAGAAGTTCGTCCAGGAGAACCCCTACAACGTCGGCCTCGACGCGGCCATACTGATGAACCCCCGCGTCTGGGTCGCCTCCGGCCACGTCACCACCTTCAACGACCCCCTCATAGACTGCAAGGCCTGCAAGAGCCGCCATCGCGCCGACAAGCTGATCGAGGACTGGCTCGCCGGGAACCCCATCGAGGGCGTCTCCGCCGAGGCCATGACCAACGACGACATGGTCGCCTTCATCCGTGAGCACGGCATAGTCTGCCCCGTCTGCGGCAAGTGCGACTTTACCGATATCCGCAAGTTCAACCTCATGTTCAAGACCCATCAGGGCGTCACCGAGGACTCCGCGAGCGAGGTCTACCTCCGCCCCGAGACGGCCCAGGGCATATTTGTGAACTTCAAGAACATCCAGCGCACCACCCGCCGCAAAATACCCTTCGGCGTCTGCCAGGTGGGCAAGAGCTTCCGCAACGAGATTACCCCGGGCAACTTCACCTTCCGCACCCGCGAGTTCGAGCAGATGGAGCTTGAGTTCTTCTGCGAGCCGGGCACCGACCTCGAGTGGTTCGCCTACTGGCGCAATTTCTGCCGCGACTGGCTTGTCGGCCTCGGCATGAAGGAGGAAAACCTCCGCCTGCGCGACCATGACCCGGCCGAGCTCGCCTTCTACTCCAAGGCGACGACGGACTTTGAGTACCTCTTCCCCTTCGGCTGGGGCGAGCTCTGGGGCGTCGCCGACCGCACGGACTACGACCTCAAGCAGCACCAGGAGTTCTCCGGCCAGGACCTCACCTATTTCGACCAGGAGAAGAACGAGCACTACGTCCCCTATGTCGTGGAGCCCTCCCTCGGCGCCGACCGCGTCACGCTCGCCTTCCTCGCCGACGCCTACGACGAGGAGGTCGTGGACGAGGCGAAGAAGGACACCCGCGTCGTCCTGCGCCTGCACCCGGCCCTCGCGCCGGTAAAGATTGCCGTCCTGCCGCTCTCCAAGAAGGAGGTCCTCGCGGGCCCGGCCCGCGAGCTCTACGCCGAGCTGAGCAGGCGCTATATGTGCGAATACGACGACACCGGCTCCATAGGCAAGCGCTACCGCCGCCAGGACGAGATAGGCACGCCCTACTGCGTCACCCTCGACTTCAACACCGTCGGCGACGACAAGACCGAGGCAGACCACTGCGTCACCGTCCGCGAGCGCGACAGCATGCAGCAGGTGCGCCTGCCGATAAGCGAGCTGGGCGCCTACTTTGCCGAGAGGCTCGACTACTGATAACAAAAGCCGCCGGGAGGGCCCTCCCGGCGGCGCCAGGGCTTTGAGAGAGAGAAATTTATTAAATAACAGGGTGATAAAGCAATGAAAGACGGATTTCTGAAGGCCGCCGCCGCGGCCCCGGAGCTTCGGGTAGCGGACCCGGAATACAACGCCGGGAAAATCATCGACGTCATCGCCGACGCCAGGGAGAAGGGCGTAAAGCTCCTCACCTTCCCCGAGCTCGCGCTCACCGGCTGCACCTGCGGCCACCTCTATTTCCAGCGCCGCCTCACCGACGCGGCCATGGACGGGCTCAAGCGCATAGCCATGGCCACCGAGGGCACGGACATGCTCGTCATTGTCGGCCTGCCGCTGGCCGTTCGCGGCGCGGTGTACAGCGCCGCCGCCGCCGTCTGCAACGGCGACATACTCGGCTTCACCGCGCGCAGGAACGTGCGCGGCACGGTGTTCACCGCCATGAACCCGAATGAGAGCATCGACATCAATGTCTCCGGCGACTACTACTGCTGCCTCGAGAGCGAGCTGCTCTTTGTTACCGAGGTCATCCCCGGCCTCGCCGCGGGCGTGCAGTTCGCCGCCGACCGCAGGCTCCCCATGCCGCCCGCGGCCATGCTCTGCGCCAACGGCGCCACGGTCATATGCGAGCTCTCCGACGAGCCCATGAGCGTGCGCTCCCGCCGCGAGACGCTGACCGCCCTTGAGGTGGACACCGCGCGCCTGCACTGCGCCGTGCTCAGCGCGGCCCCCGGCAGCGGCGAGAGCAGCACCGACAAGAGCTACTACGGCCTCTGCGCCGTGACCGACGACGGCGAGACCCTCGCGATAAGCGAGGCCGGCGCCGGCATGGCCGTCAGCGAGCTCGACATCTTCAACCTCAACGACGCGCGCATGCGCGCCCAGACCTACGCCGGCGCGCCCAGGATGCCCATCTCTCGCTACGACTGGGGCCTCCACCTCGCCGAGACCAGGCTCACCCGCCGCATAAAGCGCGAGCCCTTCGTCCCCGACCACCACGCCGTGGCCGAGTTCACCGAGCGCTGCCTCACCATCCAGGCCACCGGCCTCATAAAGCGCATGGAATACACCAACTGCTGGCGGCCCGTCATCGGCGTCTCCGGCGGCGTGGACTCCACGCTCGTCATGCTCGCCTGCGCGAGGGCCATGGACATCTGCGGCCTTCCGAGGCACAACATCGTCGCCATCACCATGCCCTGCTTCGGCACCACCGACCGCACGAAGAACAACGCCATCACGATAGCCGAGCGCCTCGGCGCGGAGCTGCGCGTCGTCCCGATAGGCGAGAGCGTGAAGAAGCACTTTGAGACGATAGGCCACGACTTTGACGACCACAGCGTGGTCTTTGAAAACGCCCAGGCCCGCGAGCGCACCATGGTGCTGCTCGACGTCGCCAACAAGGTCAACGGCCTCGACGTCGGCACCAAGGACCTCAGCGAGCAGGCCGACGGCTGGTGCACCTACAACGGCGACCAGATCTCCAACTACGACATCAACGCCGGCCTCACCAAGACCATGGTGCGCGCCATGGTCAAGTATATCTCCGAGACCACCGAGGACGCCGAGCTCGCCGCCGCGCTGCACGACATCTGGGACACCCCCGTGACGCCGGAGCTGCTGCCCATAGGCGACGAGGGCGAGCTGCTGCAGAAGAGCGAGGACTCCGTCGGGCCCTACGTCCTGCAGGACTTCTTCCTCTACCACATGGTCATGCGCGGGGGCAGCCCGGCCAAGGTGCTGCGCCTTGCGGAGCTCGCCTTCAAGGGCGAGTTCGACCGCCCGACCCTCATCCACTGGCTGCGCAGCTACTGCCGCCGTTTCTTCGTGCAGCAGTTCAAACGCTCCGCCAGCGCCGACGGCCCCGCCGCCATGGGCTTCACCCTCAGCCCCCGCGACGGGCACAAGATGCCCAGCGACGCCGAAAACGCCCTCTGGCTCTCCGACGTCGAAAAGCTCTGAGACACAAGCAGAAAAGGCAGCCCGGCGGGCTGCCTTTTTTATTCTTTTTCGTCCTTTTCAAAATACTCGCAGTAGCCGTCTGAGTCGAAGGTCCGGCTTACGCCGTCTATTTCCCGCGTCGTATCGCGCAGGAAGCTGCCGTCGGAGTTCCTGTAGCGCCAGCCGGTGTCGTCGGCGACGTAGCCCGCGCAGCTCACGCCGTTCCACATGTAAATGTTGAGGTTCAGCGCCTGCCGCGTCTCGTTGTCCTGGAAGTGCCACCACTCGCTTGTGAGGCCGCCGAAGCCCGCGCCCTTCATAATGCCGTCGAGCAGGACGGCCTCCTCATTGTCGCGGGATATGACGGAATAGATGCTCAGGTCGTGCATCTCGGTCTGCATCTCCAGCTCCTCGCCGTTGTCCACGCGCTCGAGCGTTAGGTCGAGCGCTATGCCCATGTTGTGCATGGAGCCGCCCTGCGCGAGGAAGTTCGGCAGGCCGTAGGTGCCGTCCTCCCACAGATGCCGGTAGGTCAGGACCTCGCCCTCGGCGAGCTCGGGGAGCTCCTCGGGGACCTCGTCGTGTATGTCCTTTTCCGGCACGGGCTCGTCTATCAGCAGCTCGGCCTTCTCATAGATCTCCCGCGTGGCGCGGTTCGGCCGGTAGGAGTCGTAGATTTTCAGCCTGTAGCCCTGCTCGAGGGCCGCGAGGGCCGCCTCATAGAGCTTGTCGCAGCAGGGGTAGAGGTAGGGCGCGAGATACTGCCCCCCGGCCAGGCAGACCTTTTCGTAGCCGACGATCACCTCGCCGGTCACCTCGGGTATTTCGTAGCCGTGGACGGCGTACTTGCTCTCATAGCTGTTCGTTATGTCGAAGCTGAGCAGCTCGCCGAGGTACTCGGGCAGGTTTATCATGCAGTAATTGCTGTCAACATAGCCGTACTGCCCGGCGTAACGCACGTAAAAGAGCCCGTTTTCCTCCGCGAGCACGCAAAGCGCCGTGGCCGCGGGGACGCTGCCGAGCGTCTCCGAGCTGAAGTCCGGCTCCGCGTAAAAGGCCATCTCGGTGAGCGGCCAGACGGTGCAGTATTTGGGCGAGCGCTCCGTGGTCTCGGTGAGCTCGTTGCTCGCGGAGACGTAGACGCCCTCATCGTCGCCCTCGTCCGCGCCCACAACGCGGAAGCTGTACTCCCGGCAGCTCGCGAGCGTGCCGGTCTCGAAGCTCAGCTCGTCCGTGCACTCCACGCGTCCCATGGTCAGCCACTCGCCGCCCTCAAGGCGCTGTACAAGGTAGTAGTCGCCCTTGGCCTCCGTCCAGCTGAGGACGTAGTCGTTCGTCTCCGGCGCGCTTATCTCAAGCTCGCTCGTGTCGGAGAGCAGCGCCTCGCGCTCGAGGACGTATTCCCCGCCGGCGGGGCCGGTTATCTCATAGCCGGGGCCGCTCACGACGCTGCGCAGCACAAAGCTGTATGGGCTGCCGTACTCCGGCACCTCGAGCGCGCCGCCGCCGCCGAAGGCGACGCTCAGATCGCCCTCGTCCGAGCTTGCGAGCACCTGCTCGCCGCCGGGCCCGGCAAGGCGCAGCTCGCAGACGCGGCCGACAAAGGGCTCGACGCCGGCCGTGAGCGTTTTTTCATCCTCGTCCGCGCTCCACTCCGCCTCCGGCGGGTCCGGGCTCCTGAATGGCACGGATATCGTGACCGCCTCGCCCTCGCGCAGGTGCTCGCGCCCGAAAACATACCAGCTGCCGTAGGGCGTGAGCGTAAAGCTGTGCTCCCCCTCGGACAGCGCCTCGAGCGTGACCGAGTTATCCCTCTGGGCGGAGGTGACGGCCTCGCCGTCAAGCGCCAGGATATAGTGCGTTGCGTTCTCTCCCTCCGTCCACTCGAGGCGGAAGCTCCCGTCCCCGAGGTCGAAGAAAGCAAGCGAGGCCCCCTCCGGCATGGAGGAGGCCGCTTTGATGTACGGCAGCGCAAATAGGAGGAAGGCCGCAATGAGCAGCAGCGGCACGGCCGCTATGCAGCATATCAGCGCCGTCTTTGCTTTTTTCCCCATGTCGCGCCTCGCTTTCGCTTATTCGACGTAGTTTACTGTCTCCTCCCCGTCGGTGTCGCGGTAGGTGTAAACGGTAAAGCCGTCATAGTAAAGGTTGCCGTCCTCGCCGTCGCCAAGGCAGCTCGGGGCATAGTCGCTGCTCACCGGCTCGCCGATGGCCTCTATGAGCTCGGCGACGGGCGCGCCCTCAAAGGTCCTGGCGGTCTCTATCAGGCCGCCGTCCTCCTCTTCGGGAGCCTCGGTTTCAGCAGGGGCCTCAGTCTCCGCGGGGGCCTCGGTCTCCGCGGGGGCCTCGGTCTCAGCGGGCGGGGTGGGCGTGGCTTCGGGCTCGCCGCAGGCGGCCAGGGAGAGCGCCAGGGCGGCGCAGAGCAGCATGATAAGGGCTTTTTTCATTCTTTATCCTTCTCCTGTTATATTTATCCGGGCGGCGTTCAGGCCGTCCCCATTGTACCAGAGCACCGTGTATTCCCCGCCGCCCTCGCCGGGCAGCATGGCGGTAAAGCCGCCGGGGCTCAGCAGCGCCTCGTAGCTCTGGCCATTATACCTTATGTACACCGGAGAATCAACGCCTATCTCGGCGGAAATCACGCCCGTCACGGAGTGGTACCCTTCTGCCGCGCTCCCCGCCTCCATGGATACGCCGTCCGCCGGCTCCGCCGAGCCGGCGTCAATGTCCCGCGCGGGCGCGGGGAACACGGCCGGCTGCTCATAGAGCCAGGAGAGGTTGCGCTCTACTAACTCTATGACGACGGCGTCCGCGGAAAGTTCCGCCGCTGCGGTCAAATCATAGGCCGCCTGGCGCGAAAACCTCGCCGCGCCCCAGCTCTCCGCCAAAAACGGATAAAGCAGCTCCCCGAAGGAGTCCCGGAAGCACAGGAGCGTCCCCTCCCCGGAGCCGGCGGTGTCTATTGTTATCGAGTCCGGGCGCAGGCCCTCGCCCTGCGTAAAGCCGAGGCCCCTGGGCGCGTCGTCCGTCTCCGGGTCCGCGGCCGAGGGGTAAAGCATCTCAAAGAGGTCGCCGGAGTGCGGCACGGTCTCGTACTCATAGCCCTCGCCGTAGGCGCTCTCCACGCCGAGCGCGGCGTTTATCGCGTCCGCCGCGGCGGCCGCGCCCCGGCTTGTCCAGTGCGAGTCGTGCTCAAAGTAGTACGTCCCGTCCAGCCCGTCAAAGAGCTCAAAGAGGTCTGCGTATTTTACGCCCTGACGCTCTAACTCCGCGGCCAGCCTCGCGGCGTCGGAGGCCCCGCCCGAGCGCGGATAGCCCTCTATCGGCCCGGGATAGAGCGAGCTCTTGTTCGGCGCAACGGTAAAGACAAAGTCCGCGCCCAGGCTACCGGCGTATTCCGACATCAGCGCAAGATTGCGCGCCGCGGCAAAAATCCCGCGCTCCGTCATGGGCTCCGTGCCCGTGAAGTCCGCAAGCTCGTCGGCATAATAAAGCCAGCCGCCGCCGCCGAGGACGACCCCGTCCTCCGCGCTCTCGCCGAAAAGCGCCTCCACCCTCGCCCAGAGTGTTATCAGCTCCTGCCTGAGGGCGAAGGACTCGTTGAGATAGTCCGCCGTGTCGCCGAGCACCCCGGCGTTCAGCGCGCCGCCGCGGTCAAAAAGCTCCGGCGCGCGGGGCGCGGCCTCGTTGGCGCGCGCCCCGCTCGGGCCGAGGACCAGCATGCCCAGGCCCGGGACAAGGCAGAGTATCAGGAAAACCGCCGTAAAAAGTATGGCTGTACGCTTCATCGCATCAAATCCCATAGTAGTAATTCCAGCCCGCCGCGAACCAGGGGACCATGGCGAACATGTCCTTGCCGTATTCGCCGTCGCGGCGGTAGGCCATCTCCGTCTCGCAGTCATAGGTGAGGCGGGTGCCGTCACTGTCGTATATGTCCACCCAGCCGTGGGCCTCATAGTCCCAGCCGAGGGTGCCGGCGACGGCAATGGCGTCGTAGCCCAGCCCGCGCGCGAGCGCCCAGAAGGCGGCGGCGTAGTTATAGCAGTTGCCGCGGCCGGTGCTGAACATGGTTATCGCCTCGTCGACCGCCCAGCCCGTCTCGCCTATGTTGTAGTAGTTCCGGCGCAGGTACTCAAAGTCGTCGCGCACGTGGTCATAGGCCGCGCGCAGCCGCTCCTCGCGCGTCTCATACTCGGCGCATATGGGGATAAGCTCCGCGGCCACAAGCGCGTCGAGCTCCGCGCTCCCGCTTGTATAGCGCCCGTCCTCGCCGAAGGCCATGCCGTCCACCGTCTCGCCGAACACGAACTCCCCGTCCTCGTCCACATAGTAGAGGTAGCCCGCTATATTCACAAAGCCGGGCTCGAAGTCCTCGCCCGTGCAGCTGCCGTCGGGGCCGTAGTACATGCCGTCTATCTCCGTGTCGGTCACGAAGAGCCCGTCCTCGTCCACATAGTAGAAGGCCCCGTCGATGACGGCCGGCCCGGGCGCATAGCGCTTCGCCCCGGCGGGGTCGGCGCAGGCGGCGAGCTCCGCCGCCCCGGGCGTGTCCGCCGCAAGGTCTGGCGCGGGCGCGCTCTCCGGCACGGCGGCATGCCAGCCGCCGAGCGTGCATATCAGCTGCGCGGCCTCTATGCGCGTGAGCGCGGCGCCGCCGCTTATCTGCGCGAGCAGCGAAGGCTTGAAGAGCCCGTCGAGCGCCGAGGCCAGCTCCGAGGCGGTCACTGTCTCCTTCTCCGCCATGCCCTCCGGCTCATAGGCCCCGCCGAAGAGCGCCGAAACCCCCGCGGCCAGCTCCCCGCCCGTCACGGCCGCCTCCGGCAGCAGGCGGCCGAGGGCGTCGTACTCGAGCCAGGGCACGGCGGAGGCCGCGGTCGCCGGGGCAATGAGCGCGGTATACTCCGCGTCTGTGAGCGCGGGGACGGCGGGATCGGCCTCGCTGCCCTCCGCGTCCAGCCAGCAGACGAAGCGCTCGCCCTCCCCGAGCTGCAGCTCGGGGAGCTCGGGCGTCTCCTGCGGGCGGAGCCTGAGCTCCGTCACCGTATCGCCCACGGTGAAGCGCAGCTCCACCGCCGGGAATATCCCCGCCCGCGCGGCTATCACAAGCGCGAGGCAGACGGCCATGGCCGCCAGCACCATGCCGGCAAAAATGCGTTTTTTCATCCTTCCCGTCCTCCCGGCTCAGAATTGGGCGTAGATAAAGGGCGCAAAGCCGCCGCTTGCGAGCGCGGCCGCGCACAGCACGAAGAGCGCGAGGCTGCCCAGATAGCACAGCGCCTCGACCGCCGGCCTGCCGCCGAGCCTCGCCTTGAGCTTCGGCAGCACGGGCGCGGAGAGCAGGCAGCCGAGCGCGAGGGCAAATACCGTCCAGCCCCCGAGCGCGCCGCGCAGCAGCACGCTGCCCGCGAGCGTAAAGTCCCAGCCTGCGAACATCGCGCCTATCATCTCAAAGCCCGCCGCCACGCTGTCCGCGCGGAACATGGTAAAGCCCACGCAGACGGCGAGCAGCGTATATACGCGCGAGAGGGCCCGCCCCGCGGCGGTCCTTCTCCAGCGGACGACGTTGAGCACCTTCAGGCTCTCGAGCGCGGAGAGCAGCCCGTGCCACGCGCCCCAGAGCGCAAAGGTCAGGTTGGCCCCGTGCCAGAGCCCGCAGAGCACAAAGACTATGGCCTTGTTCGCCGCCGTGCGCCATTTGCCGCGCCGCGAGCCGCCGAGCGGTATGTACAGGTAGTCCCTGAACCAGGACGAGAGCGAGATATGCCAGCGCCGCCAGAAGTCCGTGATGCTGACGGCGGCATAGGGGTGGTCGAAGTTCTCCATGCACTTAAAGCCCAGCGCCCGGCCCAGGCCGCAGGCCATGTCGCTGTAGCCGGAGAAGTCAAAGTAGAGCTGGAGCGTATAGGCTATGGCGCCCAGCCAGGCGACGCGCGCGTCGAGCGCCGCGCCGGCCGAGAAGGCGGCGTTTGCCGCCGAGGCCGCCGCGCCGGAGAGTATCAGCTTTTT
>CALWYQ010000159.1 GCA_944385815.1 uncultured Oscillospiraceae bacterium | reverse complement strand
CGCCCGTGAGGCGGCGTGTGCCGCTCAGCTCCGGCATACGGAAGGGCCGCACGGCGCGCTCCACAAGCTGCGCGCTCTCCGGGTCCGGCTCGGGAAGGCTCTTGAGCTCCGTCGCGGTGACCTTGCTCGGCAGACCTACGGAGGCCTCGCGCGGGTAGCGCCAGGCAAAGCGCTCGCCGAGCTCCGGCGCGGCCGGCTCCGGCGCGGCCGGGCCGGCCTGCTCCGCGCGCGCCGGCTTGCCCTCCGCCCGGGCGCCCTCCGGGAAGCAGAGCTGCAGCGTCCGCCCTCCGTCGGCGAGCACGGCGGTGAGCAGCCAGTCCGAAAAGCGGCGCATGGCCAGCAGCGCCTGCGGCGGCATGGGCGAGACGGCGGACAACGCAAGCTTTTCGGCGGCCTTAGCCGGGTCCGGCAGGGTGGCGAGGATAATAAGCCGCTCCCGCGCGCGGGTCATGGCGACGTAGAGCAGCCGCAGCTCCTCGCTCAGCTGCTCGCGGCGCAGCCGGCGCGCGACGGCTCGCCGGGCGATGGTCGGGTACTCGAGCCCGCGCGCGGCGTCGGTCACCTTCGGCCCGAGGCCGAGCTCCGGGTGGACAAGCACCGTCCCGCGCAGGTCGGCCTCGTTGAAGAGCTTCGCCGTGTCGCCTATGACGACCACCGGGAACTCGAGGCCCTTGCTCTGGTGTATGCTCATTATCCTGACGCCGCCGCCCTCCCCGGCGCCGGGGAGCGCGGGAGCGCGCCCGGCCTCCCTCATCCCGGCTATCCACTCGTTAAAGCGCCTGAGCCCGCGCCACGCGCCGGACTCAAACTCGCGCGCAAGCTCAAAGAGCCGCCACAGCCGCGCGATGCGGGCCTCACCGTCCGGCAGCGCCGCGCAGACCGCAAAGCAGTCAAGCCGCTCATATATCCGCGCAAGCAGCTCGGCAAGCTCCGCCTCGCGCGCAAAGTCGCGGATTTCATCTAAGAAGGCGAGGAATTTTGCGCTTTTTTCGTCCGTCTGCGCGCGGCTTACAAGCGCCTCAAAGAGTTCCGGCTCCCTGTCCGCGAGGCGTATCGCCGTCAGCTCGTCGGGCGTAAAGCCAAATAGCGCGCTGCGCAGCACGCTTACAAGCTGCACGTCCTGCCGCGGGTTGTCTATGATGGACAGCAGGGCGAGTATGACCTCAACCTCTGCGGCCTCAAAAAAGCCCCCGGCCTCCCCGGCCTCGACCGGGACGCCCATGGCCGCGAATTCGCGCCGCCATATCGGCCCCGTGACGTTGGCCGAGCGCAGCAGCACGGCGACGTCGCCATAGGAAAGCGGCCTCTCTGCGCCGGGCGCGGTGAGCATGGTCCCGCCCTCCACAAGGGCGCGTATCCTCCCGGCGGCATAGCGGGCCTCAAAGGCGGTCTTGTCCGGCCTCTCGCCCTCGTCCGCGTCCGGGCTTGCGAGCACGTCCAGCTCCGGCTTCGGCACCTCGCCTGCATAGGGCAGCGCGGCAATGAGCCCGGCGTTTTCGTCGTAGTCGAGCTCGCCGAGACCGCGGCTCATCAGACAGCGGAAAACCGAGTTCACTGCCGCGACTATCTCCGGCCTCGAACGGAAGCTCTCGCGCAGGAACACGCGCCTCGGCACGCCCTCCGGCTGCGGGGCGTCTCCGAAGCGTCCGTATTTTTCAAGGAAGATCGTCGGGTCGGCAAGGCGGAAGCGGTAGATGCTCTGCTTTACGTCGCCCACCATGAAGAGCCGCCGCCCTGAGCCGGAGACGGCGTAGACTATGTCCTCCTGCACGCGCGAGACGTCCTGGTACTCGTCCACCATGACCTCCGTCCAGCGTCCCGACAGCTCGCGGGCAAAGTCCGTCGGCTCGCCGTCCTCGCCGGTCAGGAGCTGCGCGGCCAGGTGCTCCACGTCGGCGAAGTCGAGCAGGGAGCGGCGGCTTTTGCGGCGCATATACTCGCTGTCAAAGTCAAGCGTCAGGCGCAGCAGCGCCTTCATGGCCGGGGCCGCGGCGCGGATATCGTCCAGGAGCGGCGCGCTGGGCGTGTTGAAGTCCTTCGCTAACTTTTGCAGGGCCTTTTTGCACTCGTCCCGCCGCGACTTGACTATGGCCTTTATCTCATCGTCGCCGCGCAGGGGCCGGAGCTTTGCAAACTGCACCGGCAGCGCGCCGCAAAGCGCGTCCCAGCCGCGCTTCGCCGCGTCGAGCGCCGCGTCTATGCCCTCCATCGTGGCCTCAAGGCTCTCGCCGTAGGCCTTTTCCGCGGCCGGGCTCTCGCTTATGAGCTCAAGGAGGTAGCCCGTCTCGCGCCGCCAGTATTCCAGCTCGGAGACGGCGCCGTCTATCAGCTCGCGGCCCCAGACCGTCCCGGCAGCGTCGGCGGGCAGGCCGTCAAGGTCGCGCATCTGCGCCTCGGCCCAGCGTCTCGGCCTGGCGTGGGCCTGCAGCTTTTCGTGCAGGCTCAGCACAAGCGCCTCGAGCCGCGAATCGTCCCTGCCGGCGCCGACAGTGTCCGCAAGGGCGATAAAGCCCGGCTCGGCGGCCTCGTAGGCGGCCTCCAACACGCTCTCGAGCGCGGCGCGCTTCATCGTCGCCGAGCGCTGCTCATCGCACAGGCCAAAGAGCGGGTCGAGCCCAAGCCGCGCGGCATTTTCGCGCAGCAGCGTGACGCAGAAGCTGTCTATCGTGCAGATCTGCGCCCGGCGCAGCAGCGCCCTCTGCCGCCTGAGCAGCGCGGCCTCGCGCCCGCCGGCTCGCTCGGCGCGCCCGCTGAGCTCCTCGCCGATTTTCCCGCGGAGCTGCTCGGCAGCGGCCCGGGTGAAGGTTATGATAAGGAAGCTGTCCAGCTCCGCCGGCTGCCTCGCGTCCAGCACGCGGCTCATAAGCCGCTCTATCAGCACGCGTGTCTTGCCGCTGCCCGCCGCCGCGGACACAAGCAGCTCGCCGCCACTGTCGGAGATGGCCGCGGCCTGTCCGGGCGTGGGTTTGAATTCGGCCATTGGCCGTCCTCCTCTCTCATTTAAGCCCTTGCCGGGCCGTGATTCTGGTCCTCTTTTCTGTCGAGCAGCTCCCACACGCTCTCCGCCTTCAGTGTGGGGAGATAGCGCCGCGAGTCCGTGCCCTCGCCCTCGGCAAAGCGGCAGGCGGAGGCGTAGTCGCAGTAGAGGCAGGCGTTTTCCCTCGCGCTTTTATAGCAGGGGTCCGCC
The DNA here is from genome assembly GCA_944385815.1 of uncultured Oscillospiraceae bacterium. Taxonomy (GTDB): domain Bacteria; phylum Bacillota; class Clostridia; order Oscillospirales; family Oscillospiraceae; genus Scatomorpha. The sequence goes on along the minus strand of CALWYQ010000159.1, from coordinate 1,151 downwards.
TCTATGCTGCCCGAGCGCAGCTCGCCGGCCATGGCGCGGAGCGTGTCCTCAACGTGCCTCGCAAGAGCGCCCAGCTGCTCGATCTCTGCCAGGGCCTCCCCGCTCGGGACGCCGTCCTTCCATTTCACGGGCAGGCGCCCGGGAGAGCCGGGGTGCTCCATCGCGCGCAGCACGTCCTCATCGTTCAGGATAAGCCCGCTGCGCACAAGGCCCTCGCGGCGCTTTTTGGCTATTTCCTCGTCCGTCAGCTCGCTCTCGGCGGAGATTATCGGGTCCCGCGCCGGGACATACAGCACCCCCGCGGGAATGGTCTCCATGCCGTAGAGCTCCCGACCCGCGCCGGTCAGGCTGAACAGGTAGAGCAGCATCTGCATATTGAGCCCGTAGTACACGTCCGAGAGCGAAAAGCTCCTGCGCCCGGTTTTATAGTCCACCACGCGCAGGTACAGCCGCCCTGCGTGCACCCAGCCGTCCACGCGGTCGGCGACGCCCACGGCGCGCACGCTGCCCCCGTCCGGCAGGCTCAGCGGCCTGGAGGGCAGTGTACTGCCTATGTCAAGCTCAAAGTCCAGCGGCCGGAAATCAGAGCAGCGCAGCTCTTCGGCCATGTCGGCGACTATGCGCTCGACGCTCGAGGCAAGGCGCTCAAAGAGGTAGATAAAGCGCGCGCTCTTGCCGGCGCGGCCGCCGAGGGCGCCTTCAAGATACTCGGCGGAAAACTGCCTCGTGAGCTCGGCGAGCCGCTCGCCGCTCATGGCGGCTATTCCGCCCGACGGCGCCGCGGCGGCGACCCTTTGCAGCACGTAATGCACAAAGCTCCCGGCCTCCGGGGCCTTGAACTGCGCCGGGACGCGCGGCCTTGCCCTCAGCCCATAGCTGAGGAAGTAGGAAAAGCGGCAGTTTGCAAAACGCTCCAACTTTGACGCCGAAAGCCGCAGGCTGTCGCCGTAAAGCCGCCTCGCGCTCTCGCGGGAGAGGCGTCCGCGCGTTACCGCGGCGGCGCGCCGCACGGCCTCAAGCCGCTCCGGCCGCTCGCGCTCAAAGTATTCCCGCGCCGCCTCGGCCCCCGGGTCCACAAGGCCGTCGCAGGCCTCCGCCGCGGGTATGATGGCCGTGTTCTCGCTCTCCAACAGGCTGGCCGTGCGCCCGGC
>CALWYQ010000158.1 GCA_944385815.1 uncultured Oscillospiraceae bacterium | reverse complement strand
ATATCTCTGTTGCACTTGTCCGAGGGTCGCCCCTGGCGGGTGTTACCCGTTATCCTTGCCCTGTGGAGCCCGGACTTTCCTCACGCACAGGCTTTCGCCTTATGCCCGCGGCCGTCCGGCCCGCTCGCTGAAATATTTTAACCTCAAAGGGCCTCCGCGTCAAGTTATTATTGTAATTGCGGGGGAGAGAGGATATAATTGAGCGGTTAGGAGTGATAGCATGACTCTTCAGGAATACGTGGACTCCCTGCGCTCAAAGCGCGTTGCGGTCCTCGGCATCGGCGTGAGCAACACGCCGCTAATAGATTTGCTTCTGGATAACGGCCTGCCCATAACCGTCTGCGACATGCGGGAGGAGGCCGCGCTGGCCGACGAGGCGGAGAACCTTGCTACCCGCGGCGCCGAGCTGCGCCTCGGGGCCGGGTATCTCGACGCGCTCAGCGGCTTTGATGTTATCTTCCGCACGCCGGGCCTGCTGCCGAACGACCCGCATCTCGCCGACGCCAGGGCCCACGGCGCGGTGATAACCAGCGAGATGGAGGCCTTTTTCCGGCTCTGCCCCTGCCGGACGATAGGCATAACCGGCTCCGACGGCAAGACGACCACAAGCTCCATCATAGCCGAGCTGCTGAGGGCGGCGGGGCACCGCGTCCACCTCGGCGGGAACATCGGCAAGCCGCTGCTCTGCGAGATACCGGACATCGCCCCGGACGACATCGCCGTGCTCGAGCTCTCGAGCTTCCAGCTGCACAGCATAAGCATCCGCCCGGACGTTGCGGTCGTGACCAACGTCTCGCCGAACCATCTCGACAAGCATCCGACCTATGAGGACTATATAGACGCCAAGCGCCGCATTTACCTCAACCAGCGTCCGGACGACGTGCTTGTTGTGAACGCGGACAACGGCATAACCGCCCGCTTCGGCGCGGAAGCGCCGGGCCGCGTGCTGCGCTTTTCGCACAGGGAGACGGTTGAGAACGGCGTTTTTTGCCGCGACGGCATGATTTACCGCTCGCACGGCTACGCGGTCGAGGCGATAATCCCCGAGAGCGAGATACTGCTCCCCGGCGAGCACAACGTGGAAAACTACATGGCCGCCTTCGCGGCGGTGGAGGGCATGGTCTCGCCCGAGATGTGCCGCGCCGTCGCCCGCAGCTATGGCGGCGTACGCCACCGGCTTGAGCTCATACGCAAGTTAGACGGGGTTTCGTACATAAACGACTCCATCGCCACAAGCCCCACGCGGACGATAGCGGGCCTTCGCGCCATGCGCGTAAAGCCCATACTCATAGCCGGCGGGCACGACAAGCACGTCTCCTTCGACAGCCTCGCCGACGAGATAGCCGAGCGGGTAAAGGCGCTCTATCTCACCGGCGACACTGCCGGGCAGATTGCCGCCGCGGTCAGGCGCAGCGTGTTCTTCGACCCATCGCGCCTGCCCATATACCTTGTGCCCGACCTGCGCACGGCGGTGAACGAGGCGCGCGGGCATTCGGCGCCCGGCGACGTGGTGCTGCTCAGCCCGGCCTGCTCGAGCTTTGACCGCTTTAAGAACTTCGCCGAGCGCGGCGACACCTTTAGAAAAATAGTAATGGAGTTTGAGGGAAATGAGACCAAGTGAGATACCTCAGCAGGTGCGCGAGCTCGCCGCCAGGTGCGAGGCAAAGCTCTCCGGCCGCTTCGCCGAGATAGACGCCGTAAGCGCCGCGTGCACCGAGCGCATCATGGAGGCCTTTCAGGAATTGAGGGTCAGCGAGGCCTGCTTTGCCGGCACCACGGGCTACGGCTACGACGACCTCGGCCGCGAGACGCTCGACAAGGTCTGGGCCAGGGTTTTCGGCGCGGAAAAGGCGATAGTGCGCATAGGCTTTGTAAACGGCACGCACGCCATAGCGAGCGCGCTCTTTGCCGCGCTCCGGCCGGGGGATACGCTGCTCTCCGTAATGGGCGCGCCGTATGACACGCTGCGCACCGCTATCGGCATCAGCGGGGACGAATTCGGCTCCCTGCGCTTTTACGGCGTGGACTATGCCCAGGTGGACACGCTCGACGGCGGGCCGGACTATGAGGGCATACGCCGCGCCTGCATGGAGCTGCGCCCCGCCGCCGCGCTTATACAGCGCTCCCGCGGCTACGCGGGCAGGCGCGCGCTGCTCTCAGGCGAGCTTGAGGAGCTCATACGCAGCATAAAGTCCGCCTCGCCGGAGACCGTCTGCGTGGTGGATAACTGCTACGGAGAATTTGTAGATACCGTCGAGCCCACGATGCTCGGCGCGGACCTCATAGCCGGCTCGCTCATAAAAAACCCGGGCGGCGGCCTCGCCCCGACCGGCGGCTACATCGCCGGGCGCGCGGAGCTTGTCGACCGCGCGGCAAACCGCATGACCGTCCCGGGCATAGGCGGGGAGTGCGGCAGCACGCTCGGCAACAACCGGCTGCTCTTCCAGGGGCTTTTCATGGCCCCGCACACCACGGCCCAGGCGCTAAAGACCGCCGCCCTCTGCGCGGCGATGCTCGGCGAGCTCGGCTACAAAAGCGCCCCCGGCCCGTTTGAGCCGCGAGGGGACATCATACAGACCATAACCCTCGAGACGCCGGAGAACCTCAAGCGCTTCTGCCGGGGCATACAGTCCGGCTCGCCGGTGGACAGCTACGTGACCCCCGAGACCTGGGCCATGCCGGGCTATGCAGACGAGGTCATCATGGCGGCCGGCGCCTTTATACAGGGCAGCTCCATCGAGCTCTCCTGCGACGGGCCCATGCGCGAGCCATACTACGCCTTCCTTCAGGGCGGGCTCACCTATGAGTCCGGCAAGCTCGGTGTTATGAACGCGATTGCCGAAATGTTGGACAAATAGCCGCGCATATACTCCGACCGGGGTGGTTACATGCCCGGACGGAGGAGGCTTTATTTAGACGTGCACCTGCCGCGCCTCAGCCGGAAAAAGCGCGTGCTCGCGCTGCTGGCCGTGATTCTGGCGCTTTTCGCGTTTGTGGCGGTGCGCAGCGTAATGTACCTGCGCGAGCTGAGCTGCCAGATGGTGCTATCGGACGCGACGGACCTGATGACGCTCTGCATAAACGACACCATCGCGCGCAAACTGGGCGCGGAGGACTACGCCTATGACTACTTTGTAGACGTGGAGCGGGACGAGGCCGGACGCGTCACCGCCGTGCTCGCAAATATGGCGCGGATAAATGCCATGAGCAGCGAGCTCTTGAGCGACATAGTCCACGCGGCGGACGGCGGCGAGCTCTCGCTGGCCATACCGCTCGGCAATATCCTCGGCTCGAGCCTGCTGCTCGGCAAGGGGCCGGAGATCCCCGTGGACATAACCATGCTCTCGAGCTCGCACGTGGACTTTAAAAACGAGCTCAGCGACGCCGGCATCAACCAGACCAAGCACCAGATAAAGTTGGACGTCGTCATCGACATAGACGTAATCATGCCCTGGCGCACAGTCTCCACCCAGGTCGTGAGCGAGATACTTATAGCGGAGACGGTCATACTCGGCGAGGTGCCGGAGACTTACCTGAATTGGAGCGGAAGCTATGGATGAGATCAAACGCGAGATAGAGGCCCTGCGCGCCGAGATAGAGGAGCACAACCGGCACTATTACGACGAGGATGCGCCGGTCATCTCCGACTTTGAATATGACGCGCTGCTGCGCAGGCTTGAGGAGTTAGAGGCCGCGCACCCGGAGTTCTATGACCCGAAGTCCCCGACCCAGCACGTCGGCGGCACGGTCAAGAGCAGCTTTGCGCCGGTGACGCACGAGGTCCCGCTCGAGAGCCTGAACGACGTCTTTTCCTTTGAGGAGCTGCGCGCCTTCGACGAGCGCGTAACGGCGGAGCTGCCCGGGCGCGAATACAGCGTGGAGCCGAAAATCGACGGCCTTTCCATGTCCCTCGAGTACGAAAACGGCGTTTTTGTCCGCGGCGCCACCCGCGGCGACGGCGTCACGGGCGAGGACGTGACGGAGAACCTTAAAACCGTGCGCAACCTGCCCATGCGGCTCAAAAACGCTCCGCCGCGCCTCATAGTCCGCGGCGAGGTCTATATGTCCCGCGCCGTATTCGAGGAGCTAAACGCCGCCCGCGCCGCCCGCGGCGAGCCGCTGCTCGCGAACCCGCGCAACGCCGCGGCCGGCAGCATGAGGCAGCAGGACCCGAAGGTCGCCGCCGCACGAAAGCTTGATATCTGCGTTTTCAACGTACAGAAGGCCGAGGGCGTGAGCTTCGAGACCCACGGCGAGAGCCTTGACGCCCTCGCGTCCTACGGTTTTTACGTTGTGCCGCACACGATATGCGCCGGCATGGACGCCTGCTGCGAGCGCATCCGGGAAATAGGCGAGGGCCGGGACGCCTTCCCCTATGACATAGACGGCGCGGTGGTAAAGATAAACTCCCTCGCCCAGCGCGCGGAGCTCGGCTCAACGGCCAAGGCGCCGCGCTGGGCGGCGGCCTATAAGTATCCGCCGGAGGTAAAGGAGAGCGTGGTGCGCGACATCGTCGTCCAGGTGGGGCGCACGGGCGTGCTGACGCCGAAGGCTGTCATAGAGCCGGTGCGCCTTGCGGG
>CALWYQ010000157.1 GCA_944385815.1 uncultured Oscillospiraceae bacterium | reverse complement strand
GGGCGCAGGGCTCCGTGTAATAGAGGTTGGAGCTGTGCTGAAGCCTGCCCAGCTGGGCGGTGACGGCGGATATCCACTTGCCGTCCGCTATGCCGAAGGCGTTTACGGCGATGCCGCTGCCCATGTCGATGTATTCCCTGCCGTCCTCGTCATAGACAAGCGAGCCGCTCCCGTGCGTGAGCACCACGGGGAAGCGCGCGTAGGTCCCGGCGATATATTTGCTGTCAAGTTCCTTTATGTTCATTTCCTCTCCCCCACCATCATGGTGCCGCTGCCCTCGTCCGTGAGCATCTCCAACAGTATCGAGTGCGGGACGCGGCCGTCGAGTATGAATACCTTGTGTACGCCGCAGAGGAGGGCCTCGATGCAGCTCTCCACCTTGGGTATCATGCCGCCGCTTATCACGCCGCGGCGGAAGAGCTCGTTGGCCTCGTTGATGTCCGCCGCGTGGACAAGGCTCGCCGGGTCGGCCGGGTCGAGCATGATGCCGGGCACGTCGGTCATGGAGATGAGGCACTCCGCGCCCATCGCGCCGGAAATCTGCGCGGCCATGGTGTCGGCGTTTATGTTGTACACGTTCCCGGCCTCGTCGCAGCCGACGGAGCTGACGACAGGGATGTAGCCGCGCTCTATGAGGTCGGTTATGGGCTGGGTGTTGACGCGGGTGACCTCGCCCACAAAGCCGAGGGCCTCGCTTTTCGGCCGGGCGAGGCACATGTGCCCGTCTATGCCGCAGATGCCCATGGCCTTGCCGCCGGTGGCCTCGATGAGGTTTACAAGGCTCTTGCCCACCTTGCCGGCGAGCACCATCTGCGCTATTTCGGCGGTCTCCCTGTCGGTCACGCGCAGGCCGTCTACGAACCTGCTCTCGACGCCCATCTTCTTCATGACCCCGCTGATGTCCGGCCCGCCGCCGTGGACAAGCACCACGCGCACGCCGACAAGCTGCAGAAGGACTATGTCCTCCATGACCTTGGCCTTGAGCTCCTCGTTTTCCATGGCGTGGCCGCCGTACTTTATCACGACGACGCGGTTATAGTACTGCTGGATATACGGCAGGGCCTGTACAAGCACCTGCGCGCGGTCGGCTTTGCTGATTATCGTGTCCATGCCCTTTCCTCCTCAGGTGCGGTAGTCGCCGTTTATCTTGACGTACTCATATGTAAGGTCGCAGCCCCAGGCCTCGGCGGAGGCGTCCCCGTCGCCGAGGGAGACAAGGATGTATACCTCATCCTCGCCGAGCACCTTTGCGGCCAGCTCCTCGGAGAAGTCCACGCCCGCGCCGTTGGCGCAGACCTCGACCTCGCCGGCCTCGGAGCGGAATTTTACTCCTACCCTGCCTATGTCCACATCCGCGCCGCAGTAGCCCACCGCGCAGAGCACGCGGCCCCAGTTGGCGTCCGCGCCGAACATGGCGGCCTTCAGCAGCGTGCTGCCCACGACGCCGCGGGCGGCGGTGCGCGCGTCGGAGAGGGTTTTTGCGCCTGTGACCACGCAGTCCAGGAGCTTCGTCGCGCCCTCGCCGTCGCCGGCTATGCGGCGGCTGAGGTAGACGGTTACGGTGTGCAGCGCCTCGCAGAAGGCCTCGTAATCCGCGCCGGGGGCGGAGATGGGCGCGTTGCCGGCAAGGCCGTTCGCGAGCACGGCGACCATGTCGTTCGTCGAGGTGTCCCCGTCCACGGTGACCATGTTGAAGCTGCTCTTCACGTCCTCGCCGAGGGCCATGGCGAGCATTTCCGGGCTTATGGCGCAGTCCGAGGTGATGAAGCCGAGCATGGTGGCCATGTTGGGGTGTATCATGCCCGAGCCCTTGGCCATGCCGCCCATGCGGCACTTCACCCCGCCGCAGTCGAACTCCACGGCGATCTCCTTGGCCACGGTGTCCGTGGTCATTATGGCCTCGGCGGCCGGGGCGCTCGACGTGCCCAGGGCCTTTATGAGCTCCGGGATGCCGCGCTCAAAAGGCTCCATGCTCATCGCCTGGCCTATGACGCCCGTGGAGGCGACGATCACGTCCTCCGCCGCGATGCCGAGCCCGGCGGCGAGCAGGGCGCAGGTCTCCCCGGCGATGTACTCGCCGTTGGCGTTGCAGGTGTTGGCGTTGCCGCTGTTGCAGATGATGGCCCGGGCGCGGCCGTCGGCGAGGTGCTTTTTCGTTACCGCGAGCGGCGCGCCCTTTACAAGGTTCGTCGTGTACACGGCGGCCGCGCTCGCCGTCTTTTCGGAATATATGAGCGCGAGGTCGCGCTTGCTGCGGTTCCTGCGCACGCCGCAGTGGACGCCCGCGGCGGTATAGCCCTTAGGCGCGCAGACGCCGCCCTTTATTATCTCCGTCATTCCTCTTCCCTCCGTCAGATAAGCACAAGGCCGGCGGTCTCGTCGGCGCCGAGCATCAGGTTTATGCACTGGACGGCCGCGCCCGAGGCGCCCTTGCCGAGATTATCGAAGCGCGAGCACAGCAGTATGCGCTCGTCGTTCCCGCAGGCCGTCACCTGCATCGAATCCGTACCGGTAAGCGCGTTCGAGGCGATAAAGCCGTCCTCGTCCATGGCCTCGACGTATTTTACCACGGGGCCGGTGAATTTCGCGGCGTAGGCGGCCTTTATGTCCGCAAGGCCGAAGCCGGCGCGGAGCTGTTCCCTGAAGAGCGGCACCGTTACCAGCATCCCGCTGTAGAAGTCCGCGACTATCGGGCAGAAGGCCGGATAGTGCTCGAGGCCGCTTATCCCCGCCATCTCCGGGAGGTGCTTGTGGCTCTGCGAAAGGCCGTACTCGCGCGGGGA
>CALWYQ010000156.1 GCA_944385815.1 uncultured Oscillospiraceae bacterium | reverse complement strand
AGAAGAGATAGGCGCGCTTGCCCTGCACGACGATGTCGCCCATAGTCTCGCGCCTGAGGCCCAGGGCCATAAGCGAGCCGAGATAGTCGCGGTGGGACAGCTCCCCGGCGAATTTCTCGCCCGTGGGCGCAATTTCCAGGCAGACGACGCGGCTTTCCCATTCGCAGCCATCCCAGGGCAGGAGCACGGCGCAGCGCCGCTCCGCGGCCTCGAAGCCGCCGTCAAAGGCGAACGGGCCGGGGCGCAGCCTGGTCAGCTCCAGCTGCTCGGCCGGCGTGAGGAATTCAGTCTCCACCGGGACGCCGCGAGCCTCGGCGCGCCGGGCAAGCTCCAAAATGCGCTTTTTCAGCTGTTCAACTTCGTTTTCCATGGCGAGATTATACTTCCTGTACCCGCCGGAAGTCAAGCCGGCGGGCAGGCCGGGAGGTGGAAATATGCCTTCTCTTGAGCGATTGGTGACGGCGCTCTGGGGGCCTTGCACGCTTGCGCTCTTTATCTGCGCCGGCGTTTTTCTCACATACCGCTGCGGGGCCGTGCAGTTCAGGCACGCCTACAGCTGCGTATTCGGAACGCTGCGCCGCCTGCGCCGCGGCGGAAGCGGAGGAATGTCCGGGCTGCAGGCCCTCTCAACCGCCCTGGGCGGCACCGTTGGGACGGGGAACATAGCCGGAGTAACGCTCGCCATGTCCGCGGGCGGCCCCGGCGTGCTGTTCTGGATGTGGGTGTCCGGCCTGCTGGGCATGGCAATAAAATACTCCGAAGTCCTGCTCGCGGTGAAGTTCCGTGAGCGCGGGCAGGACGGCGCACGGCGCGGCGGGCCGATGTACTACATAGTTAACGGCCTTGGCCGGCGGGCGCGCCCTCTGGCCTGCGTGTTTGCGGCGGCCGGCGCCCTTTCGGCCTTCGGCATAGGCAGCGCAGTGCAGTCCGGCGAGATGCGCTCCGCGCTCTCAGGGCTTTTCAGCGAGCTTGAGGTCCCGGTCGGCCCCGGCTTCCCGTGGGCTGTGGGGCTTCTCACGGCCATGCTTGCCGCGGCCGTGCTTTTGGGCGGGGCTGAGCGCCTGGGCAAAGCGGCCGGGATACTTGTCCCCTTCATGAGCCTCGCCTATATTGCCGCCTGCTGCGCGGTGCTGGCCGCAAACGCCTCGCGCCTGCTGCCCTGCCTCTCGGAGGTAATGTCCGACGCGTTTCAGCCGAGAGCGGGACTTGGGGCCTGCGTGGGCTGGGGCTTCAGACGCGGCATATTCTCAAACGAGGCGGGGCTTGGCTCCTCCCCCATCGCTCACGCGGCCGGACCTGAGCGCGACTGCGTCCGCCAGGGCATGGCCGGAGTGTTCGAGGTGTTCGCCGACACGATAGTCATCTGCACGTTGACCGGCCTGACGCTGCTGGCGAGCGGAGCGCTTGAGGGCGGAGGGGACGGCGTTTCGCCGAACGCGGCGGCGTTTGCAGGAGTTATGGGCGCGGTGGGTTCGGCGGCGTTCATAGCCTTCAGCATCGTGATATTTGCCTTTTCCTCCATGCTCAGTTGGGGCTTCTACGGCGCAAGCTGCTGCGAATTCCTGCTGGGCGGCGGCTCGCGCAGGCCGTACGCCGCCGCCTTCTGCGCCGCCGCACTCTTCGGGGCTGCCGGGAGGCTGGACGGGGTGTGGCTGATTTCCGATATACTCAACGCGCTGATGGCGGCGCCGAATATGGCCGCCGTGCTGGCGCTCTCAGGCGTAGTGCGCGGCGAGACGCGCCGGTATTTTCAAAAACAAAGCCCTGAAGGCCGCTAATCTGGCCTTCAGGGCTTTTTATGGGCTTTTACTTTATCATCTCATTGAACTCCGCCTCGCTGATGATGCGGACGCCGAGACTCTGGGCCTTCGCCAGCTTGCTGCCTGCGGCCTCCCCCGCAAGGACGCAGCTGGTCTTTTTGCTGACCGAGCCGGAGACTTTGCCGCCCAGACGTTCGATAATCTCAGCGGCCTGGTCGCGGGTATAGCCGGACAGCGTTCCGGTGAGGACGAAGGTCTGCCCGGCAAAGCGGCTGTCTGTGATGGCCTCCGCACTCTCAAAGCTGACGCCCGCCTCGCGGAGCAGGCGGATCTGGTGCTGCGACTGCTCGAGGGCGAACCACTCGCGTATGCTCCTGGCGGTCACCTCGCCTATGTCCGGGATGTCGCGAAGCTCCTCCTCCCCGGCGGCCATAAGCGCGTCCAGCGTGCCGAAACGCGAGGCAAGCACCTTGCCGGCCTTGGAGCCAACCTGCCGTATCCCAAACGCGCACAGCAGCCGCGCAAGCCCGGCGGATTTGCTCTTCTCGATGGCGTTTATGAGGTTTTCGGCGGATTTCCTGCCCATACGGTCGAGCCTGGCTATATCCGCAGCTTTGAGGTAATAGATGCCCGCCGGCGTGGCCAGCAGCCCCGCGGAAATAAGGTTCTCGGCGACGGACTCCCCCAGGCCTTCTATGTCCATGGCCTCGCGGGAGGCGAAGTGGACGATATTCCGCAGCCGCTGCGCCGGACATTCCGCGCCGGTGCAGCGCAGCGCGGCGCCGTCCTCGTCGCGTACGATGGGCGAGCCGCACTCGGGGCAGGTGTCGGGCAGCCGGTAAGGTACGGCCCAGTCCGGGCGCTTGGATACGACGACCTCCAGCACCTCGGGTATGATCTCCCCCGCCTTGCGAACGCGCACCGTATCGCCTATGCGCACGTCCAGCCTGTCTATAAAGTCCTGGTTGTGCAGCGTCGCATTCGTGACCGTGGTGCCTGCGAGACGCACAGGCTCGATGACGGCCTTGGGCGTCAGCACGCCCGTGCGGCCGACCTGCACCGCTATGTCCTTGACGACGCTCTCCTTGATCTCGGGCGGGTATTTGTACGCCGCCGCCCAGCGCGGGGCCTTGGCCGTGGAACCCAGCGCCTCGCGCTCAGCCAGGGAATCCACCTTGACCACCGCGCCGTCAATATCATAGGGAAACTGCTCCCGATTGTCGCCAATTTCAGCAATCCGTGCGCATATCTCGTCAATATTGCGCAATATTGTATGCGGCACGACGTAGAAGCCATAGCTCTCCAGCGCGTCGAGGCTCTCGCCGTGGGTGGCAAAGGTCACGCCTTCGGCCTTCTGGACGTTAAAAACGCAGATGTCGAGCTTGCGGGCGGCGGCAACCTTGGGGTCCTGCTGGCGCATACTGCCTGCGGCGGCGTTGCGCGGGTTGGCAAGCAGGGCCTCTCCCCTCTCCGCGCGCTCCGCGTTCAGCTGCTCGAAAACGGCGCGGGACATATATACCTCGCCGCGGACGATGAGCCTGGGCGGTGCGTCCTTGAGCGTCATGGGCAGGTTGCGGACGGTCCTGAGGTTCTCGGTCACATCCTCTCCCGTAACGCCGTCGCCGCGCGTCGCGCCGCGCACAAACACGCCGTTTTCGTATTCCAGGGACATGGAGAGGCCGTCTATCTTCGGCTCGACGCTGTACTCGCGCTCAGCGAGCGCGGCGCTGACCCGCCCGTCAAAGGCCCGCAGCTCGTCGAAGGAGAAAACGTCGTTCAGGCTCTCCAGCGGTACCTCGTGAGTCACGGGCGCAAAGCTGCTCTTTGCGGTGCCGCCCACGTGCTGCGTGGGCGAGGCGGGGTCGTAAAACTCAGGGTGCTCCGCCTCCAGCTCCTCCAGACGGCGCAGCAGCGCGTCGTACTCAAAGTCGGAGATTATGGGCGCGTCCTCGTCGTAATAGTGGCGGTTGTGCTCCTCTATTTCCGCGCGGAGGGCCAAAATTTCCTTCTTAATCTCGTCCATGCTGTACCTCTCTTCAAGTATTGCCCCAGTTGAGATAGGTGTTCGGCACCTCTCCCAGTATAACGGTCTCTGCGATAAGTATTTCGCTCACGACCTGCGTGGACACGGTCTGCCAGGGCATGACCACGTCGATGTCTATGACGACGTCCAGCTTTATCTGATGCTTAGTCTGGTTTATCCCGGCGCCGCTCAGCTCGTTGCGGAAATCGACGTGCGAGCTTGAGAGCATCGTGATGTCCACAGGTATCTCCGGCCCCTTGCCAAGCAGCAGGCTCGAGCCGAGCACGTTGCCGAGGGGAATGGAAAGCGAAAGCTGCCCGCCGTCGGCCGCGTGGACTATATCGCTCAGCAGCTCGCTGCTGAGCGCGTTTATCCGCGCCATATTCGCCCTGACCGCCACGGCGGCGCCGGCGCTGTCGTAAACTATATCGACAAAGTAGTCGTAGCCGTACTCCTCGCCGGCAAATTTGCGGCTTATCGTATCGTTTATGCACAGCGTCATAAGGTCCGTCGCGTCAGAGACGACCATCTGCCGGCTCAGCTCGCGGAAGTACGCTATGCTGCGTATGGTAACTGCGGCGAGTATGGACAGCAGCACCGTCAGCACAATGAGCAGCCTTGTCCGGCGGCTCATACCCGGCAGGTGTACGTCCAGATACACCGGCCTGCGCCTGCGTCCGGGCATTACATCACCCCGGAGCAGTATATGCCCAGCTATTTGTCCAACATTTCCGCTATCGCGTTCATTACGCCCAGCTTGCCGCTCTCGTATGTGAGGCCGCCCTGCAGGAAGGCGAAGTACGGCTCGCGCATCGGCCCGTCGCAGCTCAGCTCTATGGAGCTGCCCTGTATAAACGCGCCCGCGGCCATGATGACTTCGTCGGCGTAGCCGGGCATGGCCCATGGCTCCGGCGTAACGTAGCTGTCCACCGGGGAGCCGGACTGTATGCCCTTGCAGAAGCGCTTGAGGTTCTCCGGCGTCTCAAGCGTTATCGTCTGTATGATGTCGCTGCGTTTCTCAAGGGGGCCGGGTTCGGTCCTGAAGCCCAGCTCGGTAAGCATCGCGGCGCAGAGCGCGGCGGTCTTGAGCGCCTGGGCCGTGGTGTGCGGGGCCATGAAAAGGCCCTGGAACAGCGCGCGGTTGTTGCCGAGCGTGCAGCCGCACTCGCCGCCTATGCCCGGGACCGTCAGCCTGTTGGCGGCGTTATCTACCAGCTCTGGCCAGCCGGCGATATAGCCGCCCGTGGGGGCCAGGCCGCCGCCGGGGTTCTTGATAAGCGAGCCGGCGACGAGGTCCGCGCCCACCATGGAAGGCTCCACGGTATCGGTGAACTCGCCGTAGCAGTTGTCAACTATGCAGACCGTATTCGGGGAGACGGACTTCACCGCGGACACTATATCCCCTATCTCGGCCACGGTCAGCGCGCGACGCGCGTCATAGCCGCGCGAGCGCTGGATGAGTACGGCGGCGGGGTGCCGCTGCGCGGCAGCGGCGATTATCCCGGGCAGGTCCGGGCCGCCGTCCACGCAGTCCACCTGGCTGTACCTGCAGCCGTAGAAGCCCAGGGAGCCGAACACCTCCCCGCTGATGCCTATCGCCGTGCGCAGCGTGTCATAGGGCGCGCCCATCACGCTCATAAGCATGTCGCCGGGCCTCAGGCTTGCGAAAATCGCGCTGGCTATGGCGTGCGTGCCGTTCACAAAATTGATGCGCACAAGCGCTTTCTCCGCGCCGAAAACGCGCGCCCAGACCTTGTCGAGAGTCTCGCGCCCGAGGTCGTCGTAGCCGTAGCCGGTCGTCCCGGCGAAGCAGGCCTCGCTCACGCGGTACTCCTGGAAGGCGTCCATGACCCTGGAGGTGCAGGCCATGCTGACCTCGTCTATCTGCGCAAATCTGTCCTGCAGGCGCGCCTCGCACTCTCGGGCGAGCGCGCGCACGCTCTGCGGTATCTTACTGGTTTTCATTTCCGTCAAACCCCATTACTATCTTTCTGAAGGTGTCGCCGCGCTCGGCGAAATTTTTGAAGCGGTCAAAGCTCGAGCAGGCGGGGCTAAGCAGCACCACGTCGCCCGGTACGGCGCGCTCGCGGGCTTCGCACACGGCCGTATTGAGGTCGGGAGCCATATATATGGGCAGGCGCGAGGCGTCGAAGAAAACGCTGCGGCGCACCGCTTCGGCTATCTGTGAGGCCGTGTCGCCGGTAAGGTACAGCGCCTTGACGCGCTCGGCAATCTCGTCGCCCAGCCTGTCGAACGAGACGTGCTTGTCATGGCCTCCGGCGATGAGCACGGGCTTTGTGCGCATGGCGCGCAGCCCGGCGATAGTCCGCGTGGGGCTTGTGGCGATCGAGTCGTTTATATACGTCACGCCGTCTATTTTGCGTATCAGCTCCAGGCGGTGGCGCACCCCGCCATAGCTGCGCGCGACGGCGCGGCACATCTCCGGCGAGACAAGTGCGTCTACGGCGCAGAAGGCGGCCATGTAGTTCTCCACATTGTGCTCGCCGGGCAGGAGTATCTCCGTTTCTGGGATTATAGGCTCCACCTCCCAGCCGTGGGAGTAGTATATCATGCCGTCTCGGCAGAAAACGCCGTTCTTCACCGTTTCACGATGCGAGAATTGCAGTACGCGGCTCCTGGCCTCCTCGCCGAAGCGCGCCGTGATGCCGTTGTCGCGGTTGACGACAAGCACGCCGTCCTCGCCCTGGTTCAGGAAAATGCGGCGCTTTGCGTCGATATAGTCGTCGTAGCTCGGGTGCTTGTCAAGATGGTTCGGCGAGACGTTGGTGACGACGGCCACATCGGGGCGTATGTCTATGCTGTGCAGCTGGAAGCTGGAAAGCTCCAGCACGGCGACGTCGTCCGGCTGCATATCGGGTATTTCGCAGAGCAGAGGCTTGCCTATGTTCCCGCCCAGGTGGACGCGCTTGCCGCCGGCCTTTAAAAGCTCGGCGATTATGGAGCTTGTGGTGGTCTTGCCGTCGGAGCCGGTTATGCCTATGGTGCGGCAGGGGCAGAGCCTGAAGAAGGCCTCCATCTCGCTGGTTATCACCGCGCCGTGCTCGCGCGCGCGGACCAGCGCCGGATCGGTCGGAAGCAGTCCGGGCGTGCGGAAAATGACGTCGAAGCCTTCCAGCCCGTCGAGATAGCCCTCCCCAAGCTGAAGCTCCGCGCCCCGGGTGGAGAGGATCTCCGCCTCGTCGG
This sequence comes from uncultured Oscillospiraceae bacterium, assembly GCA_944385815.1. Lineage (GTDB taxonomy): Bacteria > Bacillota > Clostridia > Oscillospirales > Oscillospiraceae > Scatomorpha. The sequence goes on along the minus strand of CALWYQ010000156.1, from coordinate 81,555 downwards.
AAAGGGCGTCCTCCCCGCGCATATCGCAGACGGTTACCGGCAGGCCGTTGTCCAGGAGCAGATCTATGAGCGGCGTGTTGCTGACGCCTATGCCTATGACGGCCACGCGCTTTGAGCGCAGCGAGTCAACGTATTCCTGAAGGGTCATGCTATCACTCCTAACCGCTCAATTATATCCTCTAAGCCGTGCAATTACAACATTTTTATTGACGGCGGCATTTAAGAGCAGTAAAATGTCAGGGCAAGCGGGCCGGACGGCCGCGGGCATAAGGCGAAAGCCTGTGCGTGAGGAAAGTCCGGGCTCCACAGGGCAAGGATAACGGGTAACACCCGCCAGGGGCGACCCTCGGACAAGTGCAACAGAGATATACCGCCGGTACAGGCGCTTTTGCGCCTGCCTACAGGTAAGGGTGGAAAGGCGGAGATAAGCGCCCGCCCATCGCCTGGAGACAGGTTGATGCTGTAAACTCTATCCGGAGCAACACCGCGGAGGGACGTTGAGGCCGGCCCGGCCGTCCCATGGAGGTGGCTAAAGCCTTGCGGCAACGCAAGGCGTAGATAGATGGCCGTCGATTACAGAACCCGGCTTACAGGCCCGCTCGTTTTTAAGGGGACCGGTGCTCTCACCGATCCCCTTAAATCATGAATCAGGAGGCGCACATGACAACTGAGGAAATAGTCGCCCGGATGAAGTCCGGCGAGATGTACAACGACGCCCACCCCCTTTTGGAGGCCGAGCGGGCCAGGGCAGCGCGGCTCTGCGACGAATATAACTCGCTCTACCGCGCCGACGAAGCCCGGCGCACTGAGATTCTCGGCGAGCTCCTGCGCCACGCGGGCAAAAACGCGCGCTTCGAGCGCTTTTTCCGCTGCGAGTTCGGCTTCAACATATCGGTCGGGGACAATTTCTTCGCCAATTACGACTGCGTAATGCTCGACTGCAACGATATCATAATCGGCGACAACGTAATGTTCGGCCCGCGCGTCGGCATCTACACTTCCAACCACGCCAACGACCCCGCCGAGCGCCGCCTCGGCGGCTGCTACTCCGAGCCCGTGCGCATAGGCTCCGACGTCTGGGTCGGCGCGGGGACGCACATTATCCAGGGCGTGACCATAGGCTCCGGCAGCATAATCGGCGCGGGCAGCGTCGTCACGCACGACATACCTGAAAACTCCGTCGCCGCCGGCATACCCTGCCGCGTCATACGCAAAATCACCGAAGCGGACAGGACCGGCTGGCGTCCGTAACTGTTGACATCTGTAGACAGGCGTGCTATAATGCCCTCAGTTAGCAAGACGGAGGCGTACCCATGCGGAGACTGAAGCAAAAATACACCCTTCCCGGGCTTATAATATGCCTCTCGGGGCTCATTGCGCTCTGGGCGCTCTTTGCCCTCTGGCTCGGCAAGTCGGACTACGGCCTCCCAGCCTGCCTCGCGGCGCTCGTGAGCACGGCGCTTTTTGCCGCGGTCTGCCTGAATTTTGTGCCGGGCTGGATGCGCTTCTGGTCGCGCGAAGGGCGCGCGGCCCCCGCGGCGGCACATGGGGAGCCGCCCGGCATAAGGCTGAGGATTTTCGGCGCGCTGCTGCTCTGCTGCATATTAATTCAGACGATAATATATGCCATATTCGTCATAAGCGGCCGCGGCTCCGGCTGGCGCGCTTTCATGGACTTCTGGGAGTGCCTTGACAGCGGGCACTATGTGGACATCGCCCGGGACTGGTACCTCTCCGAGGGCAGCCGGGACAGGCTGGTGCAGTTAGTGTTCCTGCCGGGCTATCCTGTTGTAATGAGGCTTGCCGGCTATGTTTTCGGCGACCTTGTGTTTTCCGGTATTTTCGTCTCGATTATAAGCTTTTCTGCGGCCGGCTGCGTATTTTACTCGCTATTGCGCCTCGATTATGGGCACGGCGTCAGTCTCCGCGCGCTGCGGCTTCTCTGCCTCATGCCCGGGAGCTTCTTTTTTGTCGCGCCCATGAGCGAGAGCCTTTTCCTGCTTCTCAGCGTGAGCTGCGTCTATCTCACGCGGCGCGGCAAAATCCTGCCGGCCTGCCTCTGCGGCGCTTACGCCGCCTTCACCCGCTCGCTGGGGCTTATGCTCTTCGTCCCGGTGTGCATGGAGCTTCTGCATAAAATCATCAACGCCCCGCGCGGTGAAAAGCGCCCGCTCCGGCTGCTGCCCCTGCTGCTGATACCGGCCGGCTTTGGCGCTTACATATACATAAACTACCTCGTATCCGGCAATCCGTTCCAGTACATGATCTATCAAAAGGAACACTGGGGCCAGAGCCTCGGGCTTTTCTTCAACACCGCCGCCTATCAGACGGAGAACGCGCTCGCCTGCGCCGGCGGGAATATGCACAACCTGCTCGGCCTGTGGCTCCCGAACCTTGCCTTTTCCTTTGCGGCCCTCGCCCTGATGATACCCGGCGCAAGGCGCATGAGGCCGAGCTACGCCGCGTGGTTCATAGCCTACTACTTTGTCGCAATCGGCGCCACCTGGCTTTTGAGCGCGCCGAGGTATATGATATGCCTGCCGCCCTTCATCCTTGCCGCCGCGCTCGCAGCGCGCACGCCGCGGCGCTCCGCCGCGCTCGGCGCCGCGCTGGTACCGCTCTGGGCGGTATACGCCGCGGCCTTTGTCCTGCGCTGGCAGGTGTGGTAATATATAACGCAAAAACTGCCCCTTTTCAGGGGCAGTTTTTTGTTATGCGGGCTGATTATTCGCCGAATTCCTTGAAAAGGGCTTCGTTGTCCGCGCCCATGGGCCTGCTGTGCTGGGCGTAGTTGTTGACGCCGACGCTCTCGAAGTAGAGCGGCATCTGCGGCTGGTAATACTTCTCGCAGCTCTTGTAGGAGATGACGCCGTTGTAGCCGTTGGCGAGGCACTGGTCGATCTGCTCCTGCTCGATATACTTGTCGCCTATGCCGCGCAGGGCCTGGCAGGGGACGTTGCCCGCGCGCAGGACGCTCATGATTTCCTCGGCGGTGCGCTTCTTGCCCTCGACGATGCAGCGCTCGACTATCTTGCGGCAGCCCTCGAAGTTGTTCTTGTTTATGTTGGCCCTCGAGTTGAGCATGGGGTCGTCGATGAATTCCTCGACGCCGAAGGCCTTGCAGAACACGGGGAAGTAGCGGTCATATTCGTTGCTGAATATCTGCACCCACTTACCGTCGCTGGTTTCAAAGGCCTGGCCCATCGGGCTCTGGGTGAAGCGGTTGCGCGGCCAGGGGTTAAAGTACTGCGTGCCGGCGCTGATGGCCCCGGTAACCCAGTGGCCGGTGCCGTAGAGGGAGCCCGCGACGTAGTCGCCCTTGCCGGTGCGCTCGCGGCGGAAGAGGGCGGCCATTATGCCGCCGAACAGGGCCATGCCGGAGCTGGTGTCGCCCATGCCGGTCGGGGGGCAGATAGGAGGAGAGGTCTGATCCATGCGCAGGTCGCTCAGGATGCCGTTCATGGCGAAGAAGGCCACGGCGTCGAGGCCGGGCAGGTCGGACATCGGGCCGTCCTGGCTGCCGTAGGCGGTGGCGTGCCCCATGACAAGGCGGGGGTACTTGTCCTTGAGGCTGTCGTAGTCAAGGCCGTACTTCTTGAGGCCGCCGGTGCGCATACTCGTGAGGAAAACGTCGGCCTTGGCGAGCATGTTGTGCATTATCTTCATCTGCTCGGGGTCCTTGAGCTCGATGTGTAGGGACTCCTTGCCGCCGTTGAACATATCGTACGACGGGTTCTCGTCGTCGGTTATGGGCATCCCGCAGGTACGGCCGAAAACGCGGGTGGAGTCGCCCTTGCCGTGCTCGACCTTTACCACGCGCGCGCCGAGCTGGCTCATCCATTCGCCGGCGGCGGGGCCCGCCCAATAGGTAGTAAGCTCAACTACAAAGATTCCGTCTAAGGGTCTTTCCATGTAATTTCCTCCTTCTGAATTATAAATTCCTGCGGTCCGGCGGCCGCCTCTCCTGTTTGCCCGGCGAAAAACGTTTGTGGGGAAAACCCGCCGGCGTCCATATGTGCCGCCCGCCTGACCGCCGCCCGTTCAGATGCGCTCCTGCCGCATCAGGCGTAAAGAACAGGCTGTGTTAAAAGTATAACTGTTGGTCAAATCTATTGCAAGGGATAAACTGCACTTAAACAGGCGTCAAAATACCGGACATTTTCGCCATATTTGTTGGTGAATTTCGCATATAATTGCGTTAATTTAGAGACAGGCGTTTGAGTTTTCCGGCGCGCGGACGCGGGTGGGGCGCGTCCTGAGCAGCAAATATGTAAAGGATGGTGTGTAATGGCCATTGAGAAGAAAACTGTAAAAACGATAGTCGCCATAGTCCTCGGCATCGTATTGATGCTGGTCATCGGCTTTGTCCCGCCCGTCACGGAGCTTATGAGCCGCCAGGCCTGGCAGTATCTCGGCTGCTTTACCTTTATGCTTGTGGCGCTGATAAGCGGCGCCATGGCGGACTGGGCGGCGGTCCTCGCCACGATGGGCCTGCTGTGCGCCTTCGGCATCGGCAATGTCGCAAGCGTCACGGCGCAGTTCTCCGGCAGCACGCTCTGGCTGTGCATAGGCGTGTTTGTCATGAGCGTCGGCATCAATAACAGCGGCTTTATGAAGCGCATCGCCCTCTGGGTGCTCTGCAAATTCCCCGGAACCTACCGCGCGCAGGTCACCGCCATGCTCCTGGCCGGCCTCGCCACCACGCCGATGATACCGAGCGCCTTTGCCAAGACCGCGCTCATGGCCCCGATGACCGCGCAGGTCAGCGAGGTCATCGGCGTAAAGCCCTTCAGCAAGCAGGCCCTCGGCATCTGGTTCGCCAACTTTGCCTGCACCTACACCCTCGGCAACGCCTTCATGTCCGGCAGCGCCTTCGTCGCGCTGATGATAGGCTTCATGGGCACCACCTTCACCTGGGGCGGCTGGCTGGCCGCGACCTGGCTCTGGTACGTAATCCTCATTGTCCTCATCTACCTCTTCTGCGCCGTCTACTGCGCGCCCAAGGGCGAGGTTTCCGGCGACGTGAGCTTCCTCAAGGAGCAGTACAAGGCCCTCGGCCCCATGTCCACCAAGGAAAAGCAGGGCGTCGCAATCGTCTGCTGCGCGCTTATCGCCTGGATAACCCAGGACCTTCACGGCGTTGACGCCGGCATGGTGGCGCTCATCGCGGACGCGGCCTTTGTCTGCTGCGGCCTCATCAGCAGCCCCGACGCGAACGCCAAGGGCCAGTGGACCCTCGTGCTCTTCATCGGCGGCGTGCTGAGCATCGCGAACTTTATGACCTCCACCGGCTGCGGCGACTGGATAGCCTCCTGGCTCGGCCCCATCTGCGCGCCGATGCTCTCCAACCCCTACATCTTTGTCGTCAGCGTCTGCCTGCTCACCTTCGTGCTCAGGTACGTCATCGTTTCCCAGACCTGCTGCCTCACCGTGCTCACCGGCGTGTTCAGCCCGCTTATCCCGGGCAGCGGTATAAGCATGTTCGTCTTTGTCTTTACCTGCTACATGGCGACCATGTTCTGGAACGAGGCCTACATGAACCCCTCCGTTGCGGGCTTTGTGCGCATGACCGGCGGCAAGTTTGTGGATATGAAGCTTGCCCGCAAGGCCTCCATATTCTACATGGGCGCCGTGCTCATCGCGCTGCTCGGCAGCGTCCCCGTCTGGCAGGGCCTCGGCCTCTGCTGAGCCCCTGCGGCTGAAGAAGTCATCAATTTATTTCAACGAAAAGGAGTGTAACAGATGATCAAAACCCGTCTTACCGAGCTTGTAGGCCTGAAGTACCCCCTGATCCAGGCCGGTATGGGCCCCTACCCGGTCACCAGCCTGTGCATAGCGGCGGCAAACGCCGGCTGCCTCGGGCTCTGCAGCACCTACGGCGTCCAGTCCAAGGAAGCCGAGCCCATAGTCTACGAGCGCTTCTGCGAAGAGGCCCACGCCAGCGTGGACGACGACCCGGTCACCATCACCAAGAAGATGTTCCGCCGCGTCTTTGAAGAGACGAAGGAGTCCCAGGGCATCTTCGGTGCCAACGTCATGGTCTCCACCGAGGTCCTCGAAAACGCCCGCATGGTCACCCAGGCCATAGCCGAGCTGCGCGCCGAGAGCCCCGAGATGCGCGAGCGTTTCAAGGTCCTTGTTACCTCCGCCGGCGACCCCATGCCCTGGGGCAAGTACGTCGAGGAACAGGGCATGATCTGGATGCACGTATTCCCGAGCGTCAGGGCGGCCCGCCGCTGCAAGAAGGCCGGCGTCAAGGTCCTGATCGCCTCCGGCCATGAGGGCGGCATGCACACCGCCTGGCAGCCCGTGCACTCCATGACCCTCCTGCCGGACATCGTTGAGAAGTTCTCCGACGAAAACACGCTTGTGGTCGGTACCGGCGGCTTCTGCGACGGCAAGAGCCTCGCGGCCGCCTTCGCCATGGGCGCCGACGGCGTCCAGATGGGCACGCGCTTCCTCGCGACGCAGGAGAGCGACTTCTCCAAGCTCTGGAAGCAGATGGTCGTAGACTGCCAGGACGGCGGCACCCTCGTCGCGCGCGGCTTTGTCGGCCCCGCCCGCCTGCTGCGCAACGCGAACTCGCTCAAGCACGCCTATGACACCGCCCGCCTCGCCCCCGGCTCCTATGTCGGCGTACCGGACGACTACAGCACCATACCCATGGACCTGCTGCTCTACGCCCGCGAATGCGTCGCCGCCTGCGAGAAGGGCGACGCCGAGCACGCCATAGCCGGCGCCGGCGAGTGCGCCCAGCGCATAACCGACCTGCCCACCTGCGCGGAGCTTGCCGAGCGCATCACTAACGACGCCGAGGCCATACTCAAGGGCGTCGCGGCAAAATATGTCGTTGACTGATAAATAAAGCGGACCGGGCCCCACGCTTCACGCGGCCCGGCCTTTTCATATGCAGAAATCCCCCGCCGCGGCGGGGGATTTTTTATTTTGTGTAGCCGAGCATGTAGGAGAGGCGGCGGCACTGCTCAAGCAGGGCGCCGCTCAGCTCGTTGCGCCGCTCCTCGGTCATGGAGCTCGTGGACAGGCTGATGGCGCCTATCGGGCAGAGGTTGTAGTTGAGCAGCACCGTGCCCACGCAGAAGAGCCCTGGCTCGCACTCCTCCATATCCGTGGCGTAGCCGCGCTCGCGCACGCGGGCTATCTCCTTGAGGAAGGCGTCTATGTTGGTGATGGAGTTGGGCGAAAGGCGGCGGACATCGTAGCGCTTCCACTTTTCGCGTATCTGCTCGTTTGAATACGTGCTCAGTATGGCCTTGCCCGCGCTCGAGGTGTACATCGGCATACGCTGGCCGACACGGGTGTATACCGTGTAGCCGGTGCTGTTCTCGTCATAGCTCTGAAGGCATAGCAGCTCGTCGTGGTCCTCAACGGAAAACTGCGCCACCACGTTGTGCTCCCTGGAGAGCTGCTCGAGCGTGTTGCGGATGACATAGTCAATCTCGCTCGTGCGCACCGCCTTTACGCCGACCTCAAAGGCCTTGAAGGTGAGCGAATACTCCCCGTCCCGCTCCGAGCGGTTGAGATACCCGCATTCGCAAAGGCTCGCAAGTATCCTCAGCAGCGAGGCCTTGTTTATGCCCGTCGCCGAATATATGTCGTTGAGCCGCATTTTCCTGTTCGCCGCTATAAGCTCGAGGACCTTGAAGGTCCTTTCAACAACCTGAAGGGACTCCGCCTTTTCCGCCATATTGCACCTCTATTATTTATATATCAGACTTCAAATATCATACATTCCGAAGCTAAGAGTGTCAAGAGCCGCGGCAACGAAAAAAACGAAATTTGCGTTTCAGTTTTTGTGGCCTTTACACACCAAATTATACAAAAGCAATGGTGAAACGCTGGCGCTTATTCTGAAATGTAATTTCACTATTTACTTTCCAGCCCGTCAGGTTTAATATATTAAGTGAAATTGTGAAATGTAGTTTTAGTATTAATGATACACATTTCACAATTCCGATTTTCTGCACGATAAATGATATGCGAGGAGGAGCGACATGGCTAAAGCTAAGGCGAACACCGACCTGTGTAAGGGCTGCAGGCTCTGTGTGGCGAACTGCCCCAAAAAGGCGATAACAGCCCTTGAGGTGGTAAACAAGAAGGGCTATGAGATCATCGAGGTAAACGAAGAGCTCTGTATAGGCTGCGGCATATGCTACAAGGTCTGCCCGGACTATGTGTTCACTGTTGAATGAGCCCGGAGAAGGAGGAATTGTTATGAGCGCTGAATACGTCCTGATGAAAGGCAACGAGGCGATAGCCGAGGCCGCGCTGCGCGCCGGCTGCCGCTTCTATGCCGGTTACCCCATCACTCCCCAGAGCGAGATCCTTGAGTACATGTCCGTCAACATGGAAAAGCGCGGCGGCGTTTTTATCCAGGGCGAGAACGAAATCGCCAGCATGAGCATGCTTTTCGGCGCGGCGGCCTGCGGCGCGCGCTGCATGAGCAGCTCCTCCGGCCCGGGCTTTGACCTCAAGCAGGAGGAGATATCCTACCTCTCCGCCGCCGGCATCCCGGCCGTCATCGTAAACGCCATGCGCTACGGCCTCGGCGACGGCGAGATAACCGCCGGCCAGGACTCCTACTGGGTCTCCACCCGCGGCGGCGGCCACGGCGACAAGCGCATACTTGTCCTCGCGCCGGCCTCCGTCCAGGAGTGCGCCGACCTCACCTATGAGGCCTTCGACCTCGCCGAAAAATACCGCAACGTCGTAGAGATACTCAGCGACGGCGCGATATGCCAGATGATTGAGAAGTGCTACCTCCCCGAGCCGCACGAGCACGACATGGACAAGTTCGACTGGACGCTCACCGGCAAGCCGAGGGACGCCAGGAAGAACAAGGCCTACAACCTCAGCTACTACATGGGCTATGAGGCCTATGACAAGTACATGCGCGAGAAGATCGAAGCCATGTTTGAAAACGAGCAGCGCTGGGAGTCCTTCATGGTCGAGGACGCCGAGCTCGTCCTTGTGGCCTACGGCATTTCCTCGAGGGTCTGCCGCAGCGCCGTCCGCCAGGCCCGCAAGGAGGGCATGAAGCTCGGCCTCATCCGTCCTATCACCGTTTGGCCCTATCCCCGCAAGGCCTTTAAGGACGTGCCCGAGAGCGTAAAGGGCTATGTGACGGTGGAGATGAGCATCACCTCGCAGATGGGCGAGGACATCCTGCTCGCCACCGAGTTCAAAAAGCCGCTGTACGGCTGCCTGACCTCCAAGGAGCTCCCGACCGTGGAGGGCATCATCGACCGCTGCCGCGATATTTTAGCCGGGAAGATAAAACCCATGGAGGTGCTTTGAAATGCCCGTCTACCGTAAGCCTGAGTCAATAATCAACACCGCCGGCTACTGCGGCGGCTGTGGCCACGGCGTCATCCAGCGCCTGATTGCCGAGAGCATAGAGGAGTTAGGGCTTCAGGACCACGTCATCGGCTGCGTCGACATCGCCTGCAGCTTCTGGTCTCAGGACGCCATGAACTTTGAGTTCATCGCCGGCCCCCACGGGCGCTGCGCCTCCGTCGCCACCGGCATCAAGAAGGTCCGCCCTGACGCCACCGTGTACGTCCACGCCGGCGACGGCTGTTCCTATGTCATCGGCCTCGCCGAGACCATGTACGCCGCCATCCGCGACGTGCCCATAACCATGATAGTCGTCAACAACGGTATTTTCGGCATGACCGGCGGCCAGCTCAACCTCGCCACCACCCTTGTCGGCGACAAGACCCTCTCGAGCAAGGCCGGCCGCAAGGTTGAGACCATGGGCCACCCCGTGGACATGCTCAAGAACATCGCCAACTGCGACGTGGCCTTCGCCGCCCGCGGTGCGCTCTATGACGCGCGTCACATCGACGAGACCAAGCGCTTCATCAAAAAGGGCTTTGAAAACCAGATGGAGAAGAAGGGCTTCTCCATAATTGAGGTGCTCTCCCCCTGTCCCACCAACTGGAAGCTCAGCCCGGTTGAGGCCATGGCCAAGATAAAGAACGAGAACGAAAAGGTTTTCCCCGTAGGCGTATATGTTGACAGAGGAGGCAAGGACTGATGGCTGACATTATCATGGCCGGCTTCGGCGGCCAGGGCGTTCTGACCGCCGGCAAGATACTTATAGACATCGCGGCCCGAGAGGGCAAGAACGTGAGCTGGACCTCCTCCTATGGCGCGGAGATGCGCGGCGGCACCGCCAGCTGCAGCGTGGTCATCTCCGACGAGGAGATAGGCAGCCCCTACCCCACCAAGCTGGATATACTGCTCGCCTTCAACGAGCCGAGCTACGACAAGTTTATCGGCGACATGCGCGACGGCGGCACCGTCATCGTTAACACCTCCCTTATCTCCAGGGACAGCTGGCCCGAGAACGTCAATGTCTACGGCGTGGACGCCACCGACCGCGCCAACGCCGTCGGGAACGGCCGCGCGGCAAACATCGTCATGCTCGGCGCCATGGCCCAGGCCACCGGCATTCTGGACGTGGACACCTTCAGCGCCGGGCTCAACGCCTACTTCGACCATAAGGGCAGGAACACCCCCAAAAACGAGGAGTGCTACCGCATCGGAGCAAACGAGCTCAAAAAACTTTAATCGTCTGATCAAGCTGCGGCTTAATCGAATATTTTTTCAACGGAAGGAGGAGAAGCAAATTGCGTCTAACGGACAAAGAGAAGGCAATGCTCAACGGCGAAGAGGGTGAAATCCGTCAGCAGGCGATCCAGGCGCTCTATGACCTCGCCATGTTCTATGATGTGGAGGAGTTTGTGGAGATAGTCGGCTGCCATGACGACAGCACCGTTTACGCCGGCGAGGCACAGGTTGCTTTCGCAGAAATGCTTGCCGAAAAGGGCGCCAAATTCGCCGTACCCACCACCACCAACGCGACGGCCTGCGACATTGAAAAATGGGACAGGCAGAAGCACGATGTGGAGACGATGTCGGCGACGAGGCGAATCGAGGCCGCCCACGTAAAGATGGGTGCCATCCCCACCTGGTCCTGCGCGCCGTATCACATCGGCGTCGCGCCGGGCTTCGGCCAGCAGTTCGCGAGCGCCGAGTCCAACGTCATTTGCTACTACAACTCAATCATCGGTGCGCGTACCAACAGGTACGCCGGCCCGCTCGAGCTGCTCTGCGGCATAGCGGGCAGGGCCCCGTACTTCGGCCTGCACGTGCCGGAGAACCGCCACGCTCAGGGCCTCGTCAAGCTCGGCGCGGACATCAAGCCCGAGTACTTCACCGACGAGAGCATCTGGAACCTCATCTCCTATGCCTTCGGCTCCATAGTCAAGGACCGTGTATGGGCGCTTGAGGGCATGCCCGCGAGGGGCGCCACCAACGAAATCCTCAAGCAGTTCAGCGCCACGGCGGCGTCCTCCGGCGGCATCGCGCTCTTCCACATGATAGGCGTGACCCCCGAGGCGCAGACCTATGAGCAGGCCTTCGGCCCGAACAAGCCCGAGGAGGTCGTTGAGATCCACCTCTCCGACCTGCGCGATGCGGAAAACCAGATCACCAACCCCGACGTCACCGACCTCGACGCCGTTGTGCTCGGCTGTCCGCACGCGAGCTACAACGAGTGCGTCATGGTGCGCGACCTCTTCCGCGGCCGCCGCGTAAACGACAACACCAACTTCTGGCTCATCACCCCGCGCAGCGTGGTCGACCGCCTGAAGGACAGCGGCGTTTACGAGGACCTTGTCCGCCTCGGCGTAGAGGTATACAGCGACGGCTGCATCTTAGAGTACCGCAACCAGAAGCTCGGCACCAGGACGATGATGTCCAACTCCGGCAAGTTCGACACCTACTGCTTCGCCATGCGCGGGCTGCAGCCCGTGTTCGGCAGCATGGCGGACTGCATCGAGTCGGCCGTGGCCGGCAAGGTAGTTAAGGAGGCAAAGCCATGGAGAAGCTGACGCTCAAATGCAAATACGCCGTCACCGGCGACGTCCGCGCGGAGCTGATGTGGTGCAACGAGCCGATGAGCTTCTGGGGCACCGTTGACCCGCAGAGCGGCCTTATCCGCGACAGGCGCCACCCCTTCTATCAGCAGAACATGAACGGCAAGGTCCTCGCCTTCCCGACGCCCAAGGGCAGCAGCGGCACCGGCCTCATCATCCTTGAGCAGGTCCGCACCCACTGCGCCCCGGCCGCCATTATAAACGTGAGGAGCGATCCTGTCGTCCTCACCGGCCCGCTGATAGCGAAGCGCTTTTATAACTACGCCATCCCCGTGGTCAACCTCAGCGAGGAGGACTACATGAAGCTCGAGGGCGCGCGCGAGGTGCAGTTCTTCACCGATCGCGACGAGATAGAGGTCTATTTCTGAGCATATGCCCCTCGAAGGAAAAAAGCGCAGCGCGCGCAGGATATATGAGGCGTTGCTGCTTATTATCGGCTGCGTGATCTACGCTCTCTCCATGGTCTATGTAAACCAGATCGAGGTCATACCGGGCAGCATGCTGGGCCTCGCGGTTACGGCAAACAGCCTCTTGGACACGCCGATAGGAGCCGTGAACCTGCTATTGAACGTGCCGGTGATGATCCTGGTCACCAAAAAGCAGGGCATGAAGGTGCTGGTCTACACGGTAATAATCATGGCCGGCACCTCGGCCCTCATGGATCTGTGGGCGTGGATGACCCCGCTTTTCAATTCGGAGCATCCTGTGCTTATCGTCGCTCTTGGGGGAGCTGCGATGGGCATAGGCGCGGGAATGCTTATGGCCTCCGGCGGCACCATGGCCGGTACCACGGCGCTGGCGCTGCTCGTAAAAAAGCGCGCTGCGCGCCTGAGCTACGGCAGCATACTTTTCATCATGGACTGCTCCATAATGCTGCTCTGCTGCCTCGCGCTGCAGAGCTGGAAGGCCATACTCTATTCCGCGCTCTACAGCTTTATCGTCGCCAAGGTCATGGACCTTATAATGTGGCTCGACGGTAAAATTAACATGCGATTCTTTAACTCTTGAGGAAAAAGGATGATATGTGAAAAGAGAGAAAGGAGTTAAACATGAACAACACTCTCGAGGATAGACGGATGAACAAGGTCGCGTTCTGGCCGGCCATAATCATACTTGCCCTCTTCATCGTAGCCGGCGCCCTCTGGACCGAGCCCGTCGGCAACTTCATGACCAAGCTGCTCTATGGCATGGCCGACTATCTCGGCTGGTACATCAACCTCCTGAGCTTTGTATTTCTGATATTCGGCGTCATTTTCATGGCCATTAAATATGGCGATATCAAGATAGGCGGCGAGGACGCCAAGCCCGCCTACAGCCTGCCCGCCTGGTGCGCGATGAGCATCTGCTCCGGCATAGGCACAGGCCTTCTCTTCTGGGCCATGGGCGAGCCCATGTACCACTTCATGCAGACCCCCGCCTTCGTCGGCGCCGACCCCGGCAGCCGCGAGGCCGGCATCTTTGCCGTCGGCCAGGCCATGTGGAACTGGAGCTTTGTCCAGTACTGCATGTACGCCCTTTGCGGCGCCGCCTTCGCTGTCCTCTGCGTCAACCGCAAGAAGAACCTGAGCTTCAACTCCATAGTCGAGTGCGCCACCGGCAAGCGCCGCGGCTGGCTCAACACCCTCATCACCGCCATGGTCATCTTCTGCATCATGGGCGGCACCTCAAACTCCATGGGCGTCGGCCTCATGCAGATAGGCGCCGGCATTGAAGCCGCCTTCGGCATCCCGCAGAGCGCGCTTGTCTGGCTGCTTGCCGCCGTGTTCGTCGGCGCGGTGTTCATCACCAGCTGCGTCACCGGCATCAGCAAGGGCCTCAAGTACGTCTCCACCTGCTGCATGTACTTTTTCTTCTTCCTGATGGCCTGGGTGCTTGTGTTCGGCAACACCGAGTTCATCGGCAAGATCGGCTCCGAGGCCGTCGGCTACATCTGGGACCACCTCGGCCGCATGACCACCGGCAGCACCGTCCTCACCGACGGCGAGACCTGGTCCGCCGACTGGATAATCCAGTACTGGGCCTCCTTCATCGTCTACGCGCCCGTCATCGGCATGTTCCTCGCCCGCATGGGCCGCGGCCGCACCGTCCGCACCTTCATGCTGGTCCAGGTCCTCGTCCCCTCCATCTTCTGCATGGTCTGGATCGCCATCTTCGGCGGCCAGGTTATCTACCTGCAGAGCTCCGGCACCTTTGACGTCTGGGCCGCGCTCGAGACCTACGGCATGCAGTCCACCGTTTTCCAGATTATCGGCACCCTGCCTCTGAGCAAGTTCGTCACCGTGGCCTTCCTGCTGTGCATCGTCATGAGCTTCTCCACCCTCGCCGACCCGATGGCCTCCTGCGTTGCGACCCTCTCCTGCCGCAGGCTGGACGCCGAGAGCGAGGCCCCGAAGTTCCAGAAGATCCTCACCGGCCTCATCCTCTGCGGCACGAGCTACACCCTCGTCGCCACCGGCGGAATCAACTCCGTCAAGGGCATGTTCACCCTTGTCGGCGTACTGCAAAGCATAGTTATGATAATGTGCCTTGTCGTACTGTTCAAATACTCCAAAGTGTGCTACAGCGCTCCCAACTGGGGCTGCCTGGAAGCTCCGGTTGACGTTGAAAGCTGAGCTCGCCGCAGCAACCCCTCGCAAAAGGGCGTCCGTCCATACGGGCGGACGCCTGATATAAATCTTTCAGCATTTTAAATCAAGGAGGACAGAAATGAGCTTCAAGAGAGTCATCAACGTCGTTGAGACCCACGACGGCGAGCCGATGCGCGTCGTAACCGGCGGTGTCGGACACATCCCCGGCAACAGCGTGTACGAGATGGAGGAGTACCTCCGCCTGCATGCCGACGGCCTGCGCAAGTTCCTGCTTCGCGAGCCGAGAGGCTATCCCCCGATGTGCTGCAACATCCTTGTCCCCCCCAAGCATCCCGATGCGGCTGCCGGCTTCATTATAATGGAGCAGACCGAGTACCCGATGATGAGCGGCGGCAACGTCATCTCCGTCGCAACCGTCCTGCTGGAGACCGGCATCATCCCGATGAAGGAGGGCGTCAACAAGTTCAACCTTGAAGCTCCCGCGGGCCTTATAGGCATCGAGGCCGTCTGCGAAAACGGCAAGGCCACCGCCGTCACCTTTAAGAACGTCCCCGCCTTCGCCGTGTACGTGGACAAGGAGATCGAGGTCCCGCACATCGGCCACGGCGTTGAGAAGGTCAAGGTCGACGTCGCCTGGGGCGGCATGTTCTATGTCATGGCCGACGTCAGGCAGTTCCCGTGGATAGAGCTCACGCCCGACATGGGCCGCGAGATAACCCGCGTCTCCTCCCTCATTCTCCGCGCCGCTCAGGACCAGCTGCCCGTCGCGCACCCGGATTACCCCGGCGTCGGCATCACGATAAGCCAGCTCTACGGCCCGAGCAAGCACCCGGAGAAGTCCGACGTCCAGAACGCAGTCACCGTCGCGAGCGGCGAGGTCGATTTCGACAACCCCTCCACCTGGATCGGCGCGCTTGACCGCTGCCCCTGCGGCACCGGCACCTGCGCCCGCATGGCCGCCATGTACGCCAAGGGCGAGCTCAAGCTGGACGAGCCCTTCCGTCACGAGGGCCTGCTCGGCGTTGTCTACACCGGCAAGCTGATTGAAAAGGCGAAGATCGGCGATTACGACGCCGTTGTCCCCACCATCACAGGCGAAAGCTGGATCTACGGCTATGGCAACCTTGTCCTCGACCCGACCGACCCCTTCGAGGAGGGCTTCACCATAGGCGACATCTGGGCCTGAAACCGCGGCGCCCAAAGCCGCGCTTACCGCAGAAATGCCGCGGTGTCAGCGCACCGCGGCAAAATTAACGGAGGAATACCATGAAGCTTGAAAGATTCAACAGCGATAAAGTCCCCGCCGCCGTCGGCCCCTATGTCCACGGCATACGCTGCGGGAATATGATAATGACCTCGGGCCAGATCCCCGAGGACGCGGTCACGGGCGAAATGATAACCGATATAAAGGCGGCCACGCTGACGGTCCTTACGAACCTGCTGGCCGTTGTAGAGGAGTGCGGCGGCAGCAAGGCCACCGTCGCCCGCGTCGACGTGTATGTCAAGAGCATGGACGATTTCGACGCCATCAACGAGGTCTACGCCGGGTTCTTCGGTGAGTACAAGCCCACGCGCGTCCTTGTCGAGGCCAAGTATATTGCCGGCGACGCGCTTTTGGAGGCGGCGATGACCGCCTTCACCGCGGATTAAGGAGGATACCATGAGCAACGCATCTGTCCGCCCGCTGACCGGCGTGCGCGTACTTGACCTCACCCAGGCCTATTCCGGCCCCTTCTGCACCATGCACCTGGCCGACCAGGGCGCCGAGGTCATCAAGATAGAGGTCCCCGGCGTCGGCGACCAGAGCCGCGGCTGGGAGCCCATGGAGGGCGAGGCCAGCGGCTACTTCTCCTACATCAACCGCAACAAGTACGGCCTGACGCTCAACCTCAAGACCGAGCGCGGCAAGGAGCTCTTCCGCGAGCTGGTCAAAACCGCCGACGTCCTCTGCGAGAACTTCCGCGTCGGCACGATGGAGCGCCTCGGCCTCGGCTATGAGAGCCTGCGCGAAATCAACCCCCGTCTCATCTACGCCTCCATAAGCGGCTACGGCCTCGAGGGCCCCATGTCGCAGCTGCCCTGCTATGACGTCGTCGCCCAGGCGCTCGGCGGCATGATAAGCATGACCGGCCCGCTCGGCGGCGAGATGGTCAAGGTTGGCCCCGCCATTGCGGACAACTATTCCGGCACCTATCTCTCCCTCGGCGTCGTCATGGCGCTCTACCAGCGCGAGCGCACCGGCGAGGGCCGCAGGCTCGACGTCTCGATGGTCGACACCGTTTTCTCGATACTTGAGACCGGCGTCATGCAGTACACCATCAAGGGCATAGTCTCCAAGCCCGAGGGCAACAGCGACCCCGTTATAGCGCCCTTCGACTCCTTCAAGGCCAGGGACGGCCAGTTTGTCCTCGCCTGCGGCACCAACAAGTTCTGGGCCGCGCTCTGCAGGGCCATGGGCAAGCCGGAGCTCATAGAGGACCCGCGCTTTATCAACAACTCCAAGCGCGTCGAGAACTACATCCCCACCCTCAAGGGCATAATCGAGGACTGGTCGATGCAGCACAGCGTCGATGAGCTTGAGGAGCTTATAAGCGGCGCCGGCGTGCCCTTCGGCCGCATCCAGAACATCAAGCAGGCCTGCGAGTGCGACGTTATCCGCCGCCGCAATATGCTCTGGGACGTCTATGACCCCGCCTTCGGCCGCGAGATAGAGATGCCCGGCACCCCCATCAAGATGCACGGCTGCGCCGACCGCGCCGACAAGGCCGCGCCCGGCCTCGGCGAGGACACCGAGCGCCTGCTGTGCGGCATACTCGGCCTCGGGCACGACGAGGTCGAAAAGCTTCGGGAAGAGGGTGTTGTATGAGCCATGACTATTCAGGAACGTAACGCCGCGCTTACAAAGCGGCGCTGGCTTGTGCTCTTTGCCTGCTGCGTGGCGAACCTCTGCATAGGCGCAATTTACGCCTGGAGCGTGTTCGCCGGGCCCATGGCCGAGCACCTCAACGGCCTGCACGGTACGGCCATGACCGCCGCCGACCTTGCCATAGTTTTCTCCGTTGCCAACGGCGACGCCTTTATCACAACGATAAGCGGCGGCTGGTTCGACAACAAAATAGGCTCGCGCAAGGTCATACTCATCGGCACGCTGGTATTCGGCCTCGGCTTTATCGTCAGCGGCCTTGCCACCAACGTGTTCATCCTTATCGTCGGCTTCAGCCTGATGTGCGGCCTCGGCAACGGCTTCGCCTATGTCTGCACCATCAGCACCGCGGTAAAGTTCTTCCCCGACAAAAAGGGCCTCGCGGGCGGCATTTCCACCGCCTCCTTCGGCATAAGCAGCGTAATCATCCCGCCCATTGCCAACGTGTTCAACGAAGCCTTCGGCGTCTGTCTCGCCTTTATCATCTTCGGCGTGATCATCGTCGTGCTGGCGGTGCTCTGCTCGCTGCTGATAACCACCTGCCCGGACGACTTTGTGCCCACGGGCTGGACTCCTCCCGAGCTCACAGGCGAGGTCAGCCGCGTCGAGGATAAGAACGCAAAGCAGATGCTCTCGAGCGGCGTATTCTACGTCATGCTCATCATGCTCACCGTCGGCTGCACTCTCGGCCTTATGACCATATCCGAGGCCTCGAGCGTGGCGCAGACCATGATAGGCATGAGCACCGGCACCGCCGCCCTTGTCGTCAGCGCCCTCGCGCTCTTCAATACCGGCGGGCGCATAATCTGCGGCTGGATATCCGACCGCATAGGCCGCATCAACACGCTCATCGCCGCCTTTGTGCTCGCGATTGCCGCGCTCACGCTGCTCTATCTCAGCGGCGGCAACAAAAGCGCCGTCATGTTCTGCATCGGCATCTGCATGATAGGCCTCTGCTACGGCGCGTTCATGGGCGTCTACCCCGGCTTCACCAGCGACCAGTTCGGCGTGAAGTACAGCTCGCTGAACTACGGCATAATGTTCATCGGCTTCTCCGCCGGCGGCATTATCGGCCCCATGCTCATGCAGGCAATGTTCAACGGAACGGGCAGCTACCGCCCCGCCTTCCTTGTCTCCATGGCCTTCGCTGTTGTAGGCCTCATACTGGCCTTCATCTACCGTCCGCTCTCCAGGCGCAAGTAACCGAAAGGAGAAATTATGCCCTACTTTGAAGTTCAGACCAGCACCCGCATACCCGTGGAAAAGCGCCCCGCGCTGCGGCACGAGCTCGCCCGCATAATCGAGCTCATCCCCGGCAAGAGCGAGAGCTGGGTCATGGTACACCTCGAGGACGGCGCGGACATGAGCTTTGCCGGCGACGGCGAGACCCCCGCCGCGATGATAGTCCTCAAAACCTTCGGCGAGTTGGAGGGCGCGCAGTACGACATGCTCACGCGCGAGCTCTGCGCGTCGATGAGCGAGCGCCTCGGCGTCCCTCCCGACCGCCTCTATGTCGTCTATGAGCCCATCACACATTGGGGCTGGAACGGCGGCAATTTCTAAAGCCTCTCTTTTCCCCTTTCCACCATACCCACTCCACCGGGCCCGTCTTATGGCGGGCCCAAACTATTTTGTAAACGCCGCGGGCTTATGATATAATGGCTTAAACTCAGCTGTGAGGTGTAGCTCATGGAAAAGCTTTACGACGCCGCCGCGCTCGGCGAACTGCTTGTAGATTTCACGGAAAACGGCCTGTCCGATCGCGGGAACCCCGTTTTTGAGGCGAATCCCGGCGGGGCGCCCTGTAACGTGCTGGCCATGCTGGGCAAATTGGGCCGGCGCACGGCCTTCATTGGCAAGGTTGGGCGCGATTTCTTCGGCGAAACGCTAAAAAGCGCCGCCGCCGGGGCCGGGATAGACGTCTCCGCGCTGAGGATGGACCCCGAGCACCGCACCACCCTCGCCTTTGTACACACGGACGAGAGCGGCGAGCGCGACTTTGCCTTCTACCGCTCCCCCGGCGCGGACACCATGCTCAGCGCCGGCGAGCTGCCCCGGGATATACTGCGCGGCTGCCGCATTTTCCACTTCGGCACGCTTTCCATGACGCGCTCCCCCGCCCGCGAGGCCACAGAGGCCGCCGTCCTCGAGGCAAGGCGCGCCGGGGCGCTGATCTCCTTTGACCCGAACCTCCGTCCCCCGCTCTGGCCGGACCTCGAGGCCGCGCGGGAGCGCATGCACTGGGGCCTTGCGCACTGCGACATACTCAAGATAGCGGATAACGAGCTCGATTTCCTCGGCTGCGGCGTTGAGGAGCTGCGCTCCCGCTGCCCGGACATCCGCCTCTTCTGCCTCACCATGGGCGCTTATGGCAGCAGGGCGTATTACGAAGGCCTTCGCATAGAGCGTCCTGCCCTCGCCCTCGGCGGCGTAGTAGACACCACCGGCGCGGGCGACACCTTCTGCGCCTGCATGCTGGATTTTGTCCTCCGCCGCGGGCTTGATAGCCTCTGCGGGGAGGAGATAGCCGAAGCGCTCCGCTTCGCCAACGCCGCCGCCTACCTCGTCACCACCAAAAAGGGCGCGCTCCTCTCCATGCCGGAGCGCGAGGATGTTATCGCGCTGCTTTAAGCAGGGCGTCCGGGATCCCCGGACGCCTTATTTTTTGCTTGACAAGCGTAGTCTAATGCGTTAGACTAAGGGCAGGGAGATAGTCTAACGCATTAGAGGGGGGATGTTATGGCCACGCCGAAGGTTTTTGAAAGCGAATACCGCTTCTGCCTCATACTCTGGGAGCATGAGCCGGTGAAGAGTGGCGAGCTTGTCTCGCTCTGCCGCGAGCAGCTCGGCTGGAAGAGCTCGACGACCTACACCGTCATAAAGCGCCTCGCCTGGCGCGGCGTGCTCAGGAATGAGCACAGCGTTGTTACAAGCCTTGTCAGCCGAGACGAGGTGCAGTCCGCCGAGATAGACGAGCTTGTTGAAAGCCGCTTTGGCGGCTCCCTGCCCGCCTTTATCTCGGCCTTCGCCCGCAGCAAAAAGCTCAGCGACGCGGAGCTGGACGAGGTACAGCGCATGATAGACGAATACAGGAGGGGGAAGTAACATGACCGGGCTGTTTCTGGACCTGCTCAACCTGAGCCTTTCGGCCCTGCCGCTCATCCTGGCCGTGCTTCTGCTCAGGCTGCTGCTGCGCCGCGCGCCGAGGTATATCATGCCCATACTCTGGGGTGTGGCCGCGCTGCGCCTTGTGCTGCCCTTCTCGATTGAGAGCGCGCTGAGCCTTGTGCCGAGCGCGGAGCCGATAAATGTCGAGGCCGTGCAGCTCTACGCTCCCTCCGCCAATATCACTGCCGCCCCGGCCGGGAGCGCCGCGCCGGTAATAGACACCGGCATCCCCGCCGTAAACAGCGCGGTAAACGGCGTTGTGGAGCAGATGGCGGCCGCGGCTCCGGGGGACAGCGTGAGCCCGCTCTACGTGCTTGCGAGCGCGGCCGCGATAGTTTACGTGATTGGCCTCGCCGCGCTGCTTGTCTGGGCGCTTATGAGCTACATGGGGCTCAAAAACCGCGTCAGCACCGCCGTGGAGCTCTCGCCCGGCGTATATGTGAGCGAGCACGTCTCCTCCCCCTTCGTCTTGGGCGTGCTCAGGCCACGGATCTATGTCCCCTCCGGGCTTGACGGCGGGGCGCTCGGCCACGTGCTCGCCCATGAGCGGGCGCACGTCGCGCGCAGGGACACGCTGGTAAAGCCGCTCGGCTACGCCGTGCTCTGCCTGCACTGGTTCAATCCCCTCGTCTGGCTCGGCTACATACTGTTCTGCCGCGATATAGAGGCCGCCTGCGACGAGCGCGTTGTCCGCGGCCTCGACAGGGCCGGCCGCGCCGATTACTCCGAGGCCCTGCTCCGCTGCGCCTCCGGGAAAAGGCTGGTCTCCGCCTGCCCGCTCGCCTTCGGCGAGGGCAGCGTGAAAAACCGGGTGAAGAGCGTTTTGAGCTACAAAAAGCCGGCCTTCTGGATAATCGCCGTCTGCGTAATCGCCATTATCGTCCTTGCCGTATGCTTCCTCACCAATCCGGCGGAGGAACCCGCCCCGCAGGAGACGGAGCTGCCCGACGGCATCATGATAGACATCGGCTTTGAGACGGACGTGGAGCCCGGGCTTCTCAGCCTTGTCTTAGGGCACATCACCGATGAGGTAGGCGCCAAAAACCTTGGCGAAAAGGTCCATGTGGAGTTAGAGGCGCTCAGCACCCTCATGGACGGCGTCCTCGTGACGGACTCCGCGGGCGTCACGCACTCGGTCACGCTGCTTATGGCGCCCTACCGCTATGGCTCCGTGCTCTCCTCCGAGCTCAGCACCGGCGGCTACGACGACATACTGATAGCGTATTCGGATGAGACCGGCAGCTTTATAGGCTCCATTGACGCCCTGGAGTTTCAGTCCAGCTATGGCGGCGACGCCGCCGCCGCGGCAAGCGCCGTCATAAACAAAACCGGCATCGTCCCGCTCGAGCAGGACGTCTACGCCATGATAAGCCGCGTGGACGCCGGCAACGCGCCGTCGCAGTGCGCCCTCACTCCCGAGCAGACGGCGGAGCTCCTTGAGCTCGTCGAGAACAGCAGCGGCGGCTCGCCCGACAGCGCCAGGTACCTTGTCACCTTCTTTGAGACGGACGAGGACGGCATCGACGTGACAAACAGCAAAAGCTACAGCGTGAGCCCCGGCAGCACGGCCTTCGAGCGCGTGAATGAGCTCTACGCCATGCGCTATATAATAGATTACGGCACCGCCGACATAAGCGCGGCCCTCAGCTCCGCCATGCAGTTCTTAGAGGGCGAGGGCGCGGAGATAGAGCGCGTCTGGTACGATCAGGCCGCCTCCTCGATCAATGCCGTGCAGGCCCTGTTTAACGCCCGCCTGAGCGGCGTTGTGATAGATGAGCACAACTATCTCCCGCTGTATTTCCGGGGCAGCTACCCCGGCTATGGCGAGGCGGAATACGGCCTGCTGCTCCTGACGCGCGCGGACAGCTCCGTGCCCTGGTCCGTACGCTTCCTCGGCGAATCGCTCAGCTATGAGCTGGACACGGTCGTGGGCACGGTCATACAGATGCAGAGCTTCGTGAAGCCCGAGGTGCTCTTCTCCGGCGCCGCTGAAAGCGCGCCCGAGGAGGTAAAGGCCATGATAAGCGCGATGTGCGCCGGCGAGGCGGATGATATAGCCTTCCGTCAGAACGTCGAAATAGACCGGGTTATTGTGGACGGCATCACGGCGTATGAGGCCGAAAGCGGCGAATATAACCGCGAGGGCTTCAAGCTGACGTACTACAGGCCGGATTACCGCATAGTTGGGGATCTTGACGGGATCTCGCTGTATGGGAGCTTTGCCCTTGAGGACGGCTGCCTTGTCAACACGAACCCCTCCTGCCCGCTCTTTTATGTGAAGGACGGCGGCTATGAATATATCGGCAGCAGCTTTATAAGCCTCCTCGACCCCGGGGTCCGCACCTCGAACGCCCTTAGCCTGTACGCTCAGTGGCGCGTGGCCCAGGACCCCTTCACTGTTGAGGACGTGGAGCTGGACGGGGCGCTCGCCGGGCTCCCCGAGGAGGTGCTGCTGGTCATGGCCGAACACGCCGCGAGCATAGCCAACGATTATAGGATCTCCGGGATTGCCGGCGGCAGCGGAGAAGGTAGCTATTACGAAATCTGCTCCGTACGCCTTGACTCCGTCACCGAGGAGCCGACGGACGCCGGCGGAGAGGGCGAAGCCTACAGCTTTTTCATCCCGGGCGTCAGCCTCGGCACGGCCTACGGCCCGGAGCCTGAGGGCCCGCCGGAGATTGCCTATCTTTTCCGGAATTCCGGCGGCGAGTGGAGCCTTGTCAGTGACAGGCAGCTCAATTACATCGAGAGCCGCTACGGCGGCGCCTCCGCGCGTGACATGTTCACGGCAGCGGCGGAGGAAATCTTAAATGAAAATGCCTGATAAGCGCAAAAATCCCGCCGGAGGTATCCGGCGGGATTTTTTGCTGTTGCTCAGTTATTTTCCCAGTTGTGCCAGACGTTCTGGACGTCGTCATTGTCCTCGAACATGTCTATCATGCGCTGCATGTTCTTTACGTCGCCCTCGTCGCTGAGGGTGATGTAGGTCTGCGGGACCATCTCGACCTGGGCGCTGAGCAGCTCGTAGCCGTGCCCGGTCAGGTACTCGGCGACGGCCGCGACATCGTCGGGCTCGGTGTAGACCTCAAAGACCTCGCCGTCGGCCTCCATGTCGCTCGCGCCGGCCTCGAGGGCGTCCTCCATGACCTTGTCCTCATCCAGCTCCTCGTCCTCGTTGTTGACGACGATAACGCCCTTCCTGTCAAAGCTCCAGCTCACGCAGCCGGCCTGGCCCATGTTGCCGCCGAACTTGTCAAATGCGTGGCGCACGTCGCTGGCGGTGCGGTTGCGGTTGTCGGTCATGGCCTCGACAATGATGGCAACGCCGCTCGGGCCGTAGCCCTCATAGGTGACGGACTCATAGTTGTCCGTGCTGCCCGCGCCGAGGGCGCGCTCAATCGTGCGCTTGATATTATCGTTGGGCATGTTGGCCGCCTTGGCCTTGGCAATGACGGCGGCAAGGCGGGAGTTGTTGGCGGGATCGCCGCTGCCGCCCTCCTTGACCGCGACGATCATTTCGCGCGCGATCTTGGTGAAGGCGGAAGCCCTCTTGGCGTCCTGGGCGCCCTTGGTTTTCTGTATATTATGCCACTTGGAATGTCCAGACATCTTTTCAACCCCTACGTGTGAATTTGCGCCAATTATTTTAGCACTTTTTTCTGCCATTTGCAACAGGAAATCTCAGGCTTTATGAGCTTTTCTTCAGGAACCGGCACGCTTTAGCAAGTTAAATTCGAGACTTGCAATTTGTTCAAAGCTCTGATATCATAAAGACGGATTTCTCCGGCGAAAGCGCCGGACAGCGATATGGGAGTAAAACATGTCATTTTCGTGCGCAGAGCTCCTTAAAGGGGCCAAAAACGTGGTTTTTTTAGGTGAAGCGGGTTCCGGAAAAACCGAGACCGCCATCAATCTGGCGCTGGGCCTTGCCCGCGAGGGCGCGCGCCGCGTGCACTTTTTTGACATGGACCAGACCAAGCCGCTCTTCCGGGCGCGGGACTGCGAGGCCTCTCTTGAGCGTGAGGGCGTAGTATTCCACTTCCAGAGCCAGTATCTTGACGCCCCAACCGTGGTCTCCGGCGTCGCCGAGGCCCTCCTCGGGGATGATATCGTGCTCATGGACGTGGGCGGCGGCTCGCACGGCTCGCACATGATCGGCCAGTTTTCGCAGCTCCTGAGCCGTCCCGAGACCCGCGTGCTGTACATCGTCAACCCCTACCGGCCCTGGTCGAGGACGCTTGACGATATAAGCGTGACGGCCGGACGCGTGCTCGGCGCGGCGCGGCTTGAGCGGGTGCACCTTGTCGCCAATCCAAATTTAGGCCCCGGCACGACTGCGCGCGACGTGCTGGAGGGGCTTGAGCGGTTCGCCGCTCTCTTTCCCGGCCAGGAAGCGGACTTTGTCTGCGTGCTCCGGGAGCTGTACTATGAAGTGGAAAAGGCCGTATCGGGGCCCATACTCCCAATACGCCTTAATACTCTGCCGGAGTGGTTGGGAGGTTCCGGGGAGAATACCGCAAACAGAAATGAGAAGGAGTGGTATTAATGGCCAAAGGCAAGGTAGAAATCTACACGGAAGCCTGCAAGAGCTGTCTGTACTGCGTCAACACCTGTCCAAAGCATGTTCTGGGCACGACGAGCGCGGTCAACTCCAAGGGCTACCAGTACGCCGTCCCGGTCAACCCGGACGAGTGCATAGGCTGCGCCATGTGCGCCGTGATCTGTCCCGACGCCGCAATTACCGTCTACAGGGAGGTGGTCTGAGATGGCGGAGAAGATTTTCATGAAGGGCTGCGAGGCCGTCGCCGAGACCGCCGTCCGCGCCGGCTGCCGCTTTTTTGCCGGCTACCCGATAACCCCCCAGAACGACGTGCCTGAGTATTTTGCGCGCCGCATGCCCGAAGTAAACGGCGTGTTCATCCAGGGCGAGAGCGAGGTTGCAAGCTCCAACATGGCCTATGGCGCGGCCGCCGCCGGCGTGCGCAGCATGACGAGCTCCTCGAGCTGCGGCATCTCCCTCAAGAGCGAGGCGATAAGCTGGATGGCCGGCGCCAACCTGCCCGTAGTTATTGCGAACTTCCAGCGCGGCGGCCCTGGCATAGGCACCATACAGCCCGCTCAGCAGGACTATCTGCAGGCCACCCACGCCTCCGGCAACGGCGGCTTCCGCATGCTGGTGCTCAGCCCGATGAACCTCCAGGAGGCCGTCGATATGACCTGGCAGGCCTTTGAGCTGGCGGACAAGTACTCCAAGCCCGTCATGCTGCTCATGGACGGCTTTACCGGCACCATGATGGAGCCTGTGGAGCTGCCCGAGCCGCTGAGCGAGGAGGAGGTCGCCGCGATCCGCGCGTCCAAGACCTGGGCCGCCCGCGGCAAGCACGGCGGGCCTCAGCACAAGGTCATGTGCGGCCCCGGCCTCGACACGCGAATCAGCCAGGAGCAGATGAACGAGCGCGACGCCGAGCTCTACGAGAGCTGGAAAACCACCGAGGTCGAGTATGAGGACTATATGACCGGCGACGCCGAGATCGTCCTCACCGCCTACGGCATCACCGGCCGCATCGCCAAGAGCGCCGTCAAGCTTCTGCGCGCCGAGGGCATCAGGGCCGGGCTTATCCGCCCGAAGAAGGTCTACCCCTTCCCCGACGCTGCCTATGAAAAGCTGCCGCTTGAAAAGCTGCGCGGCATAGTAAGCGCCGAGATGAGCATACCCGCCCAGTTTGCCGAGGACGTCGAGCGCGTCGTCCACGGCCGTACCAGGATAGTCACCGCCCTCTCCTCCGGCGGAGAGGTGCTCGACCGCGCCGCCATACTTGACGCGGCGCGCAGCCTGATGAAGTAAGGAGGGTGCTCAAATGATGGAAAAAGTCTACTCCCGCCCGGCGGGCATCTTTGAGGGCGCGGTGACGGGCTTCTGCCCCGGCTGCATGCACTCAAGCGTCTGCAAGATAATCTGCGAGGTCCTCGACGAGCTTGGCCAGCTCGATAACGCCTGCTATGTCCAGGGCGTCGGCTGCTGCGGCCTCGCGGTGACCTACTTTGACATGGACACCGTCGCTGCCCCGCACGGCAGGGCCTGCGCCATAGCGAGCTCCTTCAAGCGCTGCAGCCCCGAGACGCTTGTTTTCACCTACCAGGGCGACGGCGACCTCGCGGCCATCGGCCTTGCCGAGACCATGAGCGCGGCCAACCGCGGCGAAAACTTCACGGTCATCTTTGTCAACAACGGCATTTACGGCATGACCGGCGGCCAGATGGCCCCGACCACGCTCCTGGGCGCAAAAACCACCACCACGCCCTTCGGCAGGGACGAAAGGGAGCACGGCGCGCCCATGCACATGTGCGAGCTTTTAAACCAGCTCGACGCCCCGGCCTACATCGCCCGCGTCACCGCCGCCGACGTGCCCAACGCCAAAAAGGCCAGGGCCGCAGTCAAAAAGGCCTTCCAGTACCAGCTGGAGGGCAAGGGCTTCTCCTTTGTCGAATTCGTCTCCAACTGCCCGACCAACTGGGGCATGAGCCCGCTTGAGAGCCTCGACCACGTCCACAACGTAATCCTCAAGGAGTTCCCGCTCGGGGAATTCCGCGCCAAATAAGGAGGCCGGAACATGGAAAAATCCTTCATCATCGCCGGCTTCGGCGGCCAGGGCGTCATGGTTGCGGGCCAGCTCCTGAGCTACACGGCCTGCGAGACCACGGACAAGTACGTCACCTACTTCCCGAGCTACGGCGCGGAGATGCGCGGCGGCACGGCCAACTGCTATGTGGTTATCTCCGATGAGCCCGTAGGCGCGCCCAAGGTCAATCAGGCCGACTACGTAGTGTGCCTCAACGACCCGAGCATGGCCAAGTTCAAGGACGCCGTCGTCCCCGGCGGCACGATATTCACCAACAGCTCCGTCGTCACGATTGAGCCCGAGCGCAGCGATATCCACGTGGTAAAGGTAGACGCCGGCTCCATCGCCATCGAGCTGGGCGCGCCCAAGGTGCTCAACCTCGTGATAGTGGGCGCGATAATCGGCTATACCGACGTGCTGCCCGCCGAGAACGTCCTGCAGACCGCCTTTAAAAAATTAGGCGCCAAGCGCCCCGAGCTCAACCCGATAAACGAGGCCGCCTTCCGCCGCGGCTGGGAAATCGGCCGAAAGGCTAAGGAAGAGCAGGTATAAGGCAATAAAAAATCCCCCATTCGGGGGATTTTTTATTGCCTCACCGCGGGTATGAGCAGCACCCTTCCCGCAATCGGCGCGGATGGGTCGAGCTCATTTTGCTCAGCTATCGCGGCGGTGGTGGAATGGCAGCGCTTTGCGAGGATCCACAGGCTGTCTGTGCCGCCGGCCCTGACCACGGTGACGGAGGGCCGCCCGGCCGCCTCCGCGGCCTCGGAGCACTCCACGGCGCATATCTCGCCTATGGCGCCGCGCCGCAGCGCCGTAAAGGAGAAGTCCACCTGCGCGCGGAAATCCACACCTCCCTGCGCTATGCCCGCCGTACAGGCGGCGCAGCAGGCCCTCACGCACTCGGCGCGCTCCCCCTCGGCGAGCGAGGCGGAGGTCTCGGCGCTTATGCGCCGCTGCACGGCGTATACCCCGCCGTCCGAGGCCGTATACAGCACGGTCGCCGTAACGGCGCAGCGCAGCCGGCCGTCCTCGCACTCGGCCGGCCCCGCGGTGCAAAGCGCGCGGACTATGCTGACGGGCATGGGGCTCGCGGCAATGGTCTCGTTTATGGCGGCGCGGAGCGTTGCCGCGCGGCGGTTGAAGTCCGTTTTCAGCTCGCCGCGCGTTACGTCTATCTCGCAGACGTTGCTGTAGCAGTCCGCAAGGCACTCGCAGCGCCTGTCGTCCGATACGACGCACTGCAGCGCCATATGTACCTCGGCCGAGATCCCCTTCTCCCCCGCGGCGAGAGTGACGGTCTCGATATACTCAGCCGTGGGCGCGGCTATGACCGTCACGCAGGGATTTACAAGCTCCGTCCCGGCGTCAAGCATCTGCGAAAACTCGGTTTCAAAGCTCACCGAGGCCGTTTCGCTGCTCTCCGCCGCCTCATATACCGCCGCGAGCCGCGCCGTGCCGCTTACTACAAGCCGCGAGCCCACCGCCCGCGCGCCCACGCCGCAGAGCTCCACGCCGTGCCACAGCAGGCGGCCTATGGGCAGCAGGCCGGGCTGCAGACGGTACTCGTCCGACACGACGCAGGTCCTTTCGCAGACGCTCACGACCGGCGTTACGGTGTACTGCTCCGTAAGCGTCTCCACGGCTCCGGCGTCCTCGCCGCCTATGCCGCAGCCGAGCTCGAGCACGGACGCGGCATAGGCCTCGGCGCAGACGTTCACCGTACACCTCACAAGCACCTTGCGCGGGTTGAGCGCCCGCGCGTCCACGGCGGCGACGCCAAGCGACGCGGCCGTCAGGCTCTCGGCCGTAACGCCGGGCGCGTCAAGCTCCACAGACACCGGCACGCTGACCGCGAGCGTGCACAGCCCTGCCCCGCCCTCCGGGACATACAGCACCGACGCTTCCACGCTCCCGGCGAGCGATATCGCGCCCTCGCGCGGCTCCTTGGCGCTCAAAAGGGCCGTTCCGGCGGCGAAGAGTATGCGCTCCACGTCGGGCTGGGTATCCGGCACCACGCTCTCCGCGGCCTGTTCGACGGGCATGGAGTATTCAAAAACCTTTTCGCAGAGCTCAAGGCCGCTGCGCTTTACAGTCAAGTCCATGGTATCTCCCCTCGCAAAAATTTCCCTAAAGCCTATGAGGGGCGAGCCGCGCTTATTCCTTATCCCCTCCGCCGAGGCGCAGTATTATCCGCGAGAGCCAGGCGGGCAGCTTTATGACCAGCAGCTTCATATTTACCTCCTATCCGCAGCTTCGTAACAGCCATATCCCGGCGATGATGAGCGCGACGGCCAGCGCGAACCACCAGAAGCCCGCCGGAAGGATCAGCGCCAACAGTATCACCACCCCGGCCAAAAGCACCAGCCAGCCTATGGCCGGCGGCCTGCGCCGTCGCCGATGCATAACATCACCCCGGAAACAGTATATGAAGCCGCCGGCCCAGGTGTTACAGGCGCAAAAAATAAGCCGCGCTGTGCACGGCTTATTTTATCTCCCAGTCCTTGTACCGGGCGCTAATTTCATACAGGCGTTCATAGCTTTTATAGCGGCTGGGGCTTATCTTCCCCTCGCTCACGGCCTCGCGCACGGCGCAGCCGGGCTCCCTGAGATGGGCGCAGTCGTCAAAGCGGCAGCGCCCGACAAATCCGGCGAACTCCGGGAAGGTGCCCTGGAGCTCGTCCTTTGGTATGGGCGGCATCTGCTCCACGTCAAAGGAGGCGAAGCCCGGCGTATCCGCGCAGAAGCCTCCCGCCACGGGAAAAATCTCGACATGCCGCGTTGTGTGCCGTCCGCGGCCCAGCTTTTCGCTGACCTCGCCCGTCCTGAGCCCGAGCGAGGGCTCGAGCGCGTTCAGCAGGCTGCTCTTGCCCACGCCGGAGTTGCCTGAAAAGGCGCAGACCCGGCCCGATATGCACTCCGCGAGCTCAGCTATGCCCTCGCCGGTCACGGCGCTGGTCTCGATGAGCTTATACGGCGTAGCGGCATAGATGTCCCGGAGGCGGCCGGAGCTGCCTGCGTCGGACTTGTTCACGCAGATAAGCACCTCGCAGCCTGCGTACTCGGCCGTGCTCGTGACGCGGTCTATCAGGAAGGGGTCCGTTACCGGCTCCACCTCGCTTGCGACGGCAATCAGCAGGTCTATATTGGCGACGGCGGGGCGGACGAAGGAATTCCTCCTCGGCAGTATGCCGTCCACCCGGCCCTTGCCCTGCGCGTCCCGCGAAAACACCACCCTGTCGCCCACGAGGGGGCTCTCCCCCTCGCGGCGGAAGCGGCCCCGCGCCCGGCACTCGACGGTCTCGTCCCCGCAGCGCACATAGTAAAACCCGCTCAGGGCCTTGATTATAACCCCCTCAGCCATTACCAGTCAAAGAAGTAGGTCTCGCCGGATGGGAACTCCTCCCCAGGCGTCTGCGTGGGAGGCGTCGGCGTGGGCGTGGGCGCCGGGGTCTCGGCGGGGCCGGTGCTTACCCAGAGGTAGATGCGCGTGTGCTCCTCCACGTCCTCATAGGCCTCTATGCTCTGGCGTATGACCGTGCCTGCGGCCTGCTCGCTTTCGATATAGGTCGTGTCGGCATAGGCGAGGTTGTTGTTGTAGAGGATGTTAATGGCCTCGTCCTCTGTGTAGCCCACAAGGTTCGGCATGGTTATGGTGCGCAGCTCGGGCCCGGAGCTTATCGTAACAATGACCGTAGAGCCCTCGGCAAGCTGGCCGCCCGGCGCAGGGTCGGTGCTTATTACATAGCCCTCCGTGACCTCGTTGCTGGTTGAGTACGCCGGCTCATACTTGAAGCCGGAGTTTTGCAGCTCAACTATGGCCTCCTGCAGCGATTTGTTGAGCACGTCGGGCACGACGGACTCGCGCACGCCGGTGCTGACGGTCAGCGTGACCTCTATGCCCTCCGGCACTATCATAAGGCTGCGCCCCGCCTCGGGGTCCTGGGAAATGATCTGCCCCTCGGGGACGTTCGGGTCTATGGAGTAGGTCACGGTGAAGTCAAAGAGCGAGCGGTTGGCGTTGTCGTTCACCACGCTCTCATAGTTCTGGCCGACGAAGTTCGGCAGCTCCACGCGCTCGGCGGTGGAAAAGATGTCCTTCAGCCAGTAGTTCCACAAGAACACGAAGATGGCTATCATAAACACCAGCACGCCGACAGTGCCGCTCATTATGCTCACGCGGCGCGAGCGGCGGCGGCGTCTCGCGTACTTGGCCTCGCTCATCTCGCCGGTGCGGCCCAGGGGCTCCACGTCGGGGAAAATCCCGTCGGCGCCGTTTTCGCCCTCCCCGGCGGATTTTACGCCGCTCTGGAGCTTGCGGAAGTCCTCAAGGTCGGCCAGAAGGTCCCCGGCGGTCTGGTAACGGCTGAGTATGTCCGCGTTCATGGCGCGCATCGTTATGCGCTCGAGCTCCTCGGGTATGTCGGGATTGATGCTGCGCGGCGCGGCCGCCATGCCGGCGATATGCTTGAGGGCTATCTGCTCGGCGCTGTCCCCGTCGTAGGGCATGCAGCCTGTGAGCATCTCGTACATCACCACGCCGAGCGAATATATGTCGCTGCGCGTGTCCGGCGTCTCGCCGCGGGCCTGCTCGGGCGCGATATAGTGCACCGAGCCTATGGTCTGGTCGCTGCGCTGCTCCTGCGCGCTCTCGAGGGCGGCTATGCCGAAGTCGGCGACCTTGATGGTGCCGTCGCGGAGCATCATGATGTTCTGCGGCTTTATATCGCGGTGGACTATGCCCTTGGAGTGCGCGTGCTCAAGGGCCTTGCACATCTGGACGGAGAAATGCAGCGCCTCCTTCCAGCCGAGCGCGCCCTTCTTCTGCATGTACTGCATGAGCGTGACGCCCTCTATGAGCTCCATTACGATATACTCCACCCCGTCCGTGTGACCAACGTCAAAAACAGAGACTATATTCGGGTGTGAGAGCATCGCGACGGCCTGCGCCTCTATCTGAAAGCGGGCGCGGAACTCCTCGTCGCTCGCGAATTCGTCGCGCAGTATCTTGACCGCGACGGGCCTGTGCAGGCGCATGTCCGTGGCCTTATAGACCACCGCCATGCCGCCGGAGCCGATAACTTCGTCTATTTCATACCTGCCGTCGAGGGTAGTTCCGAGATATTTGTCCATATTGGTGTCCATGGCTGCCTCCAAACGTTCCGGGGATTTATTTGGAAATGATAACTATCGTAACGTTGTCCCTCGCTCCGCGCCTGAGCGCCTCGGCCATGAGGGCGCGGCCGAGGGAGAGGGGGTCAGTGTTCCTGCGGTAGAGGGCTAAGATCTCCTCGTCCGCCAGCATATTCGTCAGCCCGTCCGAGCAGAGCAGCAGCAGCTCGCCGCGCTGAAGCCTTGGCGTGAATATGTCGCAGGGCACAAGCTCGTTTACGCCGAGCGCGCGGGTTATAACGTTCCTGCGCGGGTGCGTGCGAGCCTGCTCCGGGCTTATCTCGCCGCGGTCGACCATGTCCTGCACAAGCGAATGGTCGCGCGTGACCTGCTGGATGCGCCTGCGCGTGAGCTTGTAGCAGCGGCTGTCGCCCACGTTGAGCACATACACCGACTCGCCGTAAATGACCGCGGAGACCAGCGTCGTGCCCATGCCGGTATAGTCCGTGTCAAAGCAGGAGTAGGAGTATATCATGCGGTTTGCGCTCTCGCAGGCCGCCTCCATCATCGCCTTAATGTCCGGCCGCCGCTTCCTCGCCTCGAGGATGCTCTGCCGGAGCTCGCCGGCATAGGTCTTTGCCGCAAGGTCGCTTGCGATGTTGCCGGCCTTCTCGCCGCCCATACCGTCGCAGAGCACGGCTATGACGCAGGAGCGCTCGTCGAGCCGCTCTATGAGGAAGCTGTCCTGGTTATCCCGCCTCACAGCTCCCCTGTCTGTGATGCCAAAGCTGTTCATTCCCTCTCCGTTCCCGCGCGAAGCGCGTCGGCGGTCTTTTTCCTGAGCTGGCCGCAGGAGGCGTCTATGTCCCCGCCGAGCCTGCGGCGCACGGTTACGTTCACGCCCTCGCGCTCGAGGGCCTTTTTAAAGGCGGCTATCCGCTCCGGCGGCGTCGGCCTGAGCGGGCTCTCGTCGACGTGGTTGAGCGGTATGAGGTTTACGTGCGCGCCGACGCGCGCAGCGTGCCTCGCGAGCAGCGCCGCCTGCTCCGGCGAGTCGTTCACGCCGTCTATCATGGCGTACTCAAAGGATATGCGCCGGCCCGTCTTTTTAAAATAGGCCTCGCAGCTGTCCATAAGCCGCTCCACGCCCCTGCCCCGGTTCGCCGGCATGATGCGCGTGCGCGTCTCGTCGTCCGGCGCGTGGAGGGATACCGACAAGGTCAATTGTAAATTAAGCTCGGCCAGCTTGTCAAATTTTTCTGTGAGCCCGCAGGTGGAAAGCGAGATATGCCTCATGCCTATGTTCATGCCCTTTGGGTGGTTCACAAGGCGCAGGAACTTTATGACATTGTCAAAGTTGTCAAGCGGCTCGCCTATGCCCATGAGCACGATATGCCCGATTTTGAGCCCGGACTCCTTTTCGGAGAACATGACCTCCTCGAGCATTTCGCCCGGCTCGAGGCTGCGCACCAGCCCGCCTATGGTCGAGGCGCAGAAGGCGCAGCCCTGGCGGCAGCCGACCTGCGTGGAGATGCACACGCTGTTGCCGTAGTGATAGCGCATGACGACGGTCTCCACGGCGTTGCCGTCCCTGAGGCCCCAGAGATACTTTATCGTGCCGTCCCCGGCGGAAACCTGCTTTTTCAGCACCCTGGGCGTGCCGAGATAATACCTCTCCGCAAGCGCCGCCCTGAGCGCCTTGGGGAGGTTCGTCATCCCGTCAAAGCTCTCGGCGCCGCGGCTGAGCCAGTCGAACACCTGGCCCGCCCTGAACGCGGGCTGGCCGAGCTCCGCGAGCGCGGCGGAAAGCTCCTCCGGCAGGAGATCCCTTAAATTGATTTTACCATCCTGCATATGAAAAATCCGTCCGTTTTATCCGTATCCGGCCAGAGCGTGCGCTCCGTTTCGGCCGTAAAGCCGCTGTCGGAGCCAAGAAAGGCCCTTATAACTTCCTCGTTTTCCCTCTCTAACAGCGTACAGGTTGAATACAGCAGCGTCCCGCCCGGCTTTACGCAGGCAGCGAGGCCGCGGAGTATGCCGAGCTGGATCTCCGGCAGGCCATCTATCTCCTCCGGCGTCTTGAAGCGAATCTCCGGCTTCCGCCGTATTACGCCGAGCCCCGAGCAGGGCGCGTCCGCTATTACGACGTCGAAGGCCCCGTTAAGTTCCTCCGGCGGCCTGCGCGCGTCCATTGTCCGGGTGCTTATAATGCCGAGGCCCAGCCTCTCCGCGCCCTCCGAGACGCGCCTGAGGCGTTTTTCCTTCAGGTCGCAGGCGAGTATGCGCCCCTCCCCGCCCATGCGTATGGCGGCAGCGAAGCTCTTCCCGCCGGGCGCAGAGCAGGCGTCGAGCACGCTCATGCCCTTTTCGGGCGCCGCCGTCTCGACGGCCAGCCTGGCCGCGGCGTCCTGCACATAAAAAAGTCCCTCGCCGTAGCCCGGCAGGCCTTCTACCGCGCCCGCGCCCTCAAGGTCAAAGGACGCGCGGCAGAGCCCGGGCCTTATCCCCGGGACGGCGGCCTCAAGCCTCGATGAAAGCTCCTCCGGCGTTATTTTAAGGGTATTTACCTGAAGCGTCAGCGGAGGCATGGCGTTATCCTCGCGCAGCACGGCCCCGGCGCCCTCATACCCGCGCCGCCCGGCAAGATAGCGGGTAAGCCAGAGCGGGTGGCTGTATTTTACGGAGAGGTGCTCCGCCGTGCCGGCGCCGGGCACCTCGGGGATATTATGCCGGTTTTCCGCCACCCGGCGCAATACGCCGTTCACAAGCCCCGCCGCGCGGGCCTTGCCCCTCGTGCGGCAGAGCTCGACTCCCTCGCTCACGGCGGCCCCGGCCGGCACCCGGTCGAGGTAGAGCAGCTGCGCCGCGGAGATGCGAAGTATGTCTAAAACCGTGGCTTCAAGCTTTTGCAGCCTTGTTTTGCTGTAAAGCGAGAGGACATAGTCGATATAGCCGAGGTTCTGCACCGTGGAGAGCACTATCCTCGCGCACAGCGCCGCATCGCGCCGGTCGAGCTGCGCCACGGCCGCCGCGGTCTCGAGCGCCTCTGTGGAAAAGCTGCCGCGCCTGAGCAGGGCGGCGGCGTCCAGCGCTGCCTCGCGAGCCCTGTTCATACGCTCACCGGGTGGCCGACAAGATAGTCGTGCGCGCTCATGCGTTTTTTGCCCGGGGCCTGGAGCTCGGTTATCATAACCGTCCCCCCGCCGCCGCAGGCTATCTCGAGCCCGGCCTTCCCCGCGGAAACCACGCTGCCGGGGGCCTTGTCCGTCCTGTTTTCGGTGTGGCGCGCGGCAAAGACCTTTATTTTCTCGCCGTTTAAGTCCATGACCGCCACGGGCCAGGGGTTCAGCCCGCAGATATGCTTTATTACCGCGCGCGGCGGCTGCGTCCAGTCTATGGGGCAGAGGCTCTTGTCCAGCTGGCCGACATAGCTCGCCTCGGCCTCGTTCTGGGCCTCGCGCGGCGCGCTGCCGTCCTCTATGGCCGCAAGAGTCCTGCACAAAAGCTTCGCGCCCATGTCCGCAAGGCGGTCGAAAAGCTCGCCCGCCGTCTCATACTCGCCTACGGGCGTGGCCTCGCGGAAAATAATGTCCCCGGCGTCCATATCGTGCGCGAGGTACATGGTCGTGACCCCGGCGTACTCGTCGCCGTTCAAAACCGACCACTGTATCGGCGCCGCGCCGCGGTATTTGGGCAGCAGCGAGCCGTGGACGTTCACCGCGCCGTATTTGGGCACGGCAAGGAGCTCATCCGGCAGCAGCTTGCCGTAGGCGACGACGCACAGCACGTCCGGCGCGAGGCTTTTCATAAGCTCCAGCGCCTCCGGCGTCCTGACGCTCGCCGGCTGATACACCGGCAGGCCGCGCTCGAGCGCGAGGGCCTTTGTCTCGCAGGCGGCCAGCTTCATGCCTCGGCCCTTCGGCTTGTCCGGCTGGGTAAACACGCCGGCGACCTCATAGCCCGCGTCCAGCACCGCGCGGAGGCTTGCCGCCGCAAAGTCCGGGGTGCCCATAAACACAACCCTGAGGCTCAAGCTTCCACCTCGTCCTGCCAGGAGCCGGTCTCAAGCTCATCGTCGCTGAGCATGCGCAGCGCGCAGTCGGTGAACATCGTGCCCTCAAGGTGGTCTATCTCGTGGCAGAAGCAGCGCGCCGTGAGCTCGTGCCCGCTGACCTCGAAGGTGTTGCCGTGCCTGTCCTGCGCGCGGACGGTGACGTCCATCGGGCGCTTTACAAGGCCGAAGCGGCCCGGCAGCGAGAGGCAGCCCTCGGGGCCGGTCTGCTCGCCGTCCGAAGATATGATCTCCGGGTTTATGAGCTCGATCACGCGCGGCTCCTCGCCTTCGGGGACGTTGGTCTCCAGCACGATGACAGCGCGGCGCAGCACGCCGACCTGCGGAGCGGCGAGGCCGACGCCGTCGGCCTCAGCGAGGGTCTCGCGCATGTCGTCAAGCAGCATGGCAAGCCTGCCGTCAAAGTTGGTGACAGGGCGGCAATGCTTGTGCAGCACCGTGTCGCCCTCGTGGACTATATTACGAAGCGCCATATTTATCCTCCTTAATCCGCCGCGTTCGTATCTGCGTACACGTTTACGCCCTTAAAAAGCCTGCTTTCCCCGGCTCGCAGGACTATGTCTGCAACAAAGCGGCGCAGGCCCGCGGCAGGCGGGGCGCAGAGCGTAACGCGGTAGCGGTAGTTGTTGTTTATCTTGAGTATGGCCAGGGGCGCGGGGCCGAGCACTCTCGAGCCCGGGCTATGCGCGGCGGCGGCGTCGAGGCGGGACTTTATCCTCACCGCGCAGTCGAGCACCTGCGCCTCGTCGAGCCCGGAGAGCGTGACGCTCAGCAGCTCGGTGAAGGGCGGCAGGGCCTGAAGCCGGCGCAGCTCGATCTCCGAACGGTAAAAGCTCTCGTAATCCTGCCTCGCGGCCTGGCAAATGGTCTCATTCTCCGGCGTATAGGTCTGGATGACGGCGCGGCCCGGCTTTGAAAAGCGGCCGGAGCGGCCGACGACCTGGGTTATAAGCGAGAAGGTCCTCTCGCTCGCGCGGTAGTCTCCCGCGTACAGGCCCTGGTCGGCGCATATCACGCCGACTAAGGTGACGTTCTCAAAATTGAGGCCCTTGGTGACCATCTGCGTGCCCACCATGATGGGTATTCTCTCGGAGCGGAAGCGCTCTAACAGCTTGTCGTGCCCGCCGGCCTCCGCTACGGTATCCGTATCCATGCGCAGCACCCCGGCGTCCGGGAAGAGCGCGCGGAGCTCCTCCTCCACCTTCTGCGTCCCCGCGCCCACAAACTTGAGCGCGCCGCCGCAGTCCGGGCAGCGCTCGTCAAGCGGGCGCGAATAGCCGCAGTGGTGGCATTTCAGCCTGCGCTCAAAGCTGTGAAAGGTGAGGCTGACCGAGCAGTTCGGGCAGCGGTAGCTGTAGCCGCATTCCACACAGGTCACAAGCTTGTTCGCGCCGCGGCGGTTTATGAACAGTATGCTCTGCTCGCCGCGGGCGAGGTTCTCCTCCAATTCGGCGCGCAGCCTTGAGCTTATGGACCCGCCGTTCCCGGCGCGCAGCTCGCGCTTGAGGTCAACTATCTCGACATTGGGCAGGGACTGCTCGTTGTAGCGCCCCGGCAGGGTGAAAAAGCCGTAGCGCCCCGTCCCCGCGAAATACCGGCTCTCTATATCCGGCGTGGCCGAGCCGAGCAGCAGCAGGGCGCCGTGCCTTGCGCAGCGGTACTTCGCCACGTCCCTCGCGTGGTAGCGCGGGGCATTCTCGCTTTTGTACGTGTCCTCCTGCTCCTCGTCGATGATAATAAGCCCGAGCTCGGAGACTGGGGCGAACACGGCGCTGCGCGTGCCTATCACCACGCGGGCCGCGCCGCTTTTTATTCTGCGCCACTCGTCAAAGCGCTCCCCGGCCGAAAGGCTCGAGTGCAGCACGGCGATCTCGTCGCCGAAGTGCGATGCAAAGGTGCGCAGCATCTGCGGCGTGAGGGCTATCTCCGGCACTAAGAGTATGCAGCCGCGGTTGCGGGCGAGCTGCGAGGCTATGAGGCGGATGTAGATGGTGGTCTTGCCCGAGCCCGTGACGCCGAAGAGCAGCGCCGCTCCGGCCCTGCCCGACCCTGTGAGGGCGTCTATGCCCTCGAAGGCGCTGCGCTGGCTTTCGTTCAGCTCCGGCAGGGCCTCGTGCGCGGCCCTGACCTCTGGGCGGCGGAATACCTCCTCGTCCTCCAATGTCACAAAGCCCTGGCTCACCAGCGCCCTGAGGCTCTGCGCCGAGGCCCCGGTAAATTCCCGCAGCTCCGCGGCGCTCGCCCTGCCTACGGCGCAGAGCGTGCGCAGCAGCTCCGCCTGCTGGGGCGCTTTGCGCCTTTTGCGCTCGGCGGCCTCGGCGGCCTCCTCCGAGGGCACGGCGAGGGACGCGACGGAGACGTACTTCTCGTTTACGCGGCGCTTGCCGCCCCTGAACCAGAGCCCTGAGGGCAGCATGGCCTTGACGGCCTCGTACACCGTGCAGAAAAAGCGCTCGTGCATCCACATGGCCAGCGCAAGCATCTCCGCGTCCAGCAGCGGCTCGGCGTCCAGCACGGACGAAACGGGCTTGAGCTTGTCAAAGGCGCTCGCCTCCGCGTGGGCAAGGACGATGCCCTCGGCGGGGCGGTTCGCCCGCCCAAATGGCACCATAACGCGCACGCCTGGCCTGACCGCACCGGCGAGCGAAGCCGGTATGGCATAGTCATAGGGCCTGTCCAGGCGGAAGGGGACGCCGCTAACGGCTATTCTGGCTATCGTCAGCTCCGTCATTTACCCGGCCCAAACGCGCAAAAGGACAGCGGCGGCATAAGCCGTCACTGTTCCTCCTTTATCTTCAGCTTGCCGGTATAGACCTCGTCTACGGCGATGGAAATGGGCTTGCGCTCAAGCGGCTCGCCGGCGTCCTCGGCCTTCTGGGAAATGTCGCGCGCGCGGCGGGCGACAAGGTTCACAAGCAGGTAGCGGCTGCCGACCTTCTGTACAAGCTCGGCCATGGGGGGATAGAGCATCATGATATAAGCACCTCTGTAACAAGATTTATCCTGTCCGCCGTGCGGCATTTTTCCGCGGTGAGTATCGCGTCCAACTCCGCGGCGGCGGCGGCTGGGTCGTCGTTGACGACTATATATCCGTACTTCCCGGCCTCGGCGCATTCGCGCTTGGCCTGCAAAAGACGTTCACGTATTTTTTCGTCCGAGTCCGTATTGCGGTGCCTCAGGCGGCGCTCAAGCTCCGCGCCGGAGGGCGGGAGGATAAAGACCGTGACCGCGTCGGGGCAGTTTTTGCATATCTGGCCCGCGCCCTGGACCTCTATGTCCAGGATGACGGTCTTGCCCTCAAGCCGGCGCTGCTCTACGTAGCCGCGGGGCGTTCCGTAGCGGTTGCCCACATACTCGGCGTGCTCAAGGAGGTAGCCGCCCTCGGCCAGCTCCTGAAAATGCTGCGGCGTGACAAAGAAGTAGTCCACGCCCTCCTGCTCGCCCTGCCTGGGCTGGCGGGTCGTAACAGAGACGGAAAAGCACACGTCGCTGCGCTTTTCCATAAGCCGGCCTATGACCGTGCTCTTTCCGGCGCCGGAGGGGCCGGATATGACGAGAAGCTTGCCCTTTTCAGTCCTGCTCATACTCAGTCTCCCCCTCAGATGTGTAGCCCATGCGCTCGGCGAGCGCTTCGCTCGTCAGCGCGGAGAGGATTACG
This sequence comes from uncultured Oscillospiraceae bacterium, assembly GCA_944385815.1. Classification (GTDB taxonomy): domain Bacteria; phylum Bacillota; class Clostridia; order Oscillospirales; family Oscillospiraceae; genus Scatomorpha. The sequence continues at coordinate 41,451 of CALWYQ010000156.1, read as the reverse complement.
CAGCCGCCGTCCGTAACAAGCACGCTGCGGGTCTTGCGCCCATAGCTCGCGTCGATAAGGCGGCCGCGCTCGCGCGAGTCCTGCACCATGCGCTTTATCGGCGCGGAGTCCGGGCTGAGCACGCTGACCAGCCGCTCCGAGGCGACAAAGCTTCCAAATCCGATGTTTATCAGCATTCTTACTCCACGTTCTGAATCTGCTCGCGAATCTTTTCTATCTCCGCCTTGAGGTCCACCACCACGCGGGCGATGTCCGCGCTCTGGCACTTGGAGCCGATGGTATTGCTCTCGCGGTTGAGCTCCTGGATGAGGAAATCCATCTTCCGCCCTATTGGCGAGGCGCCCTCGGCCATGCCGCGCAGCTGGGAAATATGGCTGCGCAGCCTGACGGTCTCCTCGTCCACCGCCACGCGGTCGGCGAATATGGCGCACTCGGTAAGCACGCGCGCGTCGTCGGCCGGTATGCCCTCAAGGGTCTCGCGCAGCTTTGCCTCGAGCCTTGCGCGGTACTCGGCGACCGTCTGCGGCGAGCGGCGCTCAACTACGCCCGTGAGGCGCTCGATCTCGTCAAGCCTGGAGCAGACGTCGTCGCGCAGCCTTGCGCCCTCGCGCGCGCGCATGGCGTCGTAGCCCGCCAGCGCCTCCTCCAATATGGCCAGGAGGCCGCGCGTGAGCTCGTCTGCGTCCAGCTCGCGCCGCTCCGTGCTCAGCACGTCAGGCATGCGGCAGAGGCTCATTATGCTCACGTCGTCCGCGACGCCGCAGCTTCCGGCTATCTCCGCGCGCGCTTTGTTTACAGCCTCGAGGTAGCCGCGCAGCAGCGCGCTGTTGAGGCGGACCTCGACGCTGTCCGACGCGCCGGCGCCGGCGGTCACAAACACGTCCACCTTGCCGCGGCTTATATGCTTCGCTACGGCGCTCCTTATCGGCTCCTCAGCGAACATAAGCGCCCTCGGGAGCTTTACGGAAACGTCTAAATAGCGGTTGTTCACGCTCTTGAGCTCCACGCTGAGCGCAAGGCCGGCGGCCTCGCCCTTGGCGGAGCCGTAGCCTGTCATGCTCTTTATCATATCACACCGCCTCGTGCCCGATTATGCTGGTAATGCTGTAGGTTATGGGATTTTTCTTCCTCCGGCCGACGAACACGGCTATCCCCATGCCGGCGGCGAAGAAGGCGAAGCTTATGACCATGCTGAGCCCCTCGCCGAGGCCGGACGCCGCCGCTATGGCGTAGCCGATGAAGAACAGCACGAAGGGCACGACGTATACAAGCACCGCCGCGCCGAGCACCTTAGACGTGCGCGCTTCTATCTCCACGCGGTCGCCGGGCTGGGCGCCAATGTCGTTGCGCGCCTCTACGCGTATCTTGCTCGTGTAGTGGCAGGCCTCGCAGCTGCCGCAGTCGCCTCCGCAGGCGGTGCCGCGCAGCACCTCAACCTCGGCCCTGTCGGGGCCGGTCAGCCTTTTAAGTACGGCAAACTGAGTCACGCTTTTCCTCCTATCTGCTTATGTCGTATGTGAGCCTGTAGGTGCCGACAGCGCCGCAGTTGAGCGCGCCGTCAACCTCGATGTCCACATTCGAGGTGTCCATCGTGCCGGTCGCCGTGGTCTTGGAGAGGTCGGCGACGGCGCGGATATTCGCGCTTGTGAGCTCGGAGAGCGCCTCCTCCGGCCCGCGTATGGTCACGGTCAGCGAGTGCGTCATAAGCTCGGCGCTGTAGCCCTCGGGCAGGCCCGTGGAGCTTATATTCGTAACGACGAAGTCCCTGACGGCGAGGCCCGTGACCTCCACCGTGACGTCTACCTCCTCTATGCCGGAGATATTCTCAACGTCGTTCGGCAGGACTATATCAAGCGTGTCCTCATACGTGAGCTCAAACCTGGTGAGGTCCACGGGGCCGACCTCTATGCGGTTTATCCCGTCCACCACGGAGGCCTCGCCGGCTATCGTGATGCTCGTCACGCTGCGGTTTATCTCCGTATTCTCGCGCGTGGCCCCGGCGCCCTCTATGAGCGTCACGTAGATGGGCACGTCCTTCATCTTGCTTATCGGGATGGTGACCGAAATAGTGTTGAAGTCAAACTCAAGGCCTTCCTGCGATATCTCGTTGCCGTCGGCGTCCAGCAGCAGGTAGGGCACGTCCACGGTGCGCGTGGCGTCCATATCCGTGAGCGAGACCTCGGCGTAGACCTTGTCTATGGAGTCGAGCACGCTGGCCGGGCCTCTGACCGTAATGGTCTGAGGCTCATACTCCACGTCGCCGAGCATGTACCCGTCGGCCACGCTGCCGCTGAACACCGCCTCGACGGGGAACTGCCTGTCGTCCATGCGGGTGAGCTGGAAGCTCACGCTGCTCGGCGAGCTGCGCACTATGCGCACGGCGCTCGAATCCACGCCGTCCGGGTAGGAAAGGCTGTAGTTCAGCGTGAACATGCCCGCGTTGGTAAGGCGCTGGACGTCTATGACCGCCTGCACATCGTCCGAGCTCAGGCGGCCGATGTTCATCCTCGTGCCGGAAATGGTCACGTCCACGGTCTGGACGCTGACGTCCGTCACTACAAGGCCGCGGGTGGCCTGCAGCTCCTCCTCGCCAAGTATGGCGACCTGCACGCCGTAGAGGGTCTTTTCTATGGGCTCCGTCTGCGTGCCGGTCATGTACACCCAGATGCCGAGCGCGGCGACAAGGGAGATGACGGCCCAGAATATGTTGTTGTTAAAGAGCTTACTTAACTTCTCGTTTTTCATCCTTTTTCACCTTGAGGCCCTTGACGGAGTCGATAAGCACGGCCATGCCGCGCTTTTTGGGCTGTTCATCGCTGTCGGGCATGAGCTCGGCGCGCAGTATGCGCCCGAAGGTCTCCGGCGTGAGGTGCCGCTTGAGCATGCCGTCCATCGCGACGGATATGGCGCCCGTCTCCTCGCTGACTATGGCCACGACGGCGTCGGAGTGCTCGCTCATGCCTATGCCGGCGCGGTGGCGCATACCGAGGTCGGAGCTCAGCGAGGCGTTCTTGGAAAGCGGGAGCATACAGCCGGCGGCGGCTATCCGCCCCTCGCGCATAATGACCGCGCCGTCGTGCAGCGGGCTGTTGACAAAAAAGATGTTGCGCAGAAGCTCGCTTGAAACGTCCGCGTTCACTATGGTGCCCGTGGCGATGGGGTCGTTGAGCAGGCTTGTCCGCTCAAAGACAATAAGCGCGCCCGTGCGGCTCTCGGACATGCTTGTGCAGGCGAGGACGGTCTGGTTTATGACAGCCTCCATGGTCGCCGGCACGCCGGGAGCGCCGAAGAAATACGCAAACCTGCCCGAGCCCATGCGCTCAAGCAGCCGGCGCACCTCCGGCTGGAAAATGACGACAAGGGCGATGAGGCCTATCTCGACGATCCCGCGCAGCAGCGAGCTGACCATCTGCAGGTTGAGCAGGTCGGCCAGCACAAACGCCAGCAGGATAAGCACTATCCCTCGCGCGAGGCGTATGGCGTTCGTGCGGCGGATGAGCCCGATGCAGATGTAGATGATCGCCGCGACGATCAGGATGTCGATGATGTCGGTTATGCTCATCGTCATCATGTAGTTTATTGAGTTGGAGAAAAAATCAGCTATTCCCACGTCGTTCACCCGTGTTCGTGTTCGCGCCAAATTATGCGCATGTCAATTCATGATATTATATAATAAAACGCCGCAAAGTGCAAGGCGAAATAAGAAAGTTCAAAAATAATGCGGCCGGGCGGCTTGGCCCGGCCATATTTCAGGCGCCGGCCAGCGCCCCGGATATCGCCCGGCGCATAAGGCCGGGCACGCGGCGGAGCTCCGCCGGGCTGTTAAAGGGCGAGAGGCTCAGCCTGACCGTGCCCGTCTCTATCGTCCCGGCGCTCTCATGCGCGAGCGGCGCGCAGTGCAGCCCCGCGCGGACGCAGACGCCGAGCCTGCCCAGGGCCTCGCCCAGCTCCTCGCTGCCGGCGCGCTCATGCCGCACCGACAGCACCCCGGCCTGCGCCTCCTCCCCGTCCGAGAGAAACACCTCAAGCCCCGGGAGCTTTTTCAGCTCGAGCGCAAGGGCGCGCATGAGCGCGCGCTCGCGGCGCGCTATATTCGCCGGGCCAAGCCGGTTTACATAATTCACGCCGGCCAACAGCCCCGCAATGCCGGGGATATTGTGCGTCCCGGCCTCCAGCCGGTCCGGCAGGAAGGCCGGCATAGCCCTGCTGCGGCTCTCCGAGCCGGTGCCGCCGAACAGCAGCGGCCTGACCGGCGCAGAGCAGAGCAGCACGCCCGTCCCCTGCGGACCCAGAAGGCCCTTGTGCCCCGGCATCGCTATGAAGTCCGCGCCCAGCCCTGCCGCATCGAGCGGCAGCGCTCCGGCGCTCTGCGAGGCGTCGAGGACAAAGGGCACGCCGTATTCCCGGCACAGAGCGGCTATCTCATAAACCGGCAGCACAAAGCCGAACACATTGCTCACATGCGTGCAGACGCAGCATTCCGCCCCGCGCAGCCTCTCGCGGAAGCCCTCGAGCGCCGCGTCCGAGTCAAACAGCGCGCCGGGCACGACGTCAAGCTCCGCGCCGAGCGCGTGCAGTGCGCGCACTACGGCGTTGTGCTCCCAGCCGGAAACGACCACGCGCCCGCCCGGCGTCACAAGGGAGCCGAGCGCGATATTCAGAGCGTGCGTGGCGTTCATGGTAAAGGCCACGTTTTCCGGCCTGTCGAAATTAAAAAGCCGCGCTATGGCCTCGCGGCAGGCCCAGGCGGTCTCCGCGGCGAGGCGCGCCGGCCTGTGACCGCCCCTGCCGGGGCTCGCCATCGTGCCGGTGGCCGTGCTCATGGCTTCGGCCACGGCCCGGGGCTTTTGCAGCGTGGTTGCGGCGCTGTCGAGGTATATCACCGCGCCACCTCCACGTATCTGCCGTCGGCCTCGGCGCGGTAGAGCCTGCCGTGCGGGATCCCGCCGCGCTCCAACACACCGAGGGCGGCATGGAAGCGGTTTTCGTTAACGCGCAGGCAGTAGCCGCAGCCGTTCGCCGTCAGCTGCTGCGGCGCGCGCGAGACGGCAGCCGTCACTCCCGCGCGCTCAAGCGCCGATGCCGCCCTCTGCGCATAGGTCAGTGAGCGGCACATGATAAGGTATCGCTGCATATATGACAAACCTCCACCTTGAAGTGCAGGGCCCAGCCCTTATGCCATCATATGCGGCGGATATGTATTTGTCAGCCCCTGCAGAGCAGCGCTATGGCGTGGGCGGCTATGCCCAGGCCCTCGCCCGTGAAGCCCAGCTTCTCCTCCGTCGTGGCCTTTACGCTGACCTGCCCTATCTCGAGCCCGGCGGCGAGGGCGATATTGCGGCGCATCTCGTCTATGTACGGCGCGAGCTTCGGCCGCTGGGCTATGATTGTGGCGTCTATGTTCGAGACGGAGTATCCCCCGGCGCGCAGCCTTTCCATGACCCCGGCGAGCAGCTTCAGGCTGTCCGCCCCGGAATAGCGCTCGTCCGTGTCCGGGAAGAGCCTGCCTATGTCCCCGAGCGCCGCCGCGCCGAGCAGCGCGTCCATAACGGCGTGGACAAGCACGTCGGCGTCCGAGTGGCCGAGCAGGCCGAGCCCGAACGGCACGTCAACGCCGCCCAGTATTAGCCTCCGCCCCTCGACAAGGCGGTGCACGTCGTAGCCGTGGCCTATCCTGAAATTCACGCTTCGCCCCTCCCCTCCAATATTGCCTCGGCGGCGTATACGTCCGCCGGCGTGGTCAGCTTCAGGTTTTCCTCGCTGCCCTCGACAAGGAACACCTCCGCGTCGAGCAGCATCACGGCGGCGCAGTCGTCGGTCAGCGAGATGCCCAGCCTCGCCGCGTCGCCGAGGGCGGCGCGTATGAGGTCGGCGCGGAAAACCTGCGGCGTCTGCATCAAAAACAGCTCCTCGCGCTCGAGGGTGCGCAGCACCCTGCCGCCGCGGGCCTGGCGCACTGTGTCCTTCACGTGGATGGCGGGTGCGGCCGCGCCGCGCTCCGCCGCCGCGCATACGGCGCGCTCGATTATCTCCGGCGTCACCAATGGGCGGGCCGCGTCGTGTATGGCTATGAGCCCGGCCGTTTCGGAGCACTCCGAAACTCCGGCGTAAGAGCTCGCCGTCCGGTTCTCTCCGCCCGTCGTGACGCATTTGAGCTTCGTCACGCCGGCGGAGCGGGCCGCGGAGGCCGTCTCGGGGATTTTTTCCGCGCGCGTCACCACGACTATCTCGTCTATGTACTCGCTGCGCTCAAAGGCGAGCATGGTCCTCTCTATGACCGGCCGGCCGCCGAGGTCCATGAATATCTTGTCCGCGCCCATGCGGCTCGATGAACCGCCCGCGACTATTACCGCCGAGGTAAAGGGCAGCGTCCTCGGCTTCTGCGTCCTTTTGAACATGGCAATAACCTCAAAATCGTGATACGGCAATTATACAGCGGCGCGGACGCGCTGTAAAGCGATTCGCGCCGCAATAACAAAGACGGAAGCCGGCCGCGGCCGGTTCCCGTCCCTTTGCTATTGCTTCATGGCGCTGTCGAGCCGCGCCTCGACCTCCTCATAGCTCGCGCACTCGGAGAGCACAAGCTCGGAGACGAGGATCTGCCGGGCGGAGTGGAGCATTTTGCGCTCGCCGGTGGAGAGGCCGCGCTCCCTGTCGCGCAGCATGAGCCCCTTCACCACGGAGGCCACCTCCATAAGGTCGCCGCTCTTGATCCTCTGCATATTTTCCCTGTACCGCTTGTTCCAGTTGGCGGTCATCTCGACCACCATGCCGGGAATTGCGCCGAGTATCTTCTCGGCTTCGTCCGGCTTTACTATCGGCCTGACGCCGATAGCCTCGCAGGTGTCCACCGGCACCATTACGAGCATGTCCCCCACCGGGAGCTTCAGTACGTAATACTGCCTGTCGCGCCCGTTCACGCGCCGCGTCTCGATGCTGTCTATCACGCCCGCGCCGTGCATCGGATGAGCTATCCGGTCGCCTACCCGGAATGTCATTTTAACCTCCGTTTCCCTTAAGGCTTATGACTTATCAATGCATTAACTATTATACACCATCCGGGCGGGCCGCGCAAGGCGGAATCTCAAAAAAAGGCCGTAAAATCGCGGTTTTTTCTATCATCACGCAAAAAGCCCCCGGGCTTTGGCCCGGGGGCTGGGGATTTTATTACTCCTCGTCGTCAACGAAGTCGGGGATGTTGCCCTTCGCCTCGCCGGTCTCGGAGACCTCATAGACAAGGGCGTCCTCCTCGGGGACTATCGGGCGGCGCTCACGCGGCTCGCGCTCGGGGCGCTCACGGCGCTCGCCGCGCTCGCGGCGGGCGGGCTGCTCCGGCTCGGTCAGGGCGCGGATGGAGAGGCTTATCTTCTGCTTGTCGTTGTCGATAGCAGTGATCTTGGCGTCAACCACGTCGCCGACGGAGAGGACCTCCTCGGGCTTGCCGATGCGGTGGTTGCTCATCTGGCTGATGTGGATAAGGCCGTCCACGCCGTCCATGACCTCGGCAAAGGCGCCGAAGGGCATGAGCTTGACAACCTTGACCTTGACAACGTCGCCGACGGAGCAGGTGTTGACAAACCTGAGCCAGGGGTTGTCCTCAGCCTTCTTGTAGCCGAGGGAGATGCGGCGCTTCTCGCGGTCGAAGCCGATGACGTAGACATCGACCTCCTGGCCGACGCTCACGACCTCGGCGGGGTTCTTGATGCGGTTCCAGCTCAGCTCTGAGACGTGGACCATGCCGTCGATGCCGCCGATGTCAACAAAGGCGCCATAGCTGGTGAGGCTCTTGACGGTGCCGTGATAGGTCTTGCCGACCTCGATCTCGTTCCAGACGGCGTCGGCCTTCTCGCGGCGCTCCTTCTGGACAACGGCGCGGATGGAGCCGACCACGCGGCGGCGGCCGCGGTTGACCTCGGTAATCTTGAGGCGGACGCTGGTCTTGACCAGCTGGCTCAGCGGGCTGTCCTTCGGCAGGCCGCTCTGGCTGGCCGGGACAAAGACGCGCACGCCGCCAACGTTGACGACAAGGCCGCCCTTGTTGTCCTCGGTGACCATGCCCTCGACGACGGTGCCGTCGGCCTGGGCCTGCTCGATGACCTGCCAGCTCTTGGCGGCGTCGAGGCGCTTCTTGCTCAGCTGGGCGGTGCCCTCCACGTCGTTGACGCGGACGACTATGGCCTCAACGGTGTCGCCGACCTTGACGGCCTCGTCGATGCTGACGGCGCCGTCGTTGGTGAACTCGTCGGTCGGGATGAAGGCCGAATACTTGGTGCCGAGGTCTACGCTGACCTCAGTGGGCGTGATAGCCACAACAGTGCCGGAAACTCTGTCGCCATTATATATAGTTTTAAGAGAATCCTCCAGCAGTTCATCGAAGCTCTTTTCAGCCGCAGGCTTCTCGGCGGCTTCCGCCTCTTCGGCGGCGGGCGCGGCTTCTTCCGCGGGGACTGCGGTCTCAGCCGCCGCCTCGGTCACGGGCTCAGCCGTCTCGACTGCGGGTTCTGCCGCGGTCTCTTCTGCCGGGTTCTCTTGAATCAGGATCTCGTCGCTCATCTTACCATGTACCTCCTTGATTATCCACTCGGGCGCGGACGCCCCGGCGGTCACCCCTATCGTCCGGGCCTCGGCAAGCGCCGGCATGTCGAGCGCGCCGGCTCCTTCGACGAATTGGGTATTGGGGCAGCGTTCGGCGCAAAGCTCTGCCAGATGCAGGCTGTTGGCGCTGTTCCTGCCGCCTATGACCACCATTGCGTCGCACTCTGAGGCAAGTTTTATGGCCTCAGTTTGCCTGGTGGACGTAGCAGAACATATTGTATCAAATATTTCCGCGTTTGTACACCATTTTTTTATTAAAATTTCACACCGGGCAAGATTTTCTTCCGTCTGCGTAGTCTGGACCACGACTGTCAGGGGTTTTGACCTGATTTCCGGCTCGGTTTCGAGCAGATTTTTGAGCTCAGCCTCGTCCGAGACCACTTTTGCGCCGGTGCAGCGGCCGCAGATCGCGCGCACCTCCGGGTGCCCGGCGCTGCCTATGACTATGACGCCGCGCCCGGCGGCCGAGGCCTCCGCGGCTATCCGGTGTATTTTTGCGACAAAGGGGCAGGTGGCGTCAACCACCTCGGCGCCGCGCCCGCGCAGCGCCTGCTCCTCGGCGAGCGGCACGCCGTGGGCGCGCAGTATGACCCTGTCGCCCGGGCCAGCCTCCTCCGGCGAGGATATCACGCCGAGGCCGCGCTCACGCAGCCGCTCCACCACGTCCGCGTTGTGTATGAGCGGGCCATAGCTCAGCGCCGGGCCCGACTCGAGCAGAGCCTCGGCCATCTTTACGGAGCGTGAGACGCCGAAGCAGAAGCCCGCGCTTTTGGCGACTATAACCCGCCTCACGCGCTCTCACCGTCCCTGAGCTCGTAGATGTGCTCCATTATTCCGTCGGAGAGCTCCGCATACTCCTCGTGCGTCCGGCCGTGAACGCTGTAGGGCCGGCCGATAATCACCTTGATGCGTTTGAAGAGCTTTTTGTGCCGCGGTATGTACACCGGCACTATGGGCACGTTCAGCTTGGAGGCAAGGCGGACGGCGCCGGTCTTGGCGTCTACCATGTTGTCCTCCTCCGTGCGCGTGCCCTCGGGGAAGATGAATATCTTCTCGCCGTGCCTGAGGCAGCGCATCATGCTGCGCATGGCGTTGATATCGCTCTCGCCCCGGTTTACAAAGCACACGCCGCATTTTTCAAGCACCCAGCCGACGACAGGCACGCTCCTGAGCTCGTGCTTGGCGATGAAGTGCATGAACATGCGCCCGCCGCAGGCCGCCGCGGCGAGTATGGGGTCCACCAGGTGCGAGTGGTTGGCGCAGACGACGGCGGGGCCGTCCGGCAGGTTTTCGCGCCCGACGCCGCGCACAGGGAAGAACAGGCGCGTCAGCGGCACGACGAAGGAATACACAAGCCTGAACCTGCGGCGGTATTTTTTCTCCATCTCCGCGCTTTTGTTCTTTTCCTCAGCCATTGCAATTAGCTCCTAACCTGTCGGAAATAACGCCGCAGACGGCGTCTATGCTCTGCTCCAGATTGAGCTCGCTCGTATCTATGACGCGCGCGCCCTCGGCGACGGCGAGCGGAGCCGCGGCGCGCCTGGAGTCGCGCTCGTCGCGCTCCGTGACCTCGCGCAGCACCTCCTCGAAGCTCATGCCGCTGCCCGCGGCGGCAAGCTCCTTATACCGGCGCGCGGCGCGGCAGCGCGTGTCCGCCGTGAGGAAAATCTTTATGTCCGCGTCCGGCAGCACCACGGTGCCTATGTCGCGCCCGTCCATGATGACGGAAAACTGCCCGGCCATGGCGCGCTGCATGTCCAGCAGGTAGGCCCTTACGGCCGGCATCGCCGAGACGTCCGAGGCGCGGCGGGATATCTCCGGCGTGCGTATGCAGGCCGTCACGTCCTCGCCGTTCAAAAACTCCCTCTGCGCGCCGTCGGCGCCGTAGCCGAAGGATACGCTCAGCTCCGGCAGCAGCGCCTCAACGGCCGCCGCGTCGCCGAAGGCTATGCCCGCGCGCTCCACCGCGAGGGCCACCGTGCGGTAGATCGCGCCGGTGTCCACATAGATAAAGCCGAAGCGCCTGGCCGCGGCGCGGGCTATCGTGCTCTTCCCCGCGCCGGAGGGGCCGTCTATGGCCACGGAATAGTGCTTTTCCATCTCATTCTTCCCCTGTCCTGAGAGAATTTGCGGCGACGTATGCCGTCGACCACGCTATCTGCAAATTATACCCGCCCGTATACGCGTCGAGGTCCGTTACCTCTCCGGCGAAATACAGCCCCGGCACAAGCTTGCTCATCATCGTGCGCGGGTCAATTTCCTTCGTGCTCACGCCGCCGGCGGTGACTATCGCCTCCGCCACCGGGCGCGGGCCGGATATCTCCACCGGGAAGGCCTTGAAGAGCCTCACCAGCGCCTGGCGCTGCTCCCGCGTTACGGAGTTTGCCCTCTCCTCCGGCGGGATGCCGCTCAGCTCCACAAGCACGGGTATCATCGCCCTGCCGGCAAGGTCACCGAGGCAGTTGCGGAACTCCCGGTTTGAGTATTTCTCCAAATCGCGGAGTATGCGGTTATCCAGCTTCTTCTCGTCGAGCCCCGGCTTGAGGTCTATCGAAAGGCGGTATTTCGCCCGGCCGAAATTGCGCATATGCGCGCTTGCGCTGAGCACCAGCGGCCCGGACACGCCGAAATGCGTGAACAGCAGCTCGCCGAGCTCCTTATATATGGCCTTCCCGTCCTCATAGGCCGTAAGCGTGACGTTCCTGAGCGAAAAGCCCTGCATCTCGCGGCAATAGGCGTCCGGCGACTCGAGCGGCACAAGGCTCGGCCGGCAGGGCGTGATCGTGTGCCCGAGCGCGGCAGCCATGGCGTAGCCGTCGCCCGTGGAGCCGGTGCCGGGATAGCTGAGCCCGCCGGTGCATATGACGGCGCTTCGGCAGTCGATGCGCCCGGAGCCGGTCACGACGGCCTCCACGCCTCCCGCGCCGGCGATTATCCTCTCGGCGCGCTCGCGCACCATGCGCACGCCGTTTTTATGGCACAGCCGCGTCAGCGCCCCGGCTATGTCCCCCGCCCTGTCGCTCTGAGGAAAGACCCTGCGGCCGCGCTCGGTCTTGAGCGGCACGCCGAGGCCCTCGAAAAAGGCCATGGCGTCCTGAGGCGAAAAGCGGTGTATCGCGCTCTGCAAAAAGCGCCCGCCGCCCGGCACGGCCTCGATAAACTCGCGCGGGGAGCAGTCGTTCGTAACGTTGCAGCGGCCCTTGCCGGTTATGCGCAGCTTGCGCCCGAGCTCGCGGTTGGGCTCTATGAGCGCGACGGAAAGCCCCCTGTTAGCGGCAAGGGCGGCGCACATGCTGCCCGCCGCGCCTCCGCCTATTATAACGGCGTCAATCGACATTTTCAAACACCTTGTAGTCGCTCCAGACCTGCTCCAACTTCTTGAAGGTCTCGCTTATCGCCTCGCGCTTCCTCGCCCCTACGGCAATCACGATGGCGTTCACAAGGCTCATGGGGGCCACAAGGCTGTCCACAAACGAGACCATCTCGCTCTTGGCGAAAAGGCAGACGTCCGCCATGGAGTAAAACGGCGAGCTCTCGGAATCCGTAAGCCCGACGGTGGCGGCGCCGCGGTCCTTGGCAAAGCCCATCACCTTGGCCGAGCGCGAGGAATAGCGCGGGAAGGTGAAGCCTATGAACAGGTCCCCCTCGCCTATGCGCAGCAGCTGCTCATAGGCCTCGGCGGCGGAGTTATCGTCCACCAGATGCACCCCCGGGCGGATGAGCCCGAGATAATACGCGAGGAAATCCGCCAGCGAGCGCGAGGTCCGCGAGGCGAAGATATATATTTCCCGCGCGCCGGCTATGCTGTCCACCACGCGGTTGAAGGCGTCCTGATCTATCTCCTCGAGCGTGGTCTGGAGCTTGTCTATGTCGTCGCTCATCACGCTCTTGAGTATATTCCTGTCGTCGAGCATGTCCCGGCTCGCCTCTATGCGCTGCACGCTCGTCAGGCGCGAGCGTATCATCTCCTGCAGCGCCTTGCGCATGCCCGGATAGCCGTCAAAGCCGAGCTCCGCGGCGAAACGGACGACCGTGGACTCGCTCACGCCCACGGTCTTGCCGAGCTTCCCGGCCGTCATAAAGGCGGCCTTGTCGTAATTTTCCAGTATGTACCTTGCTATCAGTCTCTGCCCCTTTGAAAACCCGGAGTTTTCCCTGGAAATCAGGGTCAGGATGTCCTTGTCCATGCTTATGCCCCCATTTTATATAAAGCCGCGGCGCGGCGAAACGGTAATCAAAAACATTCTACACAGTTTTTTCGGATATTACAAGGGTTATTACGTAAACAATATTTAACGAATTTCCTCCTTGAGCCGTCTTATGTACTCTATCTCCTCCGGCGTAAGCTCCCGCCAGGCACCCGGCGGCAGGCTGCCGAGGCGCAGCTCGCCCTCGGCCGTGCGCACAAGGCGCAGCACCTCAAGCCCGACGCTCGCGCAGATGCGCCGCACCTCGCGGTTGCGGCCCTCGTGTATGACAAAGCGCAGGCGGGTTTTCTCCCCGTCCGAGCCGAGCACGCGCAGCCGCGGCGGACGGATGGGCCTGCCGTCCACGGCGCGCAGGGCCTCCATGGCGGCGCACTGACGCGCCGTGACCGCGCCGCGCACGGTGACTACGTAGGTCTTTTCAACCTCGTGCGCCGGGTGCATGAGCGCGTTGGCCGCCTCGCCGTCGTCCGTCATTATAAGCAGTCCCTCACTGTTGAGGTCAAGCCTGCCCACGGGATAGAGCCGGCGTCCCGCGCCGGCCACAAGCTCCGCGACCGTCCTTCGCCCGCGCTCGTCCGACAGCGTGGTCACATAGCCGCGCGGCTTGTTGAGCATTATGCAGCGGCGGCTCTGCGGCAGGCGGAGCGCCTCGCCGTCCACCTCCACGCGGTCGAGCTCCGGGTCGGCGCTCATGCCGAGCCGGGCGCGCTCGCCGTTTACCGTGACGCGTCCGGCGGCGATGAGCTCCTCGGCGGCGCGGCGCGAGGCTATCCCCGCGCCGGATATGAGCTTTTGCAGTCTTTCCTTCATCCTTTTGCTTCCATTCCCTCCGCGAAAATCAGCTCCCGCTCGCAGACCACCCTGCCGCCGCTCACGGCGCGTATCGTCCCGGCCCTCTCCCCGGCCTCAACCGGCGCGAACACAAAGGGCGGAAGCTCTATCTCATAGTCCACCTCCGCGCCGGACTCCAGGGCGGCATAGCCGTCGCTTTCCGCGCGCACGCTCACAAAGGCGCTCTCACCTCCCGCGGCGGCGCAGCGGTAAAGCGCTGCGGAGTCTATGACAAGGCGGCTCTCATAGCGCCCGAAGGCCCAGTCGTAAAGCGCCGCATGGTCGCGCCAGTCGTCGCGGTCGCGCAGCGTAACGCATATGAAGCGCAGCCCGTCCCGCTCCGCGCAGGACACAAGCGTGCGCCCCGCGGCAATGGTATAGCCGGTTTTTACGCCGACGCAGCCGGGATATGAGCTCAGGAGGCGGTTATGGTTATATATCTCCCGCCCCTGCACCGTCGCTGAGCGGCTCGAGACTATGCGACTGAAATCCGCGTTTTCCATCGCGTGCGCGGCGAGGGCGGCCATATCGCGCGCAGTCGAATAGTGCCCCTCGGCGTCAAGCCCGCTCGGGTTTGCAAAATGCGTGTCCTCAAGGCCGAGCGCGGCCGCCTTTTCGTTCATAAGCTCCGCGAAGGCCTCCCCGCTCCCGGCGCAGTGCAGCGCTATGGCCTCGGCGGCGTCGTTGCCGGAGCTCAGCATCAGGCCGAAGAGCAGCTCCTCCACCGTCCACACCTCGCCCTCGCGCAGATAGGCCGAGGAGCCCTCCGTCCCGGCGCTGCGGGAGTCTATCCTCACCCGGTCGGAAAGGCCGCAGCGCTCGAGCGCCACAAGGGCGGTCATTATCTTCGTCGTGCTCGCAATAAGCGACCTCTCGTCCGCGCGCAGCTCATAGAGCGTCTCGCCGCTCTCCGCGTCTATCAAAACGGCCGAGCGCGCGCTTATGCCCGGCGCGGCGTCCTCCGCCCCGGCCGGTATAAGCAGCAGCGCCGCCGCAAGGGCAAGGCTTAGTGCCCGCTTCAAAATAGCACCACCTCATACTGAACAGAAGTGGTGCTATTGTCTGCAATTTTGCGGCGCTTATGCCTCGGGCGCGGCCTCCGCCTTCGGCGCGGACTTCTTGTCCATAAAGGCCTCGGCGCGGTCGATAAGCTGCGGGACAAGGTCTATGACGCGGTCTATGGTCGTGGACGCGGGCGGCTGGATGTTGAGCATGCGCACCGCGCCGTCCTTGACTATCAGGAAGCCGATGGGCTCAATTTTGATGCCGGCCCCGCTGCCGCCGACGCAGCCGTCGCGCTGCTTGACAAGGTCTCCCCCGCCGCCGGCAAAGCCCACGCTCACGCGGGACACCGGCACAAGCGTCACGCCGTCCGGCGTGGTCACCGGGTCGCCGACCACGGTGTTCGCGTCGACCATTTCCTTTATCTTAGCTATGCTCGCTCTGAGAAATTCCGCCATCGGGGTCTGCATTTGTTCCATCTTTTTCCTTCCTTTCCTTAGCGGCGGCCTTTGCTGCCCTTGCCGCGTCTCGTTTGATTTTTAAGAATCCGGCTCCCGCGGCAAGCGCCACGGCCAAAACCCGCGCGAGGTTGAGCGTGACGGTTATCTGCGCGTCCACGCTTGTGCTCGCGGCGGAAAAATCAAGCCCCGTCCGAACGTCGCTCTGCCGCACGTTGAAGGCCCGCCCGGCGGCGGCCCCGGCCGTAGCGAAGGCGCTGTTCAGTGCCCCGTAGGCCATAACTGCGTCATACGGGTCGTCCCCCGCTACGATCATGTGCAGCCGGAAGCGGTTGACGGTCAGCTTTTTCCTGAAGCGAGTGAGCGTGCGGCCCAAAAGGCGCAGCAGCTCCGGCGCCATCTCCCTGGTCACAAGCGGCGGCTTCGGCTTTTTTTCCTTTGCCGGCCTGTCCGGCTTCGGCTCCGCGGGCTTTTTTGCTTTTTTAGCCTTTTTCCGGCCGGCCGCTCCGGGCTTTTTCTCCGGCCGGGGGTAGAGCGTGAGGTCGAAGCACATAATCCTCGCCGCGACCGTCGCCCTGCCGCCTGAATAGCCGGCCGTGACGCCGAGCGGCGTAAAGAGCAGCAAGAGCAGGATCAGCGCTATTACCGCCAGTATTATCCATCCAACCAGATGCATCACCCCCAAATCCCGGTCCTGCCGGGGAATTTACGCTTTTTCCTCCATGTCGAGCTCAAGCTGCTCGCCGCGGCTTTTGAGCTTTTCTACGGCGTCCTGGAGCTTTTCCAGCCCGTCCGCCTCGGTGAGGTCGGGCAGGGCCGGCAGCTCGTTGAGCGAGCTCACGCCCATAACGCGCAGGAAGGCCTCGGTAGTGCGGTAGAGCGTGGGCCTGCCCGGGGCCTCAAGGCGCCCGGCGGGCTCAATAAGGCCCTTTTCCGCGAGCGAGGCGACGGTGTAGGAGCTGTCCACCCCCCTCACCTGCTCCACGTAAGCCCTTGTTACGGGCTGGAAATACGCGATGACGGCAAGCGCCTCGAGCGCGCCGGGCGAAAGGCGCGGCGCGGCGCGGTGCTCTATGACGCGCGCTACGAGCTTTGCGTATTCCGGCGCGGAGCAGAGCTGCAGCGACGCGCCGAGGCGGAGCAGGCGTATGCCCCGCCTGTTCTCCGCGTACTCGCGCTCGAGCTCCTGAGCCGCGTCGTCTATTACCTCCTCCGGCACCGCGAAAATAAGGCTCAGCCGCGCCGCCGGCACCGGCTCGCCGGAGGCAAAGAGCACTGCCTCGAGCGCCGGGACGATAGAATTTGTATCCATTATTCTTCCTCTATGGCTTCAATTATCTTATCCGTGTCGCCGCCGGTGAACTCGAGCCACAGCGAGCCGGAGCGCTCCGTTATGCTCAGGCTGCCCATGGAGCAGAGCTCCAATACGGAGAGAAACACGGCGACTATCTCGCTGCGGCTGCGGCTCTCCGCGCAGAGCTCGGCGAGCGTCGCCGGGCCGCGCGAGCCGAGGCGTCCTATGATCTCGCGCGACTTGTCCCTCACGCCGTAGACTATGCGCTTCGGCGCGAGGCGCGCGAGCTCCTGCGGCGCGGGCGGCTTTATGTCCGGCCGCATAAACACCGAGCAGAGCGCCGAGAGCAGCTCCGCCGGCTCGTGCCGGTAATCGTAGGCCTTCGCCGCCGGGGTCAGCGGCTCGGGCTGCCGCGTAAAAAGTCCGCGCCCGTTCTCGCTCATCGCGGCAAATTCGGGCAGTATCCTTCCTATGGCCTCGCGCACGCCCCTGGCGCGCAGCTGCTCAAGGCTGGACATCAGCTGCTCGAGCTCCGTGACCTCCCTGTCCGCGGCGAGCAGGGTGCGCGTTTTGATGTACAGAAGGTAGGCCGCCATCTGGACGAACTCGCTTGCCACCTCAAGGTCCATGCGCTGCATCTCATCGAGGTAGGCGAGGTACTGGTCAAGTATGTCGGAGACGGAAATGTCCCTTATCTCAAGCTTATTCTTGCTCAGTAGCTGCAGGATAAGGCTCAGCGGGCCCTCAAAATCCTCAAGCGAGCCCCGCTCTTTCACCACGCCCTCAAGGCGGAAGGTCGGATCCGTGCTCATAAAAACAGCCCCATAAGCTCATAGCCCCATTCCGCAAGCCGGAAAAAGTGCTCAAACACGAAGTTCGCTATCCAGCTCAGCGGGTCGAAGGGCAGCCGGTTTACCACAAGTATGAGTATCAGCAGCGCTATCATACCGTAGCGCTCATAATACATCAGCCTGGCGTAGGTCCGCTCGGAGACGAAGGAGTAGAGCACCTTGCTGCCGTCGAGCGGCGGGATGGGGATGATGTTGAAAATCGCGAGCGTAACGGAGAGGTAGGCCGTAAGGTACACGCTCTCCAGCACATACCCGCCGATTGCCGATCCGGCCAGCGGGATAAAGAGCAGCCCGTAGAGGAAGAGCGCGGCAAGCGCGAGCACAACGTTAGCAAGCGGGCCCGCAGCGGCGCAGAGCGCCATGCCGCCGCGCGGGTTTTTAAAGCGGTACATGTTCACCGGCACGGGCTTTGCCCAGCCGAAGCGGAAAATCACAAGCATGGCGAGGCCGATAAAATCTATGTGCCTGAGCGGGTTGAGCGTGAGCCGTCCGGCGCGCTTTGCCGTATCGTCGCCGAGGCGCAGCGCGGCGTACCCGTGCGCGCACTCGTGCAGCGTTATGCATATGAGGGCCGGGACTACCGAGAGCAGCAGCCTGAGCGGCACCGACCAGTCGAGGCCCCGGATTATTGCCATAAATTCGTCCATATTACACCTCAAAGTAGATTATACCAACTTCGCCGCATAAAAACAAGATAAGAATAAAATTTGGACGGCGCAGGCAGCACCGTCCGTTAATTTCATATGCGGGCGAGTATCTCCGAGAGCAGCTCGTTCCTCCCCGTGCCCTTTTCGGCCGAAAAGGGGATTATCCTGACGCTCTCCGGCATGGCGAGGGTCTCGCGTATCAGGGCCATGTTCTCCCCGGCGGCGGTTTTGGATATCTTATCCGTCTTGTTCGCCGCGAGCACAAAGTCCCGCCCCGAGGCCTTGAACCACTCGGCCATCGTTACGTCGTCGCCCGTGGGCTTGTGCCTCGCGTCAACTATGTGCACGCCGAGGCTTATCCTGCCGCTTTCGGCGAAGTAGCTCTCCATGAGCCTTGCCCAGCGCTCGCGCTCGGCCTTGCTCACCGCGGCATAGCCGTAGCCCGGCAGGTCAACAAACCAGCACGCGCCGTCTATGTCAAAGTAGTTCACGTGGACGGTCTTGCCGGGCTGCGAGCCGACGCGGGCAAAGTTTTTGCGGTTCAAGAGCCGGTTTATCACCGAGCTCTTGCCGACGTTGCTCTTGCCGGCGAAAACTATCTGCGGCCGGCCGTCCCGTATAAAGTCCCGCTCGGAGGCGGCGGAGCGGACAAATTCCGCACGGTTCAGGTTGATTGCCATGTCACTGTCCTATTCTCGCCCCGGCCTCCGCGCCGGCCTGCTTCGCCGGGATGACCGCGGCGGGCAGCGCAGGCGCGGGCTCGAGGCGCACAAGCGCGGCGTCGAGGATGGCGTCGATGTGGTCGGCGGTTATGAATCTGAGGCCGCGGCGCACGGTCTGGTCTATCTCCTCCAGGTCCGGCTCGTTCCCGGCGGGGATAATGACCGTGCTCATGCCGGCCCTGAGCGCCGCCATGGTCTTTTCCTTCAGGCCGCCAATCGGCAGGATCCGCCCGCGCAGGGTTATCTCGCCCGTCATGGCGAGGTCGTGCCGCACGGGGCGGCCCGTCAGCGCGGATATGACGGCGATGCATATGGTTATGCCCGCGCTCGGCCCGTCCTTAGGCACGGCCCCCTCGGGGAAGTGGATGTGGATATCCCGGTTTTTGTAGAACTCGCTGTCTATGCTGAGCCTTGCGGCCCTCGAGCGGATATAGGTAATGGCCGCCTTGCAGCTCTCCTTCATAACGTCGCCGAGGTTGCCGGTGAGCTCGAGCCTGCCGCCGCCCTCTACGACGCCTACCTCCACGTCCAGCACCTCGCCGCCGACAGCCGTCCAGGCCAGGCCGTGGACAAGGCCCACCTCGTCGCGCCGCGAAAGCGCGTCGGGCTTGAACTTGGCCGGGCCGAGCAGCCTCTCGAGGGAGTCTGCGCGGACGCTCAGGCTCTTGAACTCGCCGCGGGCTATCCCGGCGGCGCACTTGCGGCAGAGCGCGGCCAGCTCCCGCTCGAGCAGCCTTACGCCGCTTTCACGGGTATAGAGCGCGATTATCTCGCGTATGGCCTCGTCGCTCACGCGCAGGGTGCTGCCGTTAAGGCCGTGACGCCGGCGCTGCTTGGGCAGCAGGTGGCGTTTGGCTATCATGAGCTTCTCCTCGTCGGTGTAGCTCGTGAGCTCGATGACCTCCATGCGGTCGAGCAGCGGGCGGGGGATGGTCGAGGTCGTGTTGGCCGTGGTGATAAAGAACACGCCGCTGAGGTCTATGGGTATCTCCATGTAATTATCGCGGAACCTGCCGTTCTGCTCGCCGTCGAGCGCTTCAAGCAGCGCGCTCGAGGGGTCGCCGCGGTAATCGGAGCCGAGCTTGTCAATCTCGTCGAGCACCATTACCGGGTTCATGCTCCCGGCCTGTATGAGCCCGCTTACAAGCCTGCCGGGCATGGCGCCTATATAGGTCTTGCGGTGGCCGCGTATCTCGGCCTCATCGTGCACGCCGCCGAGGGCGACGTGGCTCAGCTTGCGGTTCATGGCGCGGGCTATGCTCATGGCTATGCTCGTCTTGCCGGTGCCCGGAGGGCCGACAAGGCAGAGCACCGTCCCCTTGATGTCCGGCGCCAGCCTGCGCACGGCAAGGAACTCGATTATGCGCTCCTTGACCTTCTCAAGGCCGAAGTGGTCGTCGTCGAGTATCTTCTGCGCCTTTTTAACGTCGAGCGTCTCCTTGCTGTAGGTGTTCCAGGGTATCTCGAGGCAGGTGTCGAGGTAGCCGCGGATGACGCTGGCCTCGGCGGAGCCGAAGGGCTGGCGCTGCAGGCGCGAGACCTCCTTGAGCAGCTTGGCCTCGACCTCCTCGTCAAGGCCGAGGGCCTCTATCTTCTCGCGGTACTCGTCAAGCTCGCGCGGGCCGTCGTCCTCGCCGAGCTCGCCCTGTATGACCTTGAGCTGCTCGCGCAGGTAGTATTCCCGCTGGTTGCGGCTCATGGCCTCCTGCGTGCTCTCGTTTATGTCCTTCTCTATGCCGAGCAGGGTTATCTCCCGCGTCAGGTAGCCGCTCAGGCGCGCGAGGCGGCGGCTCGGCCGCAGCTCCTCCAGCAGCGCCTGCTTCTCCTCCGGCTTGAGGAACACGTTCTGCGAGATGTAGTTGACGATATAGTTGGGATCGCGGCTCGCGGCCAGGCCTATAAGCGCCTCGGTGGGGCTTCCGCCGCCGTTTTCCGTGTACTGGCCGAAGAGGCCTATGCAGCGGCGGCAGAGCGCCTCCGTGCGCACGGTGACCTTCTCCTCTATGTCCGGCACCGGCTCGACCTCGGCGTACAGGCAGGGCGAGTCGGAGATGACGCCCGTTATCCTCCCGCGGGCAAAGCCCTCCACCATGACGCGGATGGTCTTGCCGCCCGGCTGGCGCAGCAGCTGCCGCACGCGGCAGGCGGTGCCGACGGCGTAGAGGTCCTCCAGCGCCGGGACGTCGCAGGTCATGTCCCTCTGAGCGGTGAGGAAGATCACCCGGTCGTCGCTCATGGCCACATTGAGCGCGGCGAGGCTCATTGGACGCTCAACGTCAAAGTTGAGCAGCATCCCCGGGAACACCGAAAGCCCCCTGAGCGGGAGCACCGGCATGGTCCTCGGCGCGTTGAATTCGTTTTCGTTCATTTTGCGCTCCTTTCTTACGGAGGCGTATAGACGCACGGGGGACGAAAAAGCTTTCGTCCCCCAGTTTAATATCCGTTTCTTCAGCTCGCTGTCTCGCCCGGCTGCTGCCGGTGGATGACAAGCGGCTCGGTGTCGTTCCTGACGGAGTCCGCCGTAACGATGACCTTTTCTATGCTCGGGTCAGAGGGCACCTTATACATTATGCCCGTCATAACCTTCTCCATTACGCTGCGCAGGCCGCGCGCGCCGATCTTCAGCTCTATGGCCCGGTCGGCTATCGCGTCAAGCGCCTCGCTCTCAAACTCGAGGTCAACGCCGTCATAGTCGAGCAGGACCTTATACTGCTTGGTCATGGCGTTCTTCGGCTCGGTGAGTATGCGCACAAGGTCGCCGCGCTTGAGGCTCGCGAGGCTCGTGACCACGGGCAGGCGGCCTATGAGCTCGGGGATTATGCCGAACTTCAGGAGGTCGTGGCTCTGCACCTCGCTCATCAGCTCGCCCACGTCGCGCTCGGCGGAGGACTTTATCTCAGCGCCGAAGCCGAGGCTCCTGCGGTCGGTGCGGCGCTCGATTATCTTGTCGAGCCCGTCGAAGGCGCCGCCGCAGATGAAGAGGATATTCGTGGTGTCAACGTGGATGAACTCCTGATGCGGGTGCTTCCTGCCGCCCTGGGGCGGGACGGAGGCCACCGTGCCCTCAAGGAGCTTCAGCAGCGCCTGCTGCACGCCCTCGCCGGAGACGTCGCGGGTGATGGAGGTATTTTCGCTCTTGCGGGCAATCTTGTCAATTTCGTCGATGTAGATAATCCCGCGCTCGGCCCGCTCCACGTCGAAGTCGGCGGCCTGGAGCAGCTTGAGCAGGATGTTCTCCACATCCTCGCCGACGTAGCCGGCCTCGGTAAGCGTTGTGGCGTCCGCTATGGCGAAAGGCACCTGGAGCATCCTTGCAAGGGTCTGCGCAAAGAGGGTCTTGCCGGAGCCCGTGGGGCCTATGAGCAGGATATTGCTCTTCTGCAGCTCCACGTCGTTCTTCTCCTGGCGCATGATGCGCTTGTAGTGGTTGTACACCGCGACGCTCAGGACGATCTTGGCCTTATCCTGGCCGATAATGTAGTCGTCCAGCCGGGCGCGTATCTCGGCGGGCTTGGGCAGCGCGCCGAGGTCCATGCCGGCGTTTTTCGGGCTCTCCTCCGGCGCCGGGGTGTCCATCTCGCCCATGATGTTCATGCACAGGCGCACGCACTCGTCGCAGATATAGGCGTCCTGCCCGGCGATAAGCCGGTTGACCATACCCTGCGGCTTGCCGCAGAAGGAGCAGCGTATTGACTTTCTATCGTCGCTTCTTGCCATAAATTACACCTTTCCCAAGCCTCCCGGCGCGGAGCCGGGAGGGGAGGCTGAAGTTCAGCGCTTATAGATGACCTTATCGATGAGGCCGTACTTCACGGCTTCCTCGGCGGGCATAAAATTGTCGCGCTCGGTGTCTATCGCTATCTGCTCAATGCTCTTGCCGGTGTTCCCGGCGAGGATGCGGTTGAGCTTTTCGCGGGTACGGAGCATCCACTCGGCCTGGATCTTGATGTCGCTGGCCTGGCCCCTGGTGCCGCCGCTCGGCTGATGTATCATTATTTCCGCGTTGGGCAGGGCAAGGCGCTTGCCCTTAGTGCCGCTCGAGAGCAGGAAGGCGCCCATGCTCGCGGCCATGCCGATGCAGATGGTGGATACGTCGCACTTGATGTACTGCATGGTGTCGTAAATCGCCATGCCGTCGGTGACGGAGCCGCCGGGGCTGTTTATATAGAACTGGATGTCCTTGTCCGGGTCCTGCGCCTCAAGATACAGCAGCTGCGCCACGATGAGGCTCGCGGTGGTGGCGTTGACCTCCTCGCTGAGCATCACAATGCGGTCGTTGAGCAGGCGGGAAAAAATGTCGTAGGAGCGCTCGCCGCGCGAGGTCTGCTCTACTACATACGGTACTAAACTCATTTATTATGTTCCTCCTTGGATTAATATACTGCCTAAATGAGCTTAACCGGTTTTTGGAGGGATTAACCGCGGCTTATTCCGCGCTGTTTTCCTCGGCGGGAGAGTCGGCCTGGGCCTCCTCGCTCTCCTCGGCCGGCTTGGGCTCGGTCTTTACGGCGCTCTCATACATGACCTCGGCGGCCTTGCGGCGGACGATGTCCTGCACCATAAGGGTCTCGTCGATCATGCCCTTTATCTTCTCGGCGTCCTCGCCGTAATCGGACGCTATGCGGCTGTAGAAGCTCTCCTTGTCCTCGTCGGTGGCCTCGATGCCCTCGGCCTTCGCGACGGCGTCGAGCAGGAGCTCGGCCTTGACCTGCTGCTCGGCGGAGGGGCGCATCATGGTGCTGAAGGCCTCCTCGGTGAGGCCGATGGCGTTGAGCACGTCGGCCTTCTTCATGCCGCGCGCGCCCATGGAGTCGGCGTAGTTCATGAGGAACTCGTCGGTCTTTTCGCTTATCATGCTGTTCGGCACGGTGACGGTCATGTTGGCGACGGCCTTCGTGACGACGGCGTTGTGGAACTCGTTGTCGGCGGCCTCGGTTTTCTGGGCGAGGGTTTTGGCCCTGAGGTCGGCCCTGTACTCGTCGAGGGTGTCAAAATCGCTGACGTCCTTGGCGAACTCGTCGTCGAGCTCAGGCAGCTGCGGCTCGCGGACGGTGTGTATCTTCACCTTGAAGGTGGCGTCCTTACCGGCGAGGCTCTCGGTGTACTGCTCGGGGAAGGTCACGTGGACCTCGCCGTCCTTCCCGGCCTCCATGCCGACAAGCTGCTCCTCAAAGCCGGGGATGAACGCGCCGGAGCCTATCTCGAGGGTGTAGTTCTCGGCCTTGCCGCCCTCAAAGGCAACGCCGTCCACAAAGCCCTCAAAGTCAAAAACGATGGTGTCGCCGTCCTGCACGGGGCGCTCTACGTCGATGAAGCGGGCGTTGCGCTTGCGGATGGCCTCCAGCTGCTGCTCTATCTCCTCATCGGTGACGGCGGGCTCGGCATAGGGGGCCTCGATGCCCTTGTACTCGCCGAGGGTCACAACCGGGTAGAGGTCGGTGGTAAAGGTGATGGTGCAGGCCCTGTTCTCGTCCACGCTGAAGTCGGCGACGGAGGGAGCGCCCACGGTCTCCAACTTTTCCTCGCCGACGGCGAACTCAAAGGCCTCGGGCGCGAGGAGCTCAACGGCGTCCTCATGGAAAATGTCGCGGCCGTACATGCCCTCGACTACCGCGCGCGGAGCCTTGCCCTTGCGGAAGCCGGGTACGAATATGCTGCTCTTGAGCTTCCTGTAGGCCTTGTTGACGGCGTCATCAAAGGCGGCGGCGTCTATTTCTACCTGGAAGATGGCGGTGTTGTTGTCTTTCTTTTCTACGTTCTTGACGAGCATGTGGCGGATTCCTCCTAAGATATTTATCGGTAAAAAACTTAAAACAATTTTACGCGCAAGCATTATAGCAGATTGCGCGGACAAAAGCAATCATTTTGCTTTAATCTCTTATTTTGACCGGCGTGAAGCCTACGTGGTCGGCGCTGACAAGCCGGTATTTCGTCCCGCGGAGCGTCCCCTCAAAGGCCGCGGCGCAGCCCTTGCCGTGGATATGGCCGTAAAAGCACTCGCGCACGGCGTATTTTTCAAAGAGCTCGAGTATCTCCCGGCACTCATAGCCCATGTATTTAGGCGGGTAGTGCAGAAAAACTATCTTCTCCCTCTCCCCCGCCGCCCTGAGCGAGGCCTCTAAGCGCAGGATCTCCCGGAGCATTATCTTTTTGTCGTGCTCGGCGCTGCGCTCCTCCTCATAGAACCAGCCCCTTGTGCCGCAGAGGGCGAGCTCGCCGTACAGGAGGCAGTTGTTGTTGAGTATCTCCATGCTGCCCATGCCGTTGGCCTCAAAGAACTTATAGGCCTTGGACGCGGTGCTCCACCAGTAGTCGTGGTTGCCCTTGACTATTATCTTGCGGCCCGGCAGGCGGTCTATGAACAGGAAGTCCTCCTTTGCGCCCTCGAGGGACATGCCCCAGCTCAGGTCGCCGCAGAGCACCGTGGTGTCCTCCGGCCCGAGCCCGGAAAAGCCCGCTGAAAGCTTGTCCACATATCCGGCCCAGCGCCCGCCAAAGACGTCCATGGGCTTGTCCGAGCCGAGGGAGAGGTGCAGGTCGCCTATTGCGTAAAGCGCCATATCACTCCAAAAAGGCGGCCACGGCGGCCTTCATATCCTCCGGCGCGGCGCAGCCGGAAAAGCGCTCGGCCCTGCCGCGCAGCCCGGCGAGGCCGGCAGGAGCCCTTGTCCCGGTCTCCTCCTCAAGCTGCGCCAGGCACTCGAAGGGGTCGGCCTTGGGCTCAAGCCCCAGCGCGCCGAGCACGCTCGGGCAGAACTTGTACGGGCTCGCGGTGGAGACAACGACGGCCGGGGCGGTGTCGCCCGTGCCGGCCCGGTATTCGCGCAGGACGGCGCTCGCGACGGCGGTGTGCGTGTCGATAAGGCAGCCGCTCTCCCGCCAGACCCGCGCTATCTCCTCCGCCGCGGCCCTGTCGCCGCAGCTGCCGGCGGAAAACTCCGCGCGGAGCTTCGCAAGGCAGTCGGGCCCTATGTCGTAGGCCCCGGTCTCGCCGAGGGAGCGCATCCAGCGCGCCGCGTCGCCGCAGCTGCCCGTGAGGTAATAGAGCAGGCGCTCGAGGTTGCTCGAGACAAGTATGTCCATGCTCGGGCTGCTCGTGAGATGGAACTCGCGCCGCCTGTCATATACGCCGGTCTCGAAAAAGTCGGTCAGCACGCGGTTTTCGTTGCTCGCGCAGATGAGCCTCCCGACGGGCAGGCCCATGCGCCCGGCAAACCAGCCGGCGAGTATGTCGCCGAAGTTGCCGGTAGGCACGCAGAAATTGAGCCTCTCTCCCATTTTAAGCGCGCCGGCGTTCACGGCGTCGCAGTAGGCGGAGAAGTAATAGGCGATCTGCGGGAGCAGACGCCCCCAGTTTATGGAGTTCGCTGAGGACAGGAACCAGCCCCTCGCGCCGAGCTCCGCGGCGAAGCCGGCGTCGGAGAAGATGCGCTTTACCCCGGCCTGCGCGTCGTCAAAGTTCCCCTCCACGGCGCAGACGCCAACGTTATCGCCGCCCTGTGTGACCATTTGCAGCCGCTGTACGGCGCTCACGCCGTCGCGCGGGTAAAAGACCATTATCCTCGTCCCCGGCACCCCGGCGAAGCCCTCAAGCGCGGCCTTGCCTGTGTCGCCGCTGGTGGCGACAAGTATGCACACGCCCTTATCCACGCCGCGCTTTTTGAGCGACGCGGTCAGAAGGCGCGGCAGCATCTGCAGCGCCATGTCCTTAAAGGCGCTCGTGGGCCCGTGCCAGAGCTCGAGATAGGCCGTCGCCTCGTCCGTAAAGCGCAGCGGCGCGATCTCCGGCGTATCGAAGTTATCTCCGTAGGCGGCCTCGCAGAGCGCGGCAACCTCGCCGGCGTCAAACTCCTCAAGGTAGGGCGCCATTATGCGCGCGGCCCTGCCGCGGTAGTCGAGCGCGCAGAGCCCGGCAAGCTCCCCGGCGGAGATCTGCGGGAAGCTCTCCGGCACATAGAGCCCGCCGTCGGGCGCGAGGCCGCGGATTATGGCCTCGGCGGCGGATATGGGCTCCGAATCGGAGCGGGTGCTGAAGTATTTCATGCCTATCACCTGTCAAAAAGCGTTTTCAAAGTGGTTGAAGCGCGGCTCGCCGCCCTCTGTCCTTACCTCAATTACGTCGAAGCGCGGCTGGTAGCGCATACCGTGCTCGGCTATCCACGCCTGCGCGGCGAGCCTGAGCCGCTGCTGCTTGCGGTAGCCGACGGCCTCGCGCGGCTCGTACATGTCCCCGGAGCGGTACTTGACCTCGACAAAGACAAGATAGCCCTGGCCCGAGCCAAGAAGCATCCGCCTGAGCCCCGTATTCCCGGGCTGCTCGGCGACTATGTCGAGCTCGCCGCCGCGGCAGACATAGTTTCTCTCCAATATCGTATAGCCCTTGCCCCGGAGGTAGCCGGCGCAGAGCTCCTCGGCCTCCCGGCCGGTAAGCCTGCCTGAGCGCATCAGTGCATCTTCCTCAAAAACGACGGCCTGTGCTCCGCGCAGGGCCCGAGGGCGCGTATCGCCGCATAGTGGGCGGCGGTGCCGTAGCCCTTGTGCCGCGCAAAGCCGTAGCCGGGGTATTTTTCCTCAAGCGCGCGCATATACCTGTCCCTCGTGACCTTGGCTATTATGCTCGCCGCGGCTATGGAGGCGCATTTCCCGTCCCCGCCGACTATCGTGCGGCAGGGGTATTCTATGCCCGCGGCGCGGTTGCCGTCTATGAGCGCAAGCTCCATGTCCGCGCCCAGCGCCGCAATGGCGCGGTTCATGGCGAGGTAGGTCGCGCCGAGGATGTTGAGCTCCTCGATCTCCCGCACCTCCGCGAAGGCCGCGGCCCAGTGCAGAGCCTTATGGGTTATTTCGCCGTAGAGCGCCTCGCGGCGCTTTTCGCTGAGCTTTTTTGAGTCGTTGAGGCCGGCTATCTCAACCCCGCGCGGCAAAACCACCGCCGCGGCGCACACCGGCCCCGCGAGCGGGCCGCGCCCGGCCTCGTCCACGCCGCAGATAAGCCCGGCGCCCGCGTCATGCAGCGCGTCCTCAAGCTCGTAGAGCGCGCTCATCCGCCGTCCTCCGGCGGGCGCTCGAGGGTAATGCGCCCCAGCTTCCCGCCCCTGAACTCGTCAAGGAGCACGGCGCTCATGCGCTCGGTGTCGTATTCGCCCCGGCCCGCGAGGAAGCCGCGGTTTTTTGCCGCCTGCTCAAGCAGCTCCCAGCCGGCGAGCCCGGCGCCGGGGTCGAGCTTGTAGCGCTGCCTTATCGCCTCCGGGTAGAGCGCGGCGAGGCGGACAAGGAAGTTCGCCGCGAGGGTCTCGCGGTCGAGCACGTCGTCCTTTATCGCGCCGGTGACGGCCAGGAGCTCGCCCACCTCCTGCGAATCAAAGCGCGGCCAGAGTATGCCCGGCGTGTCCAGGAGCTCGAGGCCCCTGTCCACCGTTATCCACTGCCGCCCGCGGGTGACGCCGGGCCTGTCCGAAACGGCGGCGGCCTTTTTCCCGGCCACGCGGTTGATAAAGGTGCTCTTGCCCACGTTGGGTATGCCGAGCACCATGACGCGCAGGGCCCTTGTGACCTGGCCCTTCGCCGCGCGCTGGCTCAAAAGCTCCGCCAACAGCGAGCGCACCGCCGGCGCAAAGCCGTTGACGCCCCTGCCGGAGCGCGAGTCCGTCTCGAGCACGGCGAGGCCGCGCCGCGCGAACCAGCCCTTCCAGAGCGCCGTCGCGCCCGGGTCGGCGAGGTCGGCGCGGTTTAAAAGGACAAGGCGCGGCTTCCCGGCGGCAAGGCTGTCTATATCCGGGTTGCGGCTCGCGAGCGGTATGCGCGCGTCCAGCAGCTCGCAGACGGCGTCAACATTGGAAACGTTGGCGCTTATCATGCGCCCGGCCTTGGTCATATGGCCGGGGAACCACTGGATATTAAGCTTTTCAAGGCCGTTATCGCCCATTATCTGTACACGCTCCCAAGGTTTTTAAGCGGGAACACGGTGAAGTACACCTTGCCCATTATGCACCGTACGTCCACGCAGTCTATGCGCGCGTCGCGGCTGTCGGTAGAGTGGTTCCGGTTGTCGCCCATGACAAAGACGCAGCCCTCATCGACCTCTATGGGCCCGGAAAAGTCCTGCTGCTCAAGCGTCGGCTCGGCGGTATAGGGCTCGTCAAGCGGCTCGCCGTCAACATAGACTATGCCCTTGTTGAAGTCGATGTCCACAATCTGCCCCTCGGTGGCTATTACGCGCTTTACAAGCGGCTGGGGGCGGTACTCGTCCTTGCGGAAAACGATGATGTCGCCCTGCTTTGGCGTGTAGAAGAGGTTTGATACGATTATCTTGTCCCCGTCCTCAAGCGTGGGGTACATGCTGCTGCCGACGACGTCGACAAGCCGCACCGCGAAGGAAAACAGCAGCACACAGACGATTATCGCAACGACCATGCACTGCAGCCAGTCATATATGTCCCGCCGCGCGCTGCGCTCCGGCTGGGAGCCCTTTACGGGCACAGTGGTTTCGTTCATGCCATTACCTCGTTAAAAAAGCTGTTCTTCTCATTATACAATCAGCAGCGCCCCGTGGCAAGCAAAAATTATCCCGCGTCCGGCTACGCAAAAACCCGCCGTATGCAACCGGCGGGTTTTGCGTTCCTGTTTGTCAGATGCGCTCCTTGACCTTGGCCTTCTTGCCCACGCGGTCGCGCAGGTAGTAAAGCTTGGCGCGGCGGACCTTGCCGCGGCGCAGGGTCTCGACAGAGACGATCGTGGGGGAATGAACCGGGAAGACCTTCTCGCAGCCGACGCCATAGCTGATGCGGCGCACGGTGATGGTCTCGTTGATGCCGCCGTGCTTCTTGGCAATGATGGTGCCGTCGAAGGCCTGGTTGCGGACACGGTTGCCCTCCTTGACGCGGACGGTGACACGGACGGTGTCGCCGACGTTCATCTCGGGCAGCTCGGGCTTCATGTACTTCTCGGTCAGGGTTTTGACCAGATCCATTTTGTATCCCTCTTTCAGTACGGACGTTCGTGACCGGCGGGTAAAAGCATCGGCAGAGGACCATCCTGATTATGCGCATTGCGCAAGCTAAAGTATATTACCACATGCGCCAGGAGATTGCAAGAGGAAATTTGCCTCTCCGGCGCATTTTCCGCGCCCTGCGGCTTATTTTACGATTTCCGCGCACCACTCGTCCATCGCGGCGGTTTCCCCGGCGCCGGAGAGCGCGAGCGGCGCGGCAAAATCGGCGCCCGGCGCGAGGCGCCTTGCGTCGCGCGGCATGTTGGCAAGGCCGCTGCCGCCGCTGGTGCAGAATATGCCCACGCGCTTCCCCTCGAGCGGGGCGGCCGCGATGAAGGACGCGGCCGGCGGAGCAAAGGTGCCGCACCAGGTGGGCGAGCCTATTACGACCAGCTCACAGCCCGAGACGTCGGGCATGGCGGCGAGCTCCACGCGCAGGCCGTCCTGTATCTCCCTGAGCGCCCGCTGCACCGTGGGGCGGAACTCCGCCGGATACGGCTCCGCGGCCTCTATCTCAAATATATCCGCGCCCAGCCGCCCGGCGATGTATTCCGCGGCAGCCCGGGTCACGCCGGAGCGGGAAAAATATACGACTATGGCTTTCATTCGTCATCCTCCGTCCGTCTGCTCAGATGCGCGCGGCTATGCTGTTCAAAAGCTCGGCTATGGAGTTCACGCCGCCGGCGCGCTCGCCCTTCGCGGCCCAGCTGACGGAGCCGGCTATCATCGGGGTATCGCGCGTCTTGAGCCCGCCCGCATTCAGGCAGCCGCAGGTCTCTATCATTGCGAGGTCTATGAGCTCGTCGTCAAAGTCTATGAGATCGCACTTGTTGATGAACACGCCCTCAAAGCGGCCTATCCCCGAGCCTCGGAAATCCGCGTCCAGCCCGGGCGACTCCGCGTCCGCTACAAAGTACCACTGGTCGGCCTTCAGCGGGCCTCCGCCCAGGTC
The DNA here is from genome assembly GCA_944385815.1 of uncultured Oscillospiraceae bacterium. Classification (GTDB taxonomy): domain Bacteria; phylum Bacillota; class Clostridia; order Oscillospirales; family Oscillospiraceae; genus Scatomorpha. The sequence continues at coordinate 10,901 of CALWYQ010000156.1, read as the reverse complement.
CCCCAAGTGGTACTCGCGCATGTCCAGCGTCACCCCGTTAATGGACACGACGCATCCGCGCGCGTCAGCCCGCCCCGCCCCGGCTCTGGCGGCCATCCCGCCGATAAAGCCGAGCAGGGACGTAATCCCGGCGCCCCGGGCCCCCATGAAGCCGATAACGGCCGTCCTCGCGTTTCCTTCCCTGTCTGTCATCTTATCACTCCCGTTCTGCGGCGCTCAGCGGAACGCCGTCATGTCACTGCCGTAAAAACCGAGCCGCTTCCAGCTTGCAAAATCCGGGCCGAGCTCCGGGGCGAGCTGGGCGAGCGCCTTTACAAGCAGCTCGGGGTTCACCGCCGGCTCCTGCGCGGAGACAGTGCATCCGAGCCTCACGCCGGCCTCGCAGCGCTCAAGCTCAAAGTCCCGCACGTTCCCCGCGAGCTCCAGCACGCCCTCGCCGCGCTTGGTACGCCGGGTAACGGGTATGCTCCCGCGGCGGTAGAACGCGTCGAGCTCGCTTATTTCTGGCGCGAGGGCGTCGTACTCGTACACACCCTCGCAGCGCAGCCATTTTATCTCCGCGGCCTTGCGCTGCGGCTCATAGCACTCAATAAAGCGTATCCCCTCGGGCGAGACGGCGTTGAGCTCGCCCGGCAGGGCCGCGAGGTCAATTTCCCGCGTCACGCGGAAGTCCATAAGCTCGCAGAGGCTCTCCATGCCGACGGAGAGCGGCACGCAGATGGAGATTATCGCGTGCGGGTTGAAGCCCTCGGAGTATTTGAGCGGCGTGCCCGCGCGCAGGAACGCGCGCTGCACCACATGCAGCAGGTCAAGGTGGCTTATGTACGCGGCCTTGCCGGTTTTTTCAAAACGCAGCCTCAGCTTATCCATCGCACTTCACCCCCTCAGGCAGCAGCTCGAGCGCGCCGCAGGCGGAGCACTGCGCCCGGCAGTCCGGGCTCAGGCGCGCCTCATAGGCCCTGTGCCGCTCGCGGAGCAGCAGGCCGGCCTTTACGCCCATGCTCACGCGGCACCACGGCAGGACCTCGTCCTCCGCCCGCTCGCGCGAGGCGTAAAACGCGGGGTCTATGCCGGCGGCGTCAAAGGCGGCGAGCCAGCGCTTAAAGTCAAAGTAATCGCTCCAGGCCTCCATGCGCGCGCCCATTTTGTGCGCGCACTCTATGGCGTCCGCCACGCGCCTGTCGCCCCGGCTCAGCACGGCCTCTACAAAGCTCGTGGACGCGTCGTGCCAGTTGTACTGGATGCTCCTTGCCGTAATTGCGCCCCTCAGCAGGTTCACGCGGCGGCGGTACTCGTCCATGGAGACCTGGGCCTCCCACTGGAAGGGGCTGTGCGGCTTGGGGATAAAGCAGCTTGTGGACACGGTTATGCGCACGCCGCGCTGCCTGTTCGGCGAATACTTCCTCCAGGTGTGCAGCACCTTGTCCGCAAGCCCGGCGATGCCGAGGACGTCCTCGTCCGTCTCCGTGGGCAGGCCGAGCATGAAATAGAGCTTTATTCCGTTCCAGCCGCCCTCAAAGGCTATGCGGCAGGTGTTCAGCAGCTCTTCCTCGGTGACGTTCTTGTTTATCACGTCGCGCAGCCTCTGCGTCCCGGCCTCGGGTGCAAAGGTGAGGCCGCCCCTCCTGACCTTCTGCAGGCGGCTCATGAGCTCCATTGAAAAGTTGTCCGCCCTCAGGCTGGGCAGGGACAGGCTGACGCTGCGCGGCTCGCAATACTCCAAAAGCCCGTCGCAGGCCTCGCTCAAATAGCGGTAGTCGCTGCTCGAGAGGCTCAGCAGCGTGGCCTCCTGGCAGCCGGTGTTCCTTATGCTCTCTATGCCCTGGGAAATTACCGTCTCCGGGCTGCGCGCGCGTATCGGCCTGTAGGCATAGCCGGCCTGGCAGAAGCGGCAGCCGCGCACGCAGCCGCGGAAGAGCTCCACGTTGACGCGGTCATGCACTATCTCCGTGCTCGGGACTATGGGCTTTGTCGGGAAATAGCTCTTGTCAAGGTCGGCGACTATGCGCTTCGTGACCGTCTCGGGCGCGCCGGGCAGCGGCCTGAGCTCCGCGAGCGTGCCGTCCGCCTTGTAGACGGGCTCATAGAGGCTCGGGACATAGATGCCGGGTATACTTGCGGCCTCGCGGAGGAATTCCGCCTTGCTCCAGCCGGCGTCCCGCGCCTTTTCAAAGAGGCGCAGCAGCTCAATGTCCAGCTCCTCGCCCTCGCCGATGGCCATCAGGTCCATGAACGGGGCCATGGGCTCGGGGTTGCACATGCTCGTGCCCCCCGCGAAAACCAGCGGCGTCAGCCCGGTGCGCTCGCTGCTCCTGAGCGGTATGCCGGCCATGTCGAGCATGTCGAGCACCGTCGGGTAGGCCATCTCATAGCCGAGCGAAAAGCCTATGACGTCGAATTCGCTCACCGGGTCGCCGCTCTCGAGGGCGTATAGCGGGATGTTCTCCCGGCGCATGGCCTCCGCCATGTCCCCCCAGGGCGCGAAAACGCGCTCGCAGGCGTACTCCGGCACCTCGTTGATGCAGCCGTAGAGGATGCGCATGCCGAGGTTCGACATGCCTATCTCGTACACGTCCGGGAAGCAGAAGGCCATGCGGAGCTTTACCGAGGCCTTGTCCTTTACTATCTCGTTATACTCGCCGCCTGTGTATCTGGCGGGCTTTTGCACAGTCGGAAGTATCCGTCTGAGGCGCTTGTCCATTGCACTACCTCTTTATCTCAGAATACTCTGTAAGTATACACGATTGCGCCGGATATTACAAGCTCCCCCTGCCAGGCTGCGCCGCGCAGAGCGCCGCGCCGGCCGCGAGGGCCGCAAAGCCATAGCCCCCGGCACAGAGTATGACGCCTAAGAGCAGCACCGCGGCGGAGGCCAGCAGCGAGCAGGCCGCCGCAGCCCTCTCCCCCGCCGCGGCGGCAAGAGCCCTTCCCCCGTCAAGCGGCAGGGCCGGCAGCATATTGAAGGCCGAGAGCGCCGCGCTCAGCCCCGCGCTCAGCGGCCAGGGCCCCGCCGCCGCAAAGGCGTAGAGCAGCCCCGCCGCCGGCCCCGCGAGCGCGCAGGCTATCTCCTCCGCCGTCCCGCCGGAGCCCCTCCGCTCAAGCACCGCGCCCGCCGCGCCTATCGTGAGCCGCGTCACGCGCCCGCCGGTCAGGCGTATCGCAAGGATATGCCCGGCCTCATGCGCCGCGGCGGCCGCGAGCAGCGCCGCCAGCTCCTCCGCCGTAAGCACAAAGTACAGCGCCGCCAACAGCAGCGCCCCTCCCGGGCTCAGACCGACGCGGCGCCTCATGTGATATAGAACTCCGGGTTGAAATAGACCCCGTCGCAGGTCAGCTCAAGGTGCAGGTGCGGGCCCGTGACGTTCCCCGTCGCGCCGACAAGGCCTATGCGCTCCCCGGCCGAAACGGTCTGCCCGCCGTAGACGTCCACCTCCGAGCAGTGGGCATAGAGGGTGCGCCAGCCGCCGGGGTGGAGTATTATAATGTAGTTCCCGAAGCCCGCGTCCCAGCCTACCATGCCGACGGTCCCGGAAGCGAAGGCGAGTATCTCCGTGCCGGTCCAGGCCGCGAAGTCCGTGCCGTAGTGGAAGAGCACCTCGTTTTTGAGCGGGTGCTGCCTGTAGCCGAAGCCGCTGCTCGTCATGCCGCTGACGGGGCTCACGTAGTCAAAGGGCAGCTCGGGATAGGCGTAGCTGACGCTCGACGGCAGCTCAAGGCCGGCGTAGGGCTCCTGAGCCTTTAAAAACGCCGCCACCGCCTCCGGCACCGGCTCCGGCGTCGGGCTCGGGGACGGCGTCGGGCTCGGAGACGGCGTTGGAGAAGGCGATGGAGAAGGCGTCACGGCGGGCGCTTCCGGCAGGCCCTCCGGGAGGGCGGCGAGCTCGCTGCCCGGCTCATAAAAGGCGGGCATGTCCTCCGCATTTCCCCGCCCGGTCAGGCGCAGCAGCGCCTCCGCCACGTCCTCGTCCGCGCGCAGCTCCTCGCCGAGGCTCCTGAAGGCCTCCACATAGTCCGAGTCGCTCGATATCGCCGTTCGCAGCGCCTGCCTCGCCTCCTCCGTGCCGTCCGGGCAGAGCAGCTTGGCCGCCGTAAGCAATATGAAAGCCGCGGCGGCCGTAAGCCACCGCGCGTTTTTGCTCTCGTACCTCATACCTCTGATTATACGCGCCGCAGCCGCGGTATATTCGCTTCGCGGAAGGGCTTGTAAGCGCGATGGATTTGTGCTATAGTTATACTGCGTAAATTTTGGCGCGTATTTGTCAACGTTTTAACATTTTTATCGGAGGTAAGGGTTTTGAGGAAAACAAAGATAATCTGCACGATGGGCCCGTCTGTCGACAATGAGGAGACCCTGCGCGAGCTTATGCTGGCCGGCATGAACGCCGCCCGCTTCAACTTCTCGCACGGCACCCACGAGACGCACCTTGCCACGCTCAATAAGGTCAAGCATGTCCGCGACGAGCTGGGCATCGCCCTGGCCACGATACTGGACACCAGGGGCCCCGAAATCCGCATCAGGAGCTTTGCCGACGGCCCGATATACCTGGCCGAGGGCGACAGCTTCACGCTCACCACGCGCGATGTCCCCGGCACGAAGGAGATAGTCTCCGTCTCCTATGACAACCTGCACGAGGAGCTTGTCCCCGGCTGCCGCGTCCTCATCGACGACGGGCTCATAGAGCTGGTGGTCGAGTCCATAAGCGGGCAGGACATCGCCTGCACGGTCAGGTCCGGCGGCCAGCTTTCCAACCACAAGTCCATCAACATCCCCGACGTGCACATACATCTGCCCAGCCTCACCGAAAAGGACCGCGACGACCTCCGCTTCGCCGTTGAGCAGGACTTTGACTTCATTGCGGCGAGCTTTGTCCGCAAGGCCGAGGACGTGCGGGATATACGCCGCTGCCTCAACGAGTACGGCGGGGAGAACATACGCATTATCTCCAAGATAGAAAACCGCGAGGGTGTGGACAACCTCAGCGAGATCATCGCCGAGAGCGACGGGCTTATGGTCGCGCGCGGCGATCTCGGCGTCGAGATACCCGCCTATGAGGTGCCAATACTGCAAAAGCGCATGATAAAGGAGACGAGCATGGCCGGCAAGCCCGTCATCACCGCCACGCAGATGCTCGACTCCATGATACGCAACCCGCGCCCCACCCGCGCCGAGGTCAGCGACGTCGCCAACGCCGTTTTTGACGGCACGAGCTGCGTCATGCTCTCCGGCGAAACCGCCTCCGGCAAGTACCCGCTTGAGGCCGTGCATACGATGGTAGACACCATAAACGCCGCCGAGGCCGCCACGAACTACTGGGGCCGCTTCCGCAGCTTCCAGTTCGCGCCCGGCCGCTCCATAAACGACGCCATCACCCACACCTGCTGTCAGACCGCGATGGACCTCGCCGCCGACGCCATACTCACGCCGAGCCAGACCGGGCACACCGCGCGCATGATCTCCCGCTTCCGCCCCGGCTGCCCGATCATAGGCATCACCACCACCGAGCGCGCGCGCCGTCAGCTGGCCATAAGCTGGGGCGTCACGCCCATCCTGGCCGGCTATGTCGACTCCACCGACAGGCTCTTTTCCATGTGCGTGCAGACCTCGCTCAAGGAGGGCGTGGTCAGCAGCGGCGACATGGTGGTCATAACGGCCGGCGTGCCGATAGGCCGCGCCGGCAGCACCAACCTCATAAAGGCGCAGACCGTGTAAGCCCCGTCCGGTGAATGAAAAATGAAAAAGGGTATGCCCTCCGCACAGGGCATACCCTTTTAAAAACGGCCGCATAAAATACTGCTTGACATTCGCCCCCGCAGCCCTTATAATAAGAAAGCTTTCCGGGGTGTAGCGCAGATGGTAGCGCGCATGGTTCGGGACCATGAGGCCGCGAGTTCAAGTCTCGCCACTCCGACCACGCCGGGGCAGGGTTCTCCTGCCCCGGCGCTTTTTTATGCTCTTACGGCATTTTGCTTTTGGCGTATGGATTTTTTCAACAGGACGTGGTAAAATTACTTCGCTAATTTTCTGTGCATTCTGGAGGTGCGTTTATGCGTGCTTATGAAAGGCTTTTAAAATACGTCGTCGTCCCGACGGCGAGCGCCGAGGACGTTGAGGCCTCGCCCACCACCGAGCGCCAGTTCGCGCTCGCGCACATGCTCACGGAGGAGCTGCGCGGCCTCGGCGTCGTTGACGCCTGCTGCTCGGACAGCTGCTATGTCTACGCCCACCTTCCGGCGACGCCCGGCTGCGAGGGCGCGCCGCGGCTCGGCTTCATCGCGCACATGGACACCGTCGCCGACTTCCCCGGCGAGGGCGTAAAGCCGCGCGTCATCGAGAACTACTCCGGCGGCGACGTTGAGTTGGGCTGCGGCCGCACGCTCCGCGTGTCGGATTTCCCGCACCTGAGCACCCTTGCGGGGCGCACGCTTATCACCGCCTCGGGCGACACCCTGCTCGGCGCGGACGACAAGGCCGGCATCGCCGAGATAATGACCCTTGTGGAGCGCCTCGCCGGCGAGGAGCACGGGCCCATATCCATAGCCTTCACGCCCGACGAGGAGGTGGGCCGCGGCACGGCGGACTTTGACCTTGAGCGCTTTGGCGCGGACTTTGCCTACACCGTGGACGGCGGCCCCGAGGGCGAGCTCTCCTATGAGAACTTCAACGCCGCCTCCGCCGTCGTGAAGATACGCGGCCTGAGCGTACACACCGGCTCCGCCAAGGACGTTATGATAAACGCCGCGCTGCTCGCCATGGAGTTCAATTCCCTGCTCCCGCCCATGGAGACGCCGAGGCTCACAAGCGGCCGCGAGGGCTTCTACCACCTCAGCTCCGTAAAGGGCAACTGCGACAGCGCCGAGGCGCGGTACATACTCCGCGACCACGACGCCGGCATACTTGCCCTCCGCATGGATACCATGCGCCGCGCCGCCGAGGCGCTCAACAGCAAATACGGCGAGGGCACGGTCAGCCTCACCCTCAGGGAGGGCTACCGCAACATGGTCTCCAAAATAGTGCCGGACAACATGCACCTCGTCGATAACGCCGTCGCCGTTATCCGCAGCTGCGGCCTTGAGCCGCGGATCCGCCTTGTGCGCGGCGGCACGGACGGCGCGGAGCTCTCCTGGCGCGGCCTGCCCTGCCCCAACCTCGGCACCGGCGGCTACTGCTACCACGGAGCGAATGAGCACATCACCGCCGAGGGCATGGACGTCTGCGTGGATATCCTCCACGGCCTGGTTAAACTGTACTCAAAGCCGCTCGCTTGAGAGCAAAATTCTGTCCTAAGGAGGCAAGCAATGCTCACCGGAAACACTCTTCACGGTTTTACCGTAATCAGGATGCAGCAGCTGCGCGAGCTTGGCGCGGTCATGTATCAGTTCCGCCACAACGCCACCGGGCTCGAGGCCGTCTGGCTCAAGCGGCCTGAGGAAAACAAGACCTTCGGCATCGCCTTCAAAACCCTGCCGGACGACGACACGGGCGTATTCCACATCCTTGAGCACTCCGTGCTCTGCGGCTCCGACCGCTTCCCCATAAAGGAGCCCTTTGTCGAGCTTATGAAGAGCTCGATGAACACGTTTTTGAACGCGATGACCTTCAGCGACCGCACCTTCTACCCCATTTCCAGCCGCAACGCGGTTGACTTCATGAACCTCACCCGCGTCTACCTCGACGCCGTTTTCCACCCGCTCATCTACTCTAAGAGCGAGATTTTTGCCCAGGAGGGCTGGCACTATGAGTTTGCCACCGACGGCTCCGTCAGCCGCAAGGGCGTGGTCTACAATGAGATGCGCGGCCTTTTTGCGGACGTGGACGAGCTCTCCAGCCTTGCCGCACAGAGGGCGCTTTTCCCCGATACCCCCTACCGGTATGAATCCGGCGGCCATCCCGAGCACATCCCTGAGCTGACTTACGAACAGTTCATCGCCGCCCACCGCCGCTGCTACTCCCCGTCCAACGCCTATGTCTACCTCGACGGCGACCTTGATATAGACGCCGTGCTCAAATTAATGGACGAAGAATACCTGCGCGGCATGCCCCGCGGCGAGAGGATCGCGACGCCCGCGCCGCAGAAGCCCGTGTCCGCGGGCACAACGCGCGTGGTGTACGAGCTCTCCCCCGAGGAGCCCTGCGAGGAGCGCTACCGCCTGCTGCTCGGCCGCGTTATCGGCAACGTCACAGAGCGCGAAAAGCTTGTGGCCATGCAGGTGCTCGCGACCGTGCTCTGCGGCGACAACCAGGCCCCGCTCACCCGCGCCGTGCTCGACGAGGGGCTTGCGGAGGCCGTGACGCTCTGGATCTGGGACAGCGTCCAGCAGCCCTGGGCGCGCCTTGAGGTCCGCAACCTGCGCGAGGAAAATCTTCAGCGCGTCCGTGATGTACTGACTTCCGAGCTCACCCGCCTCGCCTCCGAGGGGCTCGACCGCGCCAGGCTGACCGCCGCGATGGCGAACCTCGAGTTCCAGATGCGCGAGCGCGACTACGGCAGCTGGCCTCAGGGCCTGATGCTCGGCCTCAATGTGCTCGACAGCTGGATGCGCGACGGCGCTCCCGAGGCCAATTTGGAGGTCGGGCGGCTCTTTGACGTGCTGAAGAGCAGAATGGACTCCGGCTACTTTGAGCAGCTGATACGCGAGGTGCTGCTCAATAATCCGCACAGCTGTGAGGTCATCATGGTACCCTCCCACGAGGCGGGCGCTGAGCGCGCCGCGAGGGACGAGGCCGGGCTCAAGCGCATAAGCGAGGGCTGGAGCGAGGCCGAGCGCGCCGGGCTTGTGGCCTTCGGCGAGCGGCTCAACACCTGGCAGCAGAGCGAGGACAGCCCCGAGGCCCTTGCAGGCATCCCGCGCCTCAGGCTTGAGGACCTCTCCGCCGAGCCCGAGGCCTACCCCTGCTCCGTTGGCGAGCTCGCCGGCGTCCCGCTGCTCCGGCATGAGCTTGCCGCTGGCGGCATAAGCTATATCACGCTTTATTTCGACGTCACGCCGCTGAGCTGCGCGCAGGTTTCGCACCTGAGCGCCGTCACCGCCCTGCTCGGTAAATTGAGCACCGCTGCGCACAGCGCCGAGGAGATTTCGCGCATGGCGCAGCTCCTGACCGGCTCCATGAATTTCAGCCTCAACAGCCTCACAAGGGTTGACGGGACGTATACCCTCAAGCTCGCCGCCTCCGTAAGCGTACTCGAGGCCAATGCCGCCGAGGCGCTCAGGCTGCTCGGCGAGGTCCTCTGCACCACCTCCCTCGGCAGCGAGCGCGAGGCGCTCAACGTGCTGCGGCAGGTGAGGACGGACCTCTTCCAGGGCCTTATTTCCGGCGGGCACAACACCACCGTCAGCCGCGTTGCGGCGCGCATAACCGCGGCCTCCTGCGCCGACGAATGCGCCACCGGCGTTGAATTCTACCGCTTCCTCAAGGCTGTGGACTCCATGCCCTGGGCGGAGCTATCCAACGAATTGAGCAGCCTGCTCACGGCCTCCGTCAATCGCCGGACGCTGACGGTCAGCGTCACCGGCGAGCGCAGCGAGCGCGTGGACGCGGCGCTCAGGGAACTTATAGCTTCCCTGCCCGAGCGCGAGGCGCTCACCGGCGATGGCATACGGCCCTGGCCGCAGGCCCGCGAGGGCCTTGAGATACCGGGCGACGTGGGCTACGCCGCCCTCGGCATGGCGCTCGCCGCGCCCTATGCCGGCGACAGGCCGGCCGCTGCGAGGGCCGTCTCGCTCTCCTATCTCTGGAACGCCGTGCGCGTGCAGGGCGGCGCCTACGGCACGGGCATGATAACGAGGGACACCGGCCTCGCCGGCTTCTACTCCTTCCGCGACCCCGACGCGGCCCGCACGCTCGGCGTTTACGCCGGCACGTCCGGGTTCCTGCGCCGTCTCGCCGCGGACGGGGCCGACCTCACGAGCTTCATCACCGGCGCCATCGCCTCGGCCGAGCCTCTGCTCACGGCGCGCATGAAGGGCAGCACCTCCGACATGCTGTACTTCCGCGGCATAAGCGATGAGCTGCGCCGCGAGCGCCGGCGTGAGCTGCTGGGCGCGGACTGCAGCTGCTTCACCGCCCTTGCCGACGCGCTGGACGCCGCAGCGGGCGGGGCCTCGGCCTGCGTCCTCGCCAGGCGCGACACGCTTGAGGCCTGCGCTCTTGACAGCATAACCGCGCTGTAAGCCGCAGCGCGCGCCGCCCCCGGCAGGTCCGGGGGCGGTTTTCCTTTTATTTCGGCCGAAAGTCCGCCCTCCACATATTCTCTGGCATCATTATTCCACATTTGACGGGAATTGAGGGAGCGTGTCATGGTAAATTTACATTTCATTTGGAAACTGTTACACTTTTCGCCTTGCTTTTAGCTTGATAATAGGTTATTATAAATAAGGAATGAGGTAATGCCTCTGCTCGCGCGGCGATGGGAGGTGCGTGTTTTATACGTGCGGCAGCTGGCGAATATTACATTTAGTCAGGAAGGTCAGTTATGAACATTCCTAAAATACTTACGCCCAAGGCCATGACCGCCTATATAAGCGCGGACGATACCGTCCGTCAGGGGCTCGAGGTCATGCGCCACCACGGCTATACGGCCATACCGGTGCTCAGCGAGCACGGCGAATACATTGGCTGCATCACTGAGGGGGACTTCCTCAGGCACATACTTGCCTGCGGTAACTGCTCGATAAAAAATCAGGAGCGCTACCGCATATCCGACCTTGTGCGGCGTGATTTCTGCCCGCCGCTCGGCATCACCGCGAGCGACGACGAGGTTATCGACGCGCTGCTGCAGCAGAACTTTGTGCCCATAGTGGACGACCGCGGCTGCTTCTGCGGGATAGTCACCCGCCGGAGCGTCCTTGCCGAATTGGCCGGCGTAAACACCGCCGCCGTCGTTGGCAAAGCAATATAAAAA